>JAJDOD010000143.1 GCA_022340315.1 Silicimonas sp. | reverse complement strand
TCGGCGCCGCCGAGAAGGGTCTTCCGGAACCCGAGGAAACGGGCACGACTTTCGTCGAGAATGCGCGGATCAAGGCACATGCCGCGGCCAAGGGAACTGGCCTGCCGGCCCTGTCCGACGATTCCGGGATCGAGATCGACGGCCTTGACGGTGCGCCCGGGGTCTACACCGCGGATTGGGCCGAGACGGGCGAGGGGCGCGACTTCGTGATGGCAATGACAAGAAGCCACCGAGAGTTGGCCGAACGCGGCGTGCCCGAACCCTGGACCGCGCGGTTTTGCTGTACTTTCGTGCTTGCCTGGCCCGATGGGCACGATGAGGTGTTCGAGGGCAAGGCCGAGGGTACGATCACCTGGCCGATGCGGGGCGAACAGGGCCACGGCTACGATCCCATTTTCGTGCCGGATGGCTACTCGGTGACCTTCGGTGAGATGGACAGGTGGGAAAAGAACCGCATCAGTCATCGGGCAGACGCATTCCGGAAACTGAAGGCGGTTTTCTCGCGGTGACCGGCCCGCGCGCCTTCGGGCTGTATGTTCACTGGCCCTTCTGCCAGGCGAAATGCCCCTACTGCGACTTCAACAGCCACGTTGCCGCCTCGGTCGATCAGTCTGCTTGGCGAACCGCCTTCCGTGCCGAGATCGAACGCGTGCGCCAGGACTGCCCCGACCGTGTCCTAGGGTCAATTTTCTTCGGAGGCGGCACGCCGAGCCTGATGACCCCGGAAACGGTCGAAGACATCATCTCCTCGGCCCGCACGGCATGGCCATTCGCGAACGACATCGAGATAACGCTGGAGGCCAATCCAACGTCGGTCGAAGCGTCTCGATTTCAGGGGATTGCGGATGCCGGCGTCAACCGGGTTTCTATCGGTGTCCAGGCACTTAACGATTCGGACCTGCGCGCACTCGGAAGGCTGCACAGCGCCGACGAGGCGCGCGCCGCACTTGATGTTGCGCACAGTCATTTTGACCGGGTGTCATTCGACCTGATCTATGCCCGCCAGGAACAGTCGCTAAAAGATTGGGAACGGGAGTTGGCGGACGCGATCATGCTGGCCGATGGTCACATGTCCCTCTACCAGCTAACGATCGAAGACGGCACCGCATTTGGCGATCGCTTCGCGCGCGGCAGGCTTGGCGGGTTGCCGGGGGAGGACCTTGCAGCCGACATGTACGAGTTGACGCAGCATATGACGGAAGCGGCGGGTCTGCCCGGCTATGAGATTTCCAACCACGCCGCCCCCGGCCAGGAGTCGCGACACAACCTGGTCTATTGGCGTGGTCACGATTGGCTGGGCGTGGGACCCGGAGCGCATGGGCGCTTTACCTCCGCCAATCAACGGATCGCAACCGAGGCTTACTCGAATCCGGGTGCGTGGCTGGAGGCCGTGCGAACGGGGTCGGGTGAAACCTCGCGGCACGCGTTGGGCGCGCAAGACAGCCTGGAAGAAATGCTGATGATGGGGTTGCGGCTTTCGGAAGGCGTTCCCTTGGACAGATATCAGGAATATTCAAATAAATTCATAGAGTTAGCTGATGACGGCTTGCTTCAAATCCGCGATGGCTCGGTGAGTGCCACGGCCTTGGGAAAACCGCTTCTCAACGCCATCCTGCGGAAGCTTTTGGCCTAGATCTTGCCGCCATCGACCGCCGACAGCCTCCGACAGACTTCGTCAAGCTGTTCAAGGTTCCGGTACCTGATCTTGAGGGTTCCCGTCTCCTGACCCGGGGTGTGCTCGATAGACACGGACATGCCGAGGGCCGCCTTCAGATCACGCTCGAGAAGTTCCGTGTCGGCATCCTTGGCCCTCACGGAAGACGTTGGTACAGTCGGCGTTTTTGGCGCCTTTGCCTGCTTCTCGACCTCGCGCACCGACAGTCCTTTCTGAACGGCCAGCCGGGCAAGGCCGATCGGATCGTCTGCCGTCAGCAGCGCTCGTGCATGACCGGCAGAGATCTGTCCTTGCTGGACCATCTCCAGAATCTCGGGGGGCAAATTCAACAGCCGCAGAAGGTTGGCGATGTGGCTGCGGCTCTTGCCCAGCGCCTCGGCGAGTTTCTCCTGCGTATGTCCAAACCGATCCATCAGTTGCCGGAACGCGCGCGCTTCTTCGATGGCATTCAGATCGTCGCGCTGGATGTTCTCGATCAGCGCAAGCTCGAGAACCTCTACGTCGTCGAGTTCGCGGACTATGGCCGGAACTTCGTGAAGCTGGGCTCTCTGCGCAGCCCGCCAACGCCGCTCGCCGGCCACGATTTCATAGCCCGACGGGTCGCGCGGGTTGCGGCGTAGGATGAGCGGCTGAATGATCCCCTTTTCGCGGATCGAGGCGGAAAGTTCTGCCAACGCATCCTCGGGGAAGGTGCGGCGCGGCTGATCCGGGTTTGGTGAGATCAACGCGACGTCGATCATCGCTTCGGGTTTACGCACGGCCGGCGCGCCATCATTGGCCGGAGAGGTATCGACATCCGCCATCAAGGCCGACAGTCCACGGCCAAGTCCGCGACGCTCTGGTTTATTCGCCATGGCTCCCTACCCTATGGTGTAGCTGGTACGCTTTTCTCTACCATTTCTTGTGCCAGCTGGCGATAGGCAATCGCGCCTTTTGATGATGGGTCATAGGAAATAACGGGCATTGAGTACGACGGCGCCTCGGAGATTCGCACATTACGCGGGACGATTGTCCGGTACACTAACGCGCCCAACGTATCGCGCGCATCTTCCTCGACAAGCTGGCTCAGGTTGTTGCGGCCATCGTACATGGTCAGAACGACGCCCTCTATCCGAAGGTTCGGATTTGCCCCCTGCCGAACCTCCCTGACCGTCAGCATCAGCTGTGACAGCCCTTCAAGCGCGAAGAATTCGCTCTGTAGCGGGATCAGGACCGAATCCGAGGCAACCATCGCGTTGATTGTCAGAAGACTGAGCGACGGCGGGCAGTCGATGAGAATGAAGTCCAGCAAAAAGGCGTCGATGGCGGGCTGTCTGAGCGCATCATACAACAAGAAACTTCGCTTCTCGATTGCCATCATCTCGATGTCTGCCGAGCTGAGGTCCGTCGTCGAAGGCGCGAGAAACAGCCCGTCAATCCCCGTCTTGTAGATGACCTGGGCCAGATCGGCGTCTTCGAGGAGCAGATCGTAGGTCGTATGCGTGCGATCTTCGGGCGCGAGGCCCAGTCCAGTCGATGCGTTCCCCTGCGGGTCGAGGTCGACGAGTAGAACCCTGTACCCGTTTTCGGCAAGGGCCGCGCCAAGATTGATGGCCGTTGTGGTTTTCCCAACGCCACCTTTCTGGTTTGCGATCGAGATTATTCGTGGGGGTGGTGGGCGCGTCGGGTCAGACACGGGCGATGTCTCCAATCGACAGAACGGTTGCGTCACCGTCCGTTATGCTAGGATGCTTTTCGCAGTCAAATCGCCAGCTTTCAAGGGCTTCACTAATTTCGGAGTCCGAATTCCGCCCCTTGAGGAACAAGGCGCGCCCTTTCGGAGCGAAGTGTCTTTCGCAACTGGCCAATAGATCCTTCAACGGCGCAAGGGCGCGGGCAGAAATGATGTTTGCGTCCAACGGTGCCGTGCGCTCAATCCGGTCCGCAACGATCCCCACCGAAATCTCTGTCTCGCGGCTAACGGTACGCAGGAAGGCCGCCTTCCTCTGGTCGGATTCAACCAGCGTTACATGAACATCGTCTCGAGATGCGAACAGGATCGCGACCACCATGCCCGGAAAGCCGCCGCCGCTTCCCAGGTCGGCCCAATGGCCGCTGGCCTCATGGATGCGCGTCAGTTGCGCCGAATCCATGAAATGGCGGGTCCAGACATCGGGAATGGTCGATGGCGAAACAAGATTGATCTTGCGATTCCACCTCTCAAGAAGCTCAGCGTAGACTGTCAGGCGCTCGATTGTTTCACGTGAAACATCGAAGCCGGGCAACGACCGGACTTGCGGTCCTGTTGTCATGCCCGCTGCCGCTCCAATTGGCGAAGTCTGGCAAGGATCAAGGTAAGCGCTGCCGGCGTCACGCCTTCAACGCGCCCAGCCTGCCCAAGGGTCTCGGGGCGTGCTGCGGAAAGCTTCTGCTTCAGCTCATTCGACAACCCGGTAAGGCCGTCGAAGTCGAAGTCCTGCGGAATCTTGTGGGCCTCGTCACGCCTCAGGCTCTCAACATCACGCTTCTGCCGGCTGACATACTGCGAGTAGAGCGCATCGCGCTTCAATTGGCGGCGCGTCTCTTCATCGACAGGCGCGAGCGCCGGGCGCAATTCCGCGAGCTCCGCGAACTCGACGTCGGCAAATGACAAAAGGTCTTCGCAGGTCCTTTTCCGGCCATCCGACGAAATTCGGATGCCGTGGTTGGCGGCTTCGCTTGCGGATACTTCTTGCGCCCGCAGCAGCTCACGGCCCCTGGCGAGCGCCTCGACCTTTGTTCTAAAGGCTTCAGCGCGCGCTGCCCCGACGCATCCAATATCCATGCCCATCAAGGTCAAGCGCTGGTCGGCATTGTCGGCGCGTAGTGAAAGCCGGTATTCTGCCCGCGACGTGAACATCCGATAGGGTTCGCTGACACCACGCGTAACCAGGTCATCAATCATCACGCCGATGTACGACGTGTCGCGCCCGAAACGTATAGGGTCACCGCCGATTGCCTCGCGAGCTGCATTTAGTCCCGCAACCAACCCCTGCGCCGCTGCCTCCTCATACCCGGTTGTGCCGTTGATCTGGCCCGCGAGATAAAGTCCTGCCACATCTCGCACGGATAGCGTTGTGCCCAATGCACGCGGATCGACATAATCGTACTCGATGGCGTAGCCGGGCTGAACAATCTCGGCCTCTTCGAGCCCGTGGACCGAATGCACGAATTCCACCTGGACCTCCTCGGGCAACGATGTCGAGATCCCATTCGGATACACCAGGTCACTCGTCAGCCCTTCCGGCTCAAGAAAGACCTGGTGAGACGACTTGTCTGCGAACCGTACGACCTTGTCCTCTATCGACGGGCAGTATCTTGGTCCGACACCCTCGATATGTCCGCCATACATCGCCGAGCGACCGAGATTCTTCCGGATCACATCGTGCATGCGCTCATTTGTGTGAGTTATTCCGCAGGACAGCTGCCGCGCCGACACGTCGGACGACATGAACGAGAAAAGCGTAGGCTCATCGTCACCGGGCTGCATTTCCAGCGCGCCCCAATTGATGCTTTGGCTTTTGAGCCTTGGCGGCGTGCCGGTTTTCAGCCGCCCAAGCGGCAATCCGAACCCATCAATTCTTTCGGCCAGGCGCACGGACGGCGACTCTCCCATTCGACCGCCTGGAAAAGACCTATCGCCGACGTGAATGACGCCGCGTAGGAATGTTCCCGTGGTCAGGACAACAGTTCGGGCCGAAACAGTCGCACCGTCACCAAGGACAACACCGCGCACGGCGCCTTTCTCGAACAGGAAATCGGCCACCTCACCTTCGACAACTTCGATGCCGGGATGGCTCGCGATAGCCGTTTGCATCTCTCTACGATAGATAGCGCGATCCGCCTGCGCACGCGGCCCCTGGACGGCCGGACCCTTGCGGCGGTTGAGCAAACGAAACTGTATCCCGGCCCGATCCGCAACGTGGCCCATCAGCCCGTCAAGGGCGTCGATCTCGCGAACCAGGTGGCCTTTCCCCAGGCCCCCGATTGCGGGATTGCAGGACATGACGCCGATGGCGTCCGCGCTGAGAGTGACCAGGGCCACGCGCGCGCCCATCCGAGCCGCAGCGTGAGCGGCTTCCGTACCGGCGTGTCCACCGCCGACAACAACCACGTCCTTGTCATACTGTTTCACGTGAAACATCGCCCCTCATTTGCCGATGCAGAAGCTTGAAAAAATCTCGTCCAAGATATCCTCCACACCGACGTGCCCGACCAAGCTATCGACAGATCGAACAGCCGTCCTGATGTCTTCCGAAATCAACTCGGCCAACTCAGGGGTGGTCCTTACCCGATTCATCGCCGAATCCAAAGCATCTGTCGCCGCCAGTAATGCCCTGCGATGCCTTTCGCGCACAATCAGACCGGCAGAGGCTACACGCAACGAAAGAGTTTTCCCGATGCGGTCGATGAGTTCATCGACGCCTTCACCCGAAAGCGCCGAGATATCGCCCGCGCCGAGGTCCGCTTTTGAAACGAGAACGATGTCATCCTGAACCGGGTCCATGATCGCCGCACCGTCATCGCTTTTCAGGATCACGCGCAGATCTGCCTGGCGCGCACGCTCGACGGCCAACGAGACTCCTTTGCGCTCGATGATATCCGACGTTTCCCGTATCCCCGCCGTGTCGAGAAGCGTCACGGGCAATCCGCCGATATCCATCCGAACCTCGACAACATCCCGCGTCGTTCCGGCAATTTCGGACGTAATTGCAGCTTCGCGGCCGGCAAGCCGGTTCAGCAAGGTCGATTTCCCGACGTTCGGCGGACCAACGATCGCGACCTCGAAGCCCTCACGCACGCGCTCCGCCGAAGAAGCGCCCGCAAGCTCGCTTTTAAATTGCGACATCACCGCGCCAAGCAGCGATTGAACTTCTGGCAAGACATCGGTCGGAACGTCTTCGTCTGCAAAATCAATTGTAGCTTCCATCAGGGCCGCGGCCCGAATGAGCATCGCCCGCCACTCCAGCGTTCGTTCCCCGATGGCGCCAGACAGAACGCGCAGCGCTTGTCGTCGTTGCGCCTCGGTCTCTGCTTCGATCAGGTCGGCCAGGCCTTCGATCTGAGAAAGATCGAGTTTCTCGTTCTCCAGCGCACGGCGCGTAAACTCGCCAGGCTCGGCGATCCGAAAACCGTCCAGCGACTCAAGTGCACGAAGCACCGCTGCTGTCACGGCTTGCGAGCCGTGCAGATGAAGTTCGACAACGTCTTCGCCCGTAAAGCTGCCTGGACCCGGAAAGCTGATAACGACGGCATCATCAAGATGACTGCCCTCAAACTTCAGCCGCCGCAGGCTCGCACGCCGCGGCGGCACCTGTGTCGCCAGCAACTCGATAGCCTGGTTTGCCTTCGGTCCGGAAATCCGCACGACAGCAATACCGGCTTTCCCTCGCGCCGAGGCAAGAGCATAGATCGTCGAGGTTTCCATTAAATCACTGTTTTAAAACAGTTTTTATGTATTCATGGAGTCGAAGAACTCGGAGTTCGTTTTTGTCTGCTTGAGTTTCGACAGCAGGAACTCGATTGCATCCGTCGTGCCCATCGGATTGAGAATCCGGCGCAGAACGAAAGTCTTCTGAAGATCGTTCTTGTCAACCAGCAGGTCCTCTTTCCGCGTTCCGGACTTGAGGATGTCCATCGCAGGGTAGACGCGCTTATCCGCGACTTTTCGATCAAGAACGATTTCACTGTTACCCGTGCCTTTGAATTCCTCGAAGATGACCTCGTCCATACGGCTGCCGGTTTCAATCAGCGCGGTTGCGATGATGGTCAGCGACCCGCCCTCCTCGATATTCCTTGCCGCGCCGAAAAACCGTTTCGGGCGCTGCAACGCGTTGGCGTCCACGCCGCCCGTCAGCACCTTGCCTGAAGACGGAACTACCGTATTGAAGGCACGCCCAAGTCGCGTGATCGAGTCCAGCAGAATGACCACATCGCGCTTGTGCTCGACCAGGCGCTTGGCCTTTTCGATCACCATGTCGCTGACAGCAACGTGACGCGTCGCCGGTTCATCGAAGGTCGAAGACACGACTTCGCCTTTCACCGACCGCTGCATGTCGGTCACTTCCTCAGGACGTTCGTCGATCAGAAGAACGATCAGGTAACACTCCGGATGGTTCGTTTCGATCGAGTGCGCGATATTCTGCAGAATGACGGTCTTGCCCGTCCGAGGCGGCGCAACGATCAGCGACCGCTGGCCTTTTCCGATCGGCGCGACGAGATCAATCACCCGTGCCGACTTGTCCTTGATCGTCGGATCCTCAATCTCCATTTTCAGACGCTCATCGGGGTAGAGCGGCGTCAGGTTGTCGAAGCTCACCTTGTGCCGCGCCTTCTCGGGATCCTCAAAGTTGATCTTCTCAACCTTCGTCATGGCGAAATAACGTTCGGCATCGTTCGGCTCACGAATGACGCCCTCGACGGTATCACCTGTGCGAAGTGCGAACTGCCGGATCATTTCGGGCGAAAGATAGATGTCGTCCGGGCCGGGAAGGTAGTTGGCTTCCGGAGACCTCAGGAACCCAAATCCGTCCTGGAGGACTTCCAGAACCCCCTCACCCCCGATCGTCCAGTCCTCCTCCGCTCTCTCCTTGAGAATCGAGAACATCATCTCGCCTTTCCGCATGGTCGAGGCGTTCTCGATCTCCAGGTCCTCGGCCATCGCAAGGAGCTCCTTCGGAGACTTCGATTTCAACTCGGAAAGATTAAGGCGGTCAGACATGACACGTCTCCTAACAAAAAGAGATAGAGGGTTGGTTTCGGTTATGAAAAACACGGGGCGCCAGGACAGCGCCTTGGTCAGCGCAAATAAGGTCCGTTGATGCGTGTGTCAACTGGGCTTAGAATTTCACGATCACCGAGATCACGATCACGATAAGAAGCAGCGTCGGTACTTCGTTCATTATACGAAAGGTCCGTCCGCCTCTCTCGTTGCGACCTGCCAGGAATTCCTTACGTCGCAACCCAAGCCAGTGATGGAACCACGTCATACCCAAAACTGCAGCCGCCTTTGCCCAGGGCCAGATCAGACTCCAGTCGACGACACCCGGTGTGAAGACGAGCATTAGTCCGAACACCCAGGCCGCGATCATGGCAGGGTTCATGATGGCCCGAAAAAGCCGGCGCTCCATTGTCGAGAACAACTCGTGCGTCTCGCCTTCCTGTCCGACTTTCTCTGCATGATAAACGAAAAGTCTTGGTAGATAAAACAACCCTGCCATCCAGGCGATCACGGATATCACATGCAGGGATTTGACCCACGGATAGGCATTGGACAGGAAGTCGATCATGAGGCGCTCCGGAACCGCTCTTCTATAGAAATAAATATTTAAGAAAGAAAGATTGATGTGTTTGTAGGGCCTGCGGATATGTCGAATTCATGAGTTGTCTACGGAATCCTCCTGAGCTTTTCCCAGTCCGACTACAGTCGCAAAGTCTCTGTAGATATCAAAGAATTATCGCGCACTATCAGCTAGATACAGAGAAACAGGGTGAGGATAAGACTGTTGCCAATCAAGCCCGAGCTGCAGCAGATCAGACTTCTTCACAGGTCCGGCCGACAAGGTTTCCACGGTGGATATCTCGCTGTTGCCGGGCCAGGTTCTGATTGAATCTCGGCGCATCCGCTCTGGACACACGAATTGCAGCAAATCATACCAACGATCCAGCCAAGCACTTCACAGAGTTACACACATGCCCTCTTTGATACTGGCCTCGGGATCAAGCATCCGCGCGGATCTTCTGAAGCGGGCCGGTGTCCCTTTTGAGATCGCCATTCCGGCCATCGACGAGGATCAGATCAAGCTTTCGATGCAATCAGAGGGCGCGACGCCACGGGAGATGGCAGATGCTCTGGCCGAGGCGAAGGCCCGAAAGATTTCAGGCAAGCAACCGGAACGCCTGGTCCTCGGCTGCGATCAGGTCCTGGATTTCGATGGCAAGGCGCTCTCTAAACCAATCTCGCGGGATGACGCCCTCGACCAGTTGATCCTGATGAGGGGGCAGACCCATAGCCTCTACTCCGCTGCGGTAATCTACGAGGACGCAAGGCCGGTGTGGCGCCACGTCGGGCGGGTTCGACTTCTCATGCGCGACGCGAGCGACGAATGGTTAAGGGAATACGTAGAAAGAAACTGGGAAAGCATTCGCCACTCGGTGGGTTGCTACAAGCTCGAAGAGGAAGGAGCTCGCCTTTTTACCCGGATCGAGGGTGACTACTTCAATGTGCTCGGCATCCCGCTTCTGGAAGTCTTGTCCTATCTCACGTTGCGAGGCACGTTGCCGTCATGACGGAACGCAAGATTCCACTCGCCGGCGTTATTGGAACGCCTGTATCGCATTCGCGCTCGCCGCGGCTTCACGGCCACTGGCTTCGCAAATACGGCATCGCTGGGCACTATATTCCAATGGACATCGCGTCGGAGGACCTCGAGGACGCCATTCGGCTTTTGCCGCGCCTTGGTTTCGTCGGTGCGAATGTCACAATTCCGCACAAGGAACGCATCATGGCGATCGCAGACCTGGTCACTGACCGGGCAGCACTGATCGGGTCAGTCAACACGTTGATCTTTCGTGCAGACGGGAAGATTCATGGCGACAACACCGATGGGTACGGGTTTCTCGAGAATCTGAAACACGGCGCTCCTGATTGGGAGCCCGGTGTCGGTCCGGCCGCTGTTATCGGAGCGGGCGGCGCGGCGCGTGCAGTCCTGTCTTCGCTTATCGACGCGGGCGTTCCCGAAATTCGATTGTCGAACAGGACCAAGAATCGTGCGGAAGGCCTCCAGCGCGAGTTCGGCAGCAAGGTCGTCGTCTATGACTGGGTTCACGCAGGAAACATGTTCGATGGGGCGAAGACAGTCGTGAACGCCTCTTCGCTTGGAATGCAGGGCAAACCGCAGTTGCGTATTCCGCTCGATGGGATTTCGAATGACGCGGTTGTAACGGACCTGGTCTACACGCCTCTTGAAACGGGCCTTTTGGCTCATGCGCGTTCCATTGGATGCCGCACGGTGGATGGGCTTGGAATGCTCCTTTACCAGGCGATGCCCGGGTTCGAGCGCTGGTTCGGAATAAAACCGGAGATCGACGACGGCCTAAGGGAGGCCATTCTCCGGTGACGCGGCCATTTGTCATCGGTCTGACAGGCTCGATCGGGATGGGAAAATCGACGACTGCGGAGATGTTTCGAAAGGCGGGCGTTCCGGTGTGGGACGCCGACGCAACCGTTCATGAACTGTATTCCAAGGGCGGTTCAGCTGTCAGACCGATCGCAGAGGAGTTTCCCGAAGCAGTCAACGAAGGCGAGGTGCGGCGCGATCTTTTGTCCAACGTATTGAAAAACAAGCAGGATTTAATGCGCCTGGAAGATATTGTTCATCCACTTGTGAGTGAAAACCGCCGGAAGTTCATCGAGAGAGCCGAGGCGGAAATCGTTCTTGTCGACGTCCCGCTCCTATTCGAGACTGGCGCCGATGACCAGGTGGATGCCGTCGTCGTTGTCTCGACTGACCCTGAAACACAAAGGCAGCGTGTGTTCGAGCGACCGGGAATGACCGACGCGAAGTACAACGCCATACTGGATAAGCAGATGTCCGATCAGGAGAAGCGCGCCCGTGCGGATTTCGTGATCGACACAAGCACCCTTGATGGGGCGCAAGCCGCGGTTCAAACTGTCCTTAGGCAGATAAGAAACAGGCTGGACCATGAGAGAAATCGTCCTCGACACTGAGACGACTGGCTTTGATCCCGAAACCGGCGACAGGCTGGTAGAGATCGGCGCCGTCGAGCTGATGCGTCACATCCCCACTGGGAAGACATACCACCAGTACATCAATCCCGAACGCGAGGTCCCGCAGGACGCTGTTGATGTCCACGGACTGACCTTTGACTTCCTGCGCGACAAACCAGTTTTCAAGGCGGTCGCGGCGGACTTCCTCGAATTCATTGGCGACGCTAAGCTGGTCATTCACAACGCGGCGTTTGACATGAAATTCCTGAATGCCGAACTCAAGTGGCTAGGCAGGCCTCCGATTGCCTGGGAGCGGGCCATCGATACGCTCGACATAGCGCGGAGGAAATTTCCGGGCTCGCCCGCTTCCCTGGACGCCCTGTGCCGTCGGTTCGGCATCGACAACTCTGCGCGGACACTGCACGGGGCGCTTCTCGACAGCGAAATCCTTGCCGAGGTCTACCTCGAACTCATTGGCGGTCGCCAACCGGACCTCGTCCTTGCGACTGCCGATCGGGATAAGTCGTCTCAGGTTCAGGGAGGGGCCTGGCGACCGATGCCACGCCCCGAGAAGTTGCCCTCCCGACTGACGGAAGATGAGCGCAGGGCCCACGCCGCATTTGTCGATGGCATGGGCAAAGCGGCGCTTTGGAGCAAGCTCAGTTAGCTGGAGCCTGTTCGGACTGTTCTTGCTGACGCTGCGCGAGTTGCTGGCGATACAGCTGAACGAAATCAATATTGTCGAGATTCAATGGCGGAAAGCCACCATCGCGGGTCAGGTCGCTGACGATACGGCGCACGAACGGAAATACCATGCGCGGGCACTCGATCATCAGGAAGGGGTGAAGCTGCTCGCTTGCGATATTCTCGATCTGGAACAGGCCGGCATACTCAAGCTCGAGAACGAAAAGCGTTTCGTCGCTTCCTTTGTTCTTTGACGTGATGTTGTACTTGCTTATGACCTCGAACTGGTTTTCCTGGCCACCCTTGCGCGCATCCAGCGCAACCTGAACCTGGATGTCCGGCTGCACCTGTCCAGACACGGGCTTCTGCGCGAGAATGTTCTCAAATGACAGATCCCGGATGAACTGCCCCAGTACTTTCATCTGCGGAATCTGCGGTGCTGCCGCGCCGTTTTCGTTTTCGGCCATTGTCTAGTCTCCGTTCGGAAATCCCAAAATTCGCGCTTCTCTAGCAGAGGTGTCGGCGCCCCTCAATGCCGTGTCCAGCCAGAAGGCCCTTTCGGAGCATCAAGGTCCTCGTACTCGGCGTCCACGGCTTCGTCTTCCTGCCGTCGCGATCCACCGTAGCGAAATTCCTCGACGACGATCCTTTGGCGGACGAAGTTGAAGATCCGGCCGCGCACGCCAGGAACCATCAACGACAGGCCGAGCGCATCGGTGAAAAACCCCGGGGTCAGCAATAGCGCACCGGCAAACAGGACCATCGCACCATGTGCCAATGGCTCGGAAGGGTCGCGCATATCTTCCAAATTCTCACGCAGCTGCCTCATGACGGCAGAACCTTGGGACCGGATAAGAACCGTGCCGGCAATGGCGGTCAGGATGACGATCGCCAGCGTGGGAAACAGGCCGATCAAACCGCCCACCTGAATGAAAAGGGCGATCTCGATCAGCGGAACCAACAGAAAAAGCAAAAACAGGCGCATTTCATCCTCTCGTGTCAGGGCGTCCGGTGGACTCGGTGCCCGTCCCACCCTACATATGTGCCTTGACGTCAAAAACCCAAGGTTCGAGAGATTTCATGAGCTCATCGCTGATCCAGCTACTGGTTCTTGCCGGAATTGCCGTATTCCTGATCCTTCGATTGCGAAGTGTGCTCGGAACGCGCGAAGGCTTTGAGAAACCGCCGGTCACCGGACCGTCTGGCGCGCGCAGTTCCCGGCGGCCCGAGTTCGATGTGATCGAGGGCGGTCCGGATCATGATATCACCGATCATGTTGAAGACGGGTCGAGCAGTGCCAAAGCTCTGGCCGCAATGAAAATGGCGGAACCCGGCTTCATGGTTGGCACCTTCCTTGAAGGGTCGCGCGCTGCCTATGAAATGATCCTGATGGCCTTCGAGTCCGGCGATCTGTCCGGTATTCGCGACTTCATTT
Source organism: Silicimonas sp. (assembly GCA_022340315.1). Classification (GTDB taxonomy): domain Bacteria; phylum Pseudomonadota; class Alphaproteobacteria; order Rhodobacterales; family Rhodobacteraceae; genus JAJDOD01. The sequence goes on along the minus strand of JAJDOD010000143.1, from coordinate 5,816 downwards.
CAGACGAAGTGGCAGACAGCTTCCAAGCCGTGATCGACATGCGAAAAGAGCAGAATTTGACGGTCGATGCGAATTTCGTCGGGGTCCGGGAGATATCGCTGAAGGAAGCGGAGTTCGACAGGTCCAGCTCCGAGGGTGATATCACCGTACGGTTCGTGGGCGAGTTGACGTCGGTCGTAAAGAACGCAGACGGCGAAGTGGTCGAGGGCAACCCGAACGAGATCAAACGCCAGCGCGACACCTGGACATTCTCTCGCAAGATGGGATCAGACAATCCGAATTGGAAGCTGGTCGCGACCGGCGAGTGACGGTGCGTGCCACTCTTGCCCTGGTTGCAATAATGGCCGCTCTTGCCGGTCCAGCGCAATGCAAGGCAAAGCTGCTCGATTGGGCAGATCTGAATGGATGGGAACAGGACGATCACGCCGAAGCCCTAGAGGTGTATCTGGAGACTTGCCGTGACCTCAGGAGCGGCGACTGGCCGGCAACCTGTGAATTGGCGCGGATGGTGACCGATCCGCGACTGTTTTTCGAGACGCTGTTCCGTCCGGTGATGATCACCGATGGCGAGGAGCCACTCTTTACCGGCTACTACGAGCCTGAGTTGGTCGGATCGCGGAGGCGCAGCGAACGCTTTCACGTTCCGCTCTATCGCCTGCCCGACGATATGCCCTCAGGAGTTCCGTGGTTAAGCCGCGAGGAGCTTGAAACAAGCGGCATACTTGAAGGCCGTGGGCTTGAGCTGGCTTGGCTGCAGAACCCGGTCGAGAAGTTTTTCCTTCAGGTTCAGGGCTCTGGCCGCATCAGGCTGCACGAAGGCGGGTCCATGAGAGTGGGATATGGCGGAAAAAATGGCCATCCATACCGCTCTATCGGCATGGAGCTGATCCGGCGCGGTGAATTGGACGAACACGAGGTTTCGGCGCAGGCGATCCGGAAGTGGGTGCAAGACAATCCTGAAGGCGGCGCTGATCTGCTAAACCACAATCCCTCGTATGTCTTTTTCCGCGAGGTCAGCCAGGTTGATCCCGAGAAGGGACCGCTTGGTGCAATGAACCGATCTATAACGGCGGGCCGCAGCATCGCGGTCGATTCCGAGGTGGTTCCTCTCGGCGCGCCTGTCTGGCTGGAAAAGGCCGGGGCAAGACCGTTCCGGCGGTTGATGATCGCGCAGGACACAGGCGCGGCGATCAACGGCGCACAAAGGGCGGACATCTTCTATGGGTCTGGCGACGAAGCCGGGCGAGAAGCAGGCCGCGTCCGGGATAGTGGCCGGATGGTCGTTCTGCTTCCGATCGCTGAAGCGTTGGCGCTGGTAGATGCGAATCTATGACGCGCAAGGGACGGCGACTAAGCCCGGAAGAGGAGCGGCTTTGGAAAAAGATTACTGACACGACAACGCCGTTCGCGAGGCGCCAGACAATCAAGCCCTTGATATCGAAAGGCCCAGTGGCAAAGGGACCGCCTGAAAAAATGCCCGTGCCTGCGTTCCGCGTCGGCGAAAACACCTCCCTTTCCCCGACCGAAACGCGCATCGTTGCGCCGGATCAGCCGCTTCGGATGGACCGGAAGGCGTTTGCGAAGATGAAGCGCGGCAAGTCCGACCCGGAGGCCAGGATCGACCTGCACGGAATGACGGTGGACAGGGCGCACTCCGCGCTTCTGGCGTTTCTTGTCCGCTCGCATTCCGAAGGTAAGCGGCTGGTGCTGGTCATCACGGGAAAGGGCCGGAAGGCAGGGGACGAACACTTCGCGGAGCCGCCACCGGGTATCCTGCGGCGGCAGGTGCCGTTCTGGCTGGAACAGCCGCCGCTTCGGCAAATTGTCTTGCAGGCCACCCAGGCGCACCAGAGGCACGGGGGGTCAGGCGCTCTCTACGTCTATCTTCGACGGTAGCTGTCCGCTCGCGCGTTCGACCGCGATCCAGACAAGGCACATGCTGACCAGGAAGTAACCGGCGATGAAAAGCATCTGGTCCGGAAAGAGATAACCCAGATCAATGAGATAGCCGCTTATACCCGGTCCAACGGCAGAGCCGAAGACCATGATGCTGGCGGAAGTCGCCTTGATTGCACCGATATGGCGGGTACCGAAATACTCGGCCCAAAACGCCGTAATAAGCGAAGCCTGCATGCCGGTCGCGACGCCGAAGATCACGAATGCAATCGAGGCAACACCGAGGTTGCCGGCGATGGCAAGGACGACAAATCCTGCGATCCAGGTGAGGGGGAAGAATTGCAGAAGGCGGCCTGAACCGAAGCGGTCGATGAGCGCACCGGTTGCCAGCGTGACGCCTACGGAAACGAGCGTCATCAGCGGGATCAGCGCGAGATACTCGACAAGGTTCCAGCCCTTGATCTCGGCGATGTGAACCTGTTGGAAAAACAGGGCCGTGCCCCAGGCCGGCGTTCCGATCAGGAGGGGCAGAAGCAGCCAGAAGAAGCGGGACTGGATGACTTCACCGCGGGTCCAGTGCCGTCCGCCGATTCCGGTGGTTTGTGCTTCTTTCGCAAGCGCTTGCGGGGTGCGTTCCTGGGCGAGCAGCCAGAGCACGACCGGGAAGCAGAGCATGACGAAAGCGGCGGCGATGTACCAGAGAAGGTGCCAGTCGAAGCGGAGCAAAAGGGCTGCAAAAACAACGGGAAAGGCCGCCTGTCCGGCCCAGAACCCGATCGCGGAGAGCGATAGCGCGAGGCCGCGCCGAGCGGCGAACCAGCGGGCCATCGAGACGGTGGCGAGCTGGAAGATCATGCCCTGGCCGAAAAGACGCAGGAAGAAGACGATAAACAGCAGACCTGTCGCGCTGCGGTTAAGACCCATCGCGATGCAGGTGAGCGCAAGAGCCGGCATGACGATGACCGCAAGCGCGCGGGCCCGGAAATGGTCGGTGAGCGCGCCCGCCCAGAACATCAACGCGGCGGAAGCGGTTGTTCCGATGGTGTAAATCAGGCCCCATTCGCCATTGGTGAGAGAGAACTCGGCAAGGATTTGCGCGGCGAAGATCGAGATGAAGAAGGTCTGCCCAAAGCTGGAATTCAGCGTCAGGATCATGCCTGCACTGAGAAAGCTGAGGTTATCGCGGATGAAGCGGAGGGCCGACATGGGAGGTGTGTCTGCTTGTTTGGAAGTAATGGAAAGAGTGAAAAACGCAACGTTCGGTGCGACCCGGTCGGTGATTTTGGGAGAATCACCCGCGGGCGTTAATTTCTTCGGGGAACAGTCGGAAACGGCACGTCGGTATCACGTCGGTATCGCGTCGGTATTACGTCGGTGGAACATCGGCCAAAACCCGTGGTTAACAGGGCGGGCGCCGGAGTTCGTTTCGATTCGGTTAATTTTCACTTGTGCGCCGTGACGACGTGCGAGACGTGCGGGAAAGTCATAGCGATGCCGTCGAAGCAGTCGCCCAATTCGGCGCAAAACATGTCGTAGGCCGCCTTGCGTTTCTCTGCCGGGAGACCGGCCATCTTGTCGCCGGTGTGCATGCCTCCCATCGCGCCCTTCGCATAGGCGCGGGCGTCGGGGTGGTGGAGCGTGAGGCTGACGCTTTCAACAGCCACGCCCTGAAACCCGCCGCTGGTGAAAAGGTCGCGGATCGTCTCGCGGTCGGAGAGGCCGCAGATCGCGCGCACCGCCGAGGCCGCGCCGGGTCCGGCGAACTTCTCCAGCGTGACGGCCTGCGCATTGAGCATCGGGTTCACCTCGATCTCGCGCTGGATGCAGAAGGCGACGCGGCCGCCGGGGGCGAGGACGCGGTGCAGCTCGGCCAGCGCGGCGGGCTTGTCGGGGAAGAACTGGAACGCCTGCTGGCAGAGCGCGACGTTGAAGCGGCCGTCAGCGACCGGCAGGTTTCCGGCGTCGGCGACGTGCCACTCAGTGTCGATCCCTGGCGCGTAGGTTCGGGACCTGGCGACGGCGAGCATGTCGGGGCTGATGTCGATCCCGGTGAGGCTGGCGGGCCGTATCCCGGCGGCGATGATCTCGCGCGAGACGATGCCGGTGCCGCAGGCGAGGTCGAGTATGTGCTCGCCGTCTTTCGGTTTCGCGCGGGCGATCAATTCGCGCGCCCAGGGTCGGAAGATGACCGGGCCCAGGGTGTCATCATAGCTTTCGGCGAATGTGGCGGTGCTGGCCATCGGTGTCCCCTCCTCCGACAGATGGAGGAACGGTAGCACCATTGAGCGACGCGGGAAATGTTTGGTGCGATGAGACCCCGGCACGGAACAAGGCCGGAGGCCGCCGTGCCATCGCCGAACCGGCCCGCGGTCCGGCGATTGGGTGACGTTGGCGCCCAGCCCCTGTAGAAAATGCAGCTGGCTGCCATAAATCGCGTAGCAGATCGGGCGGATCGCCGAACCCCGGTCCGGCGATAGCACGGCTTGCGGCTAGAGCATGTAACGGCTCATGTCCGAGCCCTTGCCAAGCTCGCCCAGGTTCTGTTCGACGAAGGCGGCGTCGATGGTGACGCTATCGCCCGAGCGGTCGGGGGCGGTAAAGGACAGCTCCTCGAACACTCGTTCCAGTACGGTGTAGAGACGGCGGGCGCCGATGTTTTCGACCGACTGGTTAACGTCCGCCGCGATGCGGGCGAGTGCGGCGATGCCGTCGTCGGTGAATTCGACCGCCACCTCCTCGGTCCCCATCAGGGCCTTGTATTGCAGGGTCAAGGCGTTGTCGGTCTCGGTCAGGATGCGGACGAAATCCTCTTCGGTCAACGCGCGGAGGTTGACGCGAATCGGCAGTCGGCCCTGCAGTTCGGGCAGGAGGTCCGAGGGCTTGGCGATGTGGAAGGCGCCGGATGCGATGAAGAGGATGTGGTCGGTTTTGACGGGGCCGTATTTCGTGGAAACGGTGGTGCCTTCGATCAGCGGGAGCAGGTCGCGTTGCACGCCTTCGCGGCTGACATCGGCGCCGCGGGTTTCGGAACGGGCGGTGACCTTGTCGATCTCGTCGAGAAAGACGATGCCGTTCTGCTGAACCGCTTCGAGCGCGGCTTTCGTTACCGTTTCGTCGTCAAGCAGCTTGTCGGCTTCTTCGCCGATCAGAACATCGTAGCTTTGCGCGACGGTCATGCGTTTCTTGACCGTACGGCCAGGCATCTTGCCGAATATCGACCCGAGGTCGATGGCCATACCACCCTGCCCCGGCGGCATGCCGGGAAGTTCCATTCCTGACAACGGATTCGACTGGTCGCGAAGCTCAAGCTCGATCACGGTATCGTCCAGCTCGCCGCGCTTCAGCTTGTCGCGGAACATCTCGCGCGTCTGTTCACGGGCGCCTTCACCGGCGATGGCGGCAAGGACGCGGTCTTCGGCGGCCTTCTGGGCATTGGCTTTGACGTCCTCGCGCATGAGTTCGCGGGTCATGGTGATGGCGGCTTCGACGAGGTCGCGGACGATTTGTTCGACATCGCGGCCGACATAGCCGACCTCGGTGAACTTGGTGGCTTCGACCTTGAGGAAGGGCGCGCGGGCGAGTTTGGCGAGGCGGCGGCTGATCTCGGTCTTGCCGACGCCGGTGGGGCCGATCATCAGGATGTTTTTCGGATAGACCTCGTCGCGCAGGTCGTCGGGCAGCTGCTTTCGGCGCCAGCGGTTGCGGAGCGCCACGGCAACGGCGCGCTTGGCGTCTTTCTGGCCGATGATGAAGCGGTCAAGCTCGGAGACGATTTCGCGGGGGGTCAGATCGGTCATGGTTAATCCTTCGGCAACGCGAGACAGATACGTATCTGACAAGCGAAATTGAAGGCTTGAATTTTGTAGATACTAATCGTAGATACAAGTTCCGGGACAGAAAGACGATCGGAATGTTCGAAT
>JAJDOD010000107.1 GCA_022340315.1 Silicimonas sp. | reverse complement strand
GTTTTTGCCAGCGACGACGAGGCGAAATTGCTGTTCGGAGACCGGACACCCAATGCCATTTGCGACCGGTTCATCGGCATGGGCGCCAAGATCGTTGTCGCGAAAATGGGGGCCAAGGGGGCGCTGCTTGCGATGCCGGGTCAGCGCATCCGTGTGTCGCCAGCACCATCGACGCCGGTGGACTCCTCGGGTGCGGGGGACAGTTTCGCCGGGGCTTTTCTTGCCTGGTATGTCGAGACCGGCGATGCCGAGCTTGCGGCGCAGAAGGGGGCCGAGGTTGCCGCGGCGACGGTCAGCGGGTTGGGCGCGGTCGAGCCGATCCCGCGGCGCTAGCCGGTCTGTTTGCTACGTTCGACGTAGGCGCGCAGTTCCTCGGTTTCCGCCCGCGCGTTGCGCAAACCGTCCATCGCGGCCTCGAGTTCGGCCTCGGTTTCGCGCAGCTTGTTGGTCAGTGCGGCTTCGCGCTGCTGGAAGTAGGCGGTGGCCTCGTCATGCGCTTCCTCGACCTGGTGAAGCTCCTGCGCCATCTTGTCGAGGTCGTCCATGTCCGAGCGCGTAACGCGGGTGATCCGCGAGATCAGCCAGTGGGTGAACCAGCCGGCGAGGAACGCCATGAAGAGGATCGCGGCGGTCGCGGCAATGAACTCGGCTCCACTCACTCGGTGCTCTCCTCGGTGTCGTCCCCGGCTTCCGCGCCGGGATCTTCTTCGTCCGTCACTTCGGCAGTTTCGGTGTCTTCCTGATCGTCCACAAGGCGGAATTCGATGCGCCGGTTGGCTTCGCGGCCCTCTTCTGTGTCGTTGTCCGCGATAGGCCTGCTTTCGCCATAGCCCTTGGCGGTCAGGTTCGAGACCAGGATACGGCGCGCCATGATGGCGTTCAGGACAGCATCCGCCCGCGCCTGGCTGAGTTGTTCGTTCATCACCTCGCGGCCCTGGCTGTCGGTATGGCCGCCGATCTCGATCGCGGCGCCCTGGCAGTCGCGGAGGATCTCGGCGAGCTTGTCGATGGTCTCCTGCGCGTCTTCTTCGATGTCGGTGGAAGACGGTGCGAAGGTGATCTTCCGTGCCGCGCCGGCTTCGTTCAGCATGGCAATACATTCCTCCGGCGTCGGGATCGAAGCCAGGGGATCGAGCGCCTCGCGGTAGGTGACATCGAGCTCGTATTTCGCGGCGCCGCCAAGCGCTTCGGACAATAGGCCGGCGATCTCGCCCTGCGCGTTCTGGTCGCCGGTCGTGCCGCGCACCTCGATCCGTTCGGGTGTAACGGTCGCGACGCCGTTGTGCAGCTTCCCGAGCGCGGAGAGTGCGGCCATGACCCGTTTCGGCCAGCCTGGCGGCACATCGGCGTCGAGGCGCATGGCGGGCGCGACATTGTCGGACCCGAACTGGGCGGCGGCGAAACTTATGACGGCGGCGCGCATGGTCTCGTCGCTCAGTCTGCCGCGTAACTGTACCTGGCCTTCCGGCGACCGTGTGGCGACGAACTCCGGCGGCGCCTTGGCGCCATCCTCGGGGGCCTGTTCGGGCACCGGCAAGACGGTCGCCAGCGAGAAAACGGGGGGAAGGGCGTATTCAAGCTCGCCCGCGGTACGCTCGAACAGGGTGGCGGAAGTTCCCGGGCGGCCAACGAGCGTGACGTCGGCATTCGATATGGTCAGTGTGCCGCCGCCGATCTTCTGAAGAGCGTCGAAGCCTGCCACCGCTGCGGTCGCCCAATTGGTCGACGGAGTGCCGAGGCCGAGTATGCAGGCGGCGCCGCCGCTGATATTGGCCTTGAACGCGGCTTCGAGAATGATCTTGCGCGCTTCTTCACTGTCGGCTGTGCAGGCATCGAAGCGGCCGCCGTTCTCATCGAGGACCGCGCGAAGGATAAACGGCGCGACGACGGGGCGTGGGGCGCGGATATCAAGCGTCAGTCGAACGCCGCTCGGAGCGTTGCGCTTGAGTTGCCGCTCGAGCCGCTGCTGGTCTTCCGGGCTTTCCGCGACGGCCTTGATCGACAAGGCGCCGGGTCCGACCGTCAGCTTTGAACTTGGAAGGGTGTCCAGCAAATCTATCCCGTATGCGAGCGCGATGTCCCAGCCTTCGGGCACCGGAAAATCGGCCACCTCGAGCAGGTCCGAGACTTCGGCGCCGCTGGCGACAGACTTCACGCCTTCGACGATCGACTCGGGGTCCGAGACCAGCGGAACCAGTCCGATCAGCGAAATTTCGTCCTGGTTCTTCAGGATCTCGATAGCAAAGTCCGGGGCCGCGATAGCCGCCGCAGCGACAACGCCCATATTGTCTATGACGCGCGAAGCATCGACGACCGTGCCCGCGACCGAGAGCGCGGCGAAGCGCGTCGCCTCGTCGGGTGCGACGCCGGTCAGCTCGACCGACAGGCCGTCGACGGCCACATTGGTCCAGTCGTGGCCCGACTGGCTGAGGACGAGGTTGAGATCGGTCAGCGTGGCGCGCTCGATCTGCTCCTTGGCCCAGACCGCAGCGCCCAGGCAGCCTGCGGCCGCCACGAAGATGGCGAGGACGTGCGGAACAATACCGGTCAGAAGCGGTGACGGCCTGGGGCTCATGTCGGTCTAGTTAGTCCTGATGGCGCGCGCGCGCAATCACAGGATCAGGGCAGCGGCGAGAAACCCCACAGGGATCAGACCTGCGTTTCGATTGGACCGGAAGAGCGTCAGGCAACGCTCGGGATCGTCGATGTCGAGGCCACGAAGCTGCCAGGCCAGGTGCCAGCCGAAGGCCCACACCCCGCAAAGCGCCAGGGTCAATTGCAGCGGGTTCGCGGTGGCAATCAGGGCGGCGATCAGACCGGCGGCGAAGAAAGTTACCGTGGCAATCAGGAAGTACCGCAGCCAGCGGGCGGTGTTCTCGCCGAAGAGGCGGGCGGTGGACTTCACGCCGATAAGCGCGTCGTCTTCCTTGTCCTGGTGGGCATAGATCGTGTCATAGAACAGCGTCCAGGAAATCCCGGCGGCGTAGATCAGGACCGGCGGCCAGGTGAGCGTGCCGGCGGCGGCGGTCCAGGCCAGAAGCGCGCCCCAGTTGAAGGCAAGGCCCAGGAAGACCTGCGGCCACCAGGTGAAGCGCTTGGCGAAAGGGTAGATGCAGACGATCGCAAGCGAGGCGATGCCGAGAAGGATGGCGTTGAGGTTGAAGGTCAGCAGGATGCAGAAGGCGATCAGCGACTGCGCCACCATCCAGGCGATGGCGCCTTTTACAGTGACTTGTCCCGACGGGATGGGGCGCGAGCGTGTGCGTTCCACCGCGCCGTCGAAGTTGCGGTCGGTGATGTCGTTCCAGGTGCAGCCTGCCCCGCGCATGAGCCAGGCGCCAATGGCGCAGCCGAGTGCGATCCAGGCATGGTGCAGGGTGAAGGCGCCCTGAGATAGTGCCGCCGCGCCGAGGCCCCACCAGCAGGGGATCAGCAGAAGCCAGGTGCCGATCGGCCGGTCGGCGCGGGAAAGCCTGAGATAGGGACGAGTGGCGGGCGGGGCCCAGCGGTCGACCCAGTTGCCGCGCACTGCATCGGCCACTTGTCCTTGCGTGTCGGCCTCGGTCATATGCTCTCCCATGAAAGGCGCGAAAATCAGGCTCTGTGTAGATCACCCGCTGGGGGAGGGGCAATCGGTCGCTCTGACGCGGGAGCAGGCGCATTACCTTTTCGGGGTCATGCGGCTTGGTGTCGGCGATGCCGTGTTGCTTTTCAACGGGAGCGATGGCGAGTGGCGTGCCGATGTGGCCGAGGCGGGCAAGCGCGGGGGCGTTCTGGTTTGTGCCGAGGCAACGGCGCCGCAGCGCCAGCCGCCGGATCTGTGGCTGCTGTTCGCGCCGATCAAGAAGGCGCGCACGGATTTCATCGTCGAGAAGGCCGCCGAGATGGGGGCAGCGCGTATCCTGCCGGTGCAGACCGAGTTCACAAATGCGGAACGCATCCGGCGCGACCGGTTGCAGGCGCACGCGGTCGAGGCGGCGGAGCAGTGCGGCGGGACCTATGTGCCGGAGGTTGCTGACATTCGGAAGCTGGGCGAAGTGCTTGACGATTGGCCCGAGGATCGTGCGCTGATCTTCTGCGACGAGGCA
>JAJDOD010000003.1 GCA_022340315.1 Silicimonas sp. | reverse complement strand
ATCGCGTCCGTCCCGATCTCGTCGATCCGGGCCGAGGCGTGGGAGCTGTTGGTGCGCAGCGGCACCTGCCATCCGGACCAGGAGCGGGCAGGTATGTCCATTTCCTGCAGCGTCAGGGCCATGAGCCCGGCGGTCACCTGTTCGCCGGAGGACACGACCGCGTCGTATTCGCGGGCGTCGTAGAGCTTGGACGTCTCCTCGACCCAGCCCACCAGTTCGTTGGTCTTGCCCGCCATTGCCGAGACGATGACGATGACATCGTAGCCGTTCGCGACCTCGCGGCCGACGCGCTTGGCGGCGCGGCGGATGCGGTCGAGCGAGGCGACGGAGGTGCCGCCGAATTTCATCACGAGTATGGGCATGGATGTCCCGTGGCTGACGTTCGCGCGCCTGTTACGGGATCGCCGGGGGCGGGGCAAGGGTGCGCGCGCGCGACAGGGTTAACGTGGCGCGCGCCTGTTCGGCGTTGCAGGCTTTGGCGATGGGCGTTTACGTAATGAAACAAGCGGCAGGGGCGGAAAAGGCGACGTCGGTATCACGTCGGTATTACGTCGGTATCGCGTCGGTGGATGGGTCGGTAATTGCTTCCCGAAGCGGGAGGCGGGCAGCGCGCGGTAAGAATGGTTGACGCTGAATTAACGTCTGGCGAGGGGCGGTTTTCCGCGCCGTGGGCCGGTTTCCGATGTAGCATGACGCCATGAGTCGCGAGGACGCCATATCACGGGCGATGGACCTTGCCCGGTCGGGGGCTTTCTTCGACCTGCTGGCGCGGCGCGTGGCGATGCCCACCGAAAGCCAGAACCCCGAGCGGCGGGCGGTGCTGGTCGCCTATCTGGAAAACGAACTGATGCCCGCGCTGGCCGCGCTTGGCTTTACCGGTCGGGTCCATGAGGCCGAGGGCTGGCCGTTCCTGATCGCCGAGCGGATCGAGGCGCCCGGCCTGCCCACCGTTCTGGGCTATGGGCATGGCGACGTGGTGCGTGGGATGGAGGGCGACTGGGAGGACGGGCTCTCGCCCTGGGAACTGACGAAGCGTGGCGATCGGTGGTACGGGCGGGGCGTGGTGGACAACAAGGGCCAGCACTCGATCGGGATCGCCGCGCTGGAGGCGGTGCTGGCGGTGCGCGGTCGGCTTGGGTTCAACGTCAAGATGCTGATCGAGATGGGCGAGGAGGTGCTGTCGCCGGGGTTGCACGCGGTTGCGGCTGCGAACCGGGAGGCGCTGGCGGCGGATGTCTTCATCGCCTCCGACGGGCCGAGGCTGTCGGCGGAGCGGCCGACGCTGTTTCTCGGCTCGCGCGGGGCGCTGTCGTTCGACATTTGGATCGAGGCGCGCGAAGGGGCACATCACTCGGGGAACTGGGGCGGGTTGCTCTCGGACCCCGCGACGCAGCTTGCCAATGCGATCGCCTCGGTCGCCGGGCCGACGGGGCGGATTGCGATCCCTGAGTGGCTGCCGGGGGAGATACCGCAAGCCGTGCGGCGGGCGCTGGCGGATTGCGAGGTGGTCGATGACGGCCACGGGCCGGAGATCGAGCCCGGATGGGGCGAGCCGGGACTGACGGCGGCCGAGAAGCTCTATGCCTGGAGTTCGTTCGCGGTGCTGGCTTTCGAGGCCGGGAACCCCAAGGCGCCGGTGGCTGCGATCCCGGGGCGGGCCTGGGCGCGGTGCCAGTTGCGGTTTCCGGTCGGCGTCGATGGAGACGATATCCTTCCCGCGCTGAGGCGGCATCTTGATGCGCGCGGGTTCACCCAGGTCGAGGTCGCTCCGGCCCGGAGCCAGATTTTCCGGGCCACCCGGCTTGACCCCGAGAACCCTTGGGTCGGCTGGGCTTCGGCGTCCGTCGAGCGGACTTGTGGTCAGCTTCCGGCGATCCTGCCCAGCCTGGGTGGCAGCCTGCCGAACGATGCCTTTGCGGAGATACTTGATTTGCCCACGGTCTGGGTGCCGCATTCCTATCCCGGTTGCTCGCAGCACGCGCCGAACGAGCATGTGCCGGTTCGCATCATCGAGGAAGGCCTGGCGATCATGGCCGGGCTTTACTGGGACCTGGGCGAGTTGGACGAGGCTGGGCCGCCCCTGCGCGGGGCCTAGGCCCCCACGTTGCCTCAGGTTTTCCCGGCCTCGGCCAGCGCCAGCGGGCCCGGTTCCTCGCGGATGGGCAGGTGGATCAGCGCGGCGAGGAGGCCCAGAACGATGGCCGCCCACCACATCGGCGTATAGTCCTGGTTCAGGTCGTAGATGCGCCCGCCCAGCCATGCGCCGATGAAGCTGCCGGTCTGGTGGCTGAGGAAGACGAGACCGGCGAGGGTGGAGAGAAACTTGAGGCCCTGCGTCTGTGCGACGAGGCCCATTGTCAGCGGCACGGTCGAGAGCCAGAGCACCCCCATCGCGGCAGAGAAGACGAGGACGGTTTCCTCGGAGACGGGCGTCAGGACGAAGAAGGCGATCACCATCGCGCGGGCGAAGTAGATGCCGCTCAGCACCCATTTCTTCGAGAAGTTCTGGCCGGTCCAGCCCGCCAGGAACGATCCCGCGATATTGAAAAGCCCGATCAGCGCCAGCGACCAGCCTCCCACCCAGGCGGCAAGGCCGAGGTCGATGACATAGGCCGGAAGGTGGGTCTGGATGAAGGCGACGTGGAAGCCGCAAACGAAGAAGCCGAAGAAGAGGCAGAGATAGCTGCGGTCGGTGAAGGCAAGTGACAGCGCGTGGCCGAAGTCCTTTGCCGTCGATCCCGCGGCGGTCGGTTTCGAGACGCGCGCGATGAAGAAGAGGAAGGGCAGGATCAGGGCGAAGCTTGCGGCGATGATCAGGATCGAGGGTTGCCAGCCGAAGCTGCCGATCATCGCGGTCGAGGCCGGGGCGGCCATGAACATGCCCAGCGACGCGGCGGCCGTGCCGAGGCCGAGGATGAAGCTGCGGCGTTCGGCGGGGACGACCTTGCCGAGCGCGCCAATGACGATGGGCCAGGACGCCGCGCCGGTGCCGATGCCGGTGAGGACGCCGGTGAGCGCGAAGAGCGCGGGATCGGTGACGATGCCGCGCAGGAAGAAGCCAAGCCCGGCGCAGACCGCACCGAAGGCAAGCACGCGGGCGGTGCCGAAGCGGTCGGCGATGGCGCCCGCGACGGGTTGCGAGAAGCCCCAGAACAGCATCTGGAGGGCCACCGACATCGCAAAGACCTCGCGGCCCCAGCCAAGCTCGGCGGACATCGGCGCCATGAAGATGCCGAAGGTGGCGGAGAAGCCGAAGGTCAGGAAGGCGACGACGCAGCCGCCGAAGATGGCGAGGTTGATCTGCTTGCCCTCGGTGCTCATGTCAGCCTCTCCCATGCAGCCGGGCGAGACTGCACCGTTGCCGGGCAAGGTTCAATCCCCGGCGAGCACGCTCTCGACCCAGGCCGGGACGGTCTCGGTCGCCGGGCCGAGGATGACCTCGTCGAACTGGCCCGCGACGTTCGAGGGTTCGAGGTTGATTTCCATCGTACGGGCGCCGTTGTTGGCCGCTTCGGCCACGAAACCGGCGGCGGGGTAGACCGTGCCGCTGGTGCCGATGGCGACGAAGAGATCGGCCGTTTGCAGATGCCCCGCGATCTCGGGCAGGCGGTGGGGCATTTCGCCGAACCAGACCACATCCGGTCTTGTCGTCGCGGCGGTGCATTCCGGGCAGGTGTCGTCGAGCGACATCACGAGCGGCGCGGGCCAGCGGGCCTCGCAACTGGTGCAGCGGGCCTGCCAGTGGGCGCCGTGCATGTGGAGCGCCTGGCTGCCTGCGGCCTCGTGCAGGGCGTCGACATTCTGGGTGATCAGCGC
>JAJDOD010000201.1 GCA_022340315.1 Silicimonas sp. | reverse complement strand
CTCGAAGATCATCGAGTAAGGGGCGCTTCGCGCAGCGAACGCCCCTGGTGGGTGGCAGGCGTCTCAACGAGATGCCGAGAACCCACACCAAGACATGCCGGGCGCAACGCCCACCTGAAAACAAGTTCGACGTGGGGGCGGATCGCCGCCTCCACCTCTCAACAGAAGGAAAAACGACAATGGCTATCGCCAGTCAGAACATCCGGATCCGCCTGAAGGCGTTCGATTACCGCGTGCTCGATGCGTCGACGCAGGAAATCGTCAACACCGCCAAGCGGACGGGCGCGACCGTTCGCGGCCCCATTCCGATGCCGAACAAGATCGAGAAGTTCACGGTTCTCCGTGGTCCGCATGTCGACAAGAAGTCGCGCGACCAGTTCGAGATCCGGACCCACAAGCGCCTTCTCGACATCGTCGATCCGACGCCGCAGACCGTGGACGCGCTGATGAAGCTCGACCTCGCCGCCGGCGTGGACGTCCAGATCTCGGTTTAAGGAGGGCAGACCCATGTTGCGCTCCGGCGTTATCGCAAAGAAAGTCGGCATGACCCGGCTTTTCATGGAAGACGGCAAGCAGATCCCTGTGACCGTTCTTCAACTCGACAAGCTTCAGGTCGTCGCCCAGCGCACGGCAGAGAAGGACGGCTATTCGGCCGTTCAGCTCGGTGCCGGCACGGCGAAGGCCAAGCGGACCTCGCAGGCCATGCGCGGTGTCTTTTCGGCCGCCAAGGTCGAGCCCAAGCGCAAGATCGCGGAATTCCGGGTCGATCCGGAGAACCTGATCGGCGTGGGCGAAGAGATCACCGCGAACCATTACTTCGAAGGTCAGTTCGTTGACGTCAGCGGCACCTCGATCGGTAAGGGCTTTGCCGGTGCCATGAAACGGCACAACTTCGGCGGCCTGCGCGCCTCGCATGGTGTCTCGATCAGCCACCGCTCGCACGGCTCGACCGGTCAGTGTCAGGACCCCGGCCGCGTGTTCAAGGGCAAGAAGATGGCCGGTCACATGGGTGCCGCCCGCGTGACCACGCAGAACCTGCAGGTTGTTCGGACAGATGCCGACCGTGGCCTGATCATGGTCAAGGGCGCGGTTCCCGGCTCCAAGGGTGGCTGGGTCACGATCAAGGACGCGGTGAAGAAGCCGTTCCCGGAAAACGCGATCCTGCCTGCCGCTCTGGCGTCTGATGCCGCTGCCGCGGCGAAGGCTGCTGAAGAGGCCGCTGCCGCCGCTGCCGCCGAGGCCGAGGCCGAAGCCAAGCGACTTGCCGAAGAGCAGGCCGCCGCCGAGGCTGCCGCTATGGAAGAGGCGGAAGCCTCGATCGAAGCCGACAAATCCGACGAAGGCGATGCGCCCGCAACGGAAGAGAAGAAGGACGGTGAGGAATGAAACTCGACGTGATCAAACTGGACGGCGGGAAGGCCGGCTCGGTCGATCTGGGCGACGAGATCTTCGGTCTCGAACCCCGCGCCGACATCCTTCACCGTGTCGTCCGCTGGCAGCGCAACAAGGCGCAGGCCGGCACGCACAAGGTCAAGACGCGCTCGGAAGTGAGCTACTCGACCAAGAAGATCTATCGCCAGAAGGGTACCGGCGGCGCACGCCACGGCGACCGCGGCGCGCCGATCTTCCGCAAGGGTGGCATCTACAAGGGGCCGACGCCCCGCAGCCACGCGCATGACCTGCCGAAGAAGTTCCGCAAGCTGGGCCTTCGCCACGCGCTGTCGTCGAAAGCGGCGACCGGCAACCTGGTGATCCTGGATGCGGCGACCTCGGACGGCAAGACGGGCGCACTGGCCAAGCAGGTCCGCGACCTGGGCTGGAAGCGCGCGCTGATCATCGACGGGGCCGCCGTGGACGCCGGATTCCTCCGCGCCGCCGCGAACCTGAACGGGATCGACGTGCTGCCGTCGATGGGCGCCAACGTCTATGACATCCTGAAAAGCGACACCCTGGTGATCACCAAGGCCGGTGTCGAAGCACTGGAGGCTCGGCTGAAATGAGCGCGACACCGGAACAATACGACGTGATCCGCAAGCCGATCATCACCGAGAAAACCACGATGGCGTCGGAAGCTGGCGCCGTTGTGTTCGAAGTGGCCATCGACAGCACAAAGCCGCAGATCAAGGCGGCCGTCGAAGGCCTCTTCGGGGTCAAGGTGAAGGCCGTCAACACGACCATCACCAAGGGCAAGGTCAAGCGTTTCCGCGGCCAGATGGGCAAGCGGAAAGACGTGAAGAAGGCCTATGTGACGCTCGAAGAGGGCAACACGATCGACGTGACGACGGGGCTTTGAGCCACGTGGCACGCGCAGGACAGGGCCCCGCCGGCGACGGCGGGGCTTTTCCTTTGCGGTCCGGCAAGGTTGAGCGCAGTATCCCGGGAAAGGGGAGGGGCGCTTTATGGAACAGGGGCAGAGGACGCTGCGGCTGACGCCCGCGCATGTCGCAAGGGTTCACCGCGAGATGGAGGACCTCGGGCAGCCGCCCGGGCTGATGCCGCAGACGGATGCCGATTACGCGGAATGGGTCGAGCGCATCCTGGCTACGCATCCGAACCCCGAGGGGCCGACGCTGCTTTTCGCCTATGGCTCGCTGATCTGGCGGCCCGAGATCGAGCACCTGGGCGAGCGCGGTGGCGTGTTGCGCGGCTGGCGGCGGTCGTTCTGCCTGAGGCAATGGCGGTTCCGCGGGTCGCTGGACTTTCCGGGGCTGATGATGTCGCTGGACGAGGGCGGCGAGTGCCAGGGGGTGCTTTTCGAGTTGCCGCAGACGGACCTATCCGAGCGGCTGAACAAGCTCTTCCGGCGGGAGTTCACGATCAAGCCGAACACCAATATCCCGCGCTGGCTGACGGTCGAGACCGATGAGGGACCGGTCGAGGCGCTTGTCTTCGTGATGAACCGCGCATCGCCGCAATATTCGGGGGACTTGCCGCCGGGCGAGGTGGCGGATGTGCTGGCGAAGGCCTGCGGGCATCTGGGGAGCGGGGCGGATTACCTCTTGAACACGGTGACGCAGCTGGAGATGCGGGGGATGCATGACCCTGGGCTTTGGGAGCTGCAGGAGATGGTGGCGGAGCGGATCGAGGCGGGGTGAGGGTCTTCCTTTCGGTATTGTCCCAAGGCGCGGAATCAAGGCCGTAGGCCGCTGTCTCTCGGTGAGTTTGCTCGCAAAACCACCTGCCGACAGGCGATTGCAAGCAATCGCCGAGAGGCCAGCGCCGGACCGGGCCGTTTCGCCGGAGGCGAACCATAGGTTCGACGGTCTGGCGCTTTGGTGACGTTTGCGCTTAGCTTCGAGAGAAGATGTACGTGGCACCATAAAGTGCAGTAGCGGAGCTGTTGGAGCGCCAGCCCCCGGTCCGGCGCTGGAACGGCTTGGTTAGACAAACTATTCTTCTGCCCACTTCAAAGATGTGAGATTCAACACGCCATGATTGATGTCTGGAACCCAGAGACATTTGATGCCGAGCTAAAGTCTCTAATGGGTGCGAACTCCGACCTGACAACTGAGTATTGGCGGCTCCACCGCCAATTGATGGATGACCACCTCAATAGCAATCCATACGAGAGCCTAAAACCAAACCCATTGTCGGTCGAATACCTGCGCCTTCAAGAACAAGAAGTTTCGCCATTGCTCGGGATACGAAAAATTCGAGTGTGGCACTACACACGTCTCTTGGATGAGGAAGTTGAAGAAATGAAAAGGGCGCTTTGCCTTTCAACATTGGATGGGTTGAAGAAGCGCCTAAACATTTTGATTAGCCTTGGCCATCTGGCTGAGAGCGAAGCAGCGACTGTTTACAATCAAAGTCCATTTCAAACTCAAGATGTGCGCTCAAATAAGCTTTATGCAGTAACCGCTCCACTCCCGATTTCAGATTGTGGT
>JAJDOD010000194.1 GCA_022340315.1 Silicimonas sp. | reverse complement strand
AAACACTCCGGCTCGACGAGGCCGAGGCGCGGGCGGAGAGCCCGTCCCTGCACGAGGCCCCCGAGACCCCCGTCACTGTCTGGGTCGGGGCCGAGGAACGCCCGGTGTTCCTCGACCAGGCGATCGGCCTGTCCGAAGCATGGCACGCGCCGTTGCGCCTGGAACCCGGGCGACATCATTTCGACGTGCTGGACGGGCTGCGCGATGCGGCGAGCCCGATGGTAGAGAGCATTCTGAGGCAGGTTTGAGGCGCAGGGTCAGCCCGGCGCGCCGAACCGCGCCGACCAGCTCGGGAGAGCGTCGCCCGGATGCGCTGTTGCCAGGTAGACCCCTCTCGCTATCGCACGTGCCACGCAGGTCGCCGCGACATGTCCGAGCAGCATTGCCTCATCTGCTGTCACAGCGCACTGCCCTGTCGAACAGCCGAAAACAAGATCGCCGTCGAGCGGCGTGTGCGACGGCACGATGGCGCGCGCGAAGCCGTCATGGGCGGCGATTGCCATGCGCCGCGCACCGGCCTTGTCGAGTGCAACGTCCGTCGCCACGATGGCGAGCGTGGTGTTGCCGGGGCTGTCCCGCTTGGTGCGCGGCGGAGGGGCGTGGCCGGTGGCGGCACCCAGGCCGCCGAATTCGTCCGTCTCCTCGAACGGTGCCGCCCAGAACCGAGGCCCGTCGCCGACCGTGACCTGTCCCAGTGCATTGACCGCAACAAGCGCGCCCACCGTCGCCCCCGAAGGCAGACGCGCCGAGGCCGAGCCCAGCCCGCCTTTCAATCCGGCGACCGTCGCGCCGGTGCCGGCGCCCGCGCTGCCGAGCGCCATTGGCGCGCCCCGCGCCCCGTAGGCCGCTCGCCCGAGGGCCGGGTAGGGGTTTTCGGTCCAGCGCGTATCGCCGCCCGCGTTAAGATCGAAGAGGATCGCCGCAGGAACGATGGGTATCCGGTGTTGCCCGGCAAGGAAGCCTCGCCGGTCGGCCCGGAGGCCTGCCACCACGCCATCGGCCGCCGCCAGGCCGAAGGCCGATCCGCCCGACAGCACCAGCGCATCGACCCCGGGCACCGTTGCCTCGGGCGCCAGGAGGTCGGTTTCGCGCGTGCCCGGCGCGCCGCCCATGACATGGACACCTGCCGCCATCGGCGCATCGCCCACGACGACGGTCACACCGCTTTTCAGGCGATGATCCTCGGCAGAGCCCACGGCAAGGCCGGGAACGTCCGCGATCGTATTTGTGGGGCCTGGCGTCACAGACCCGTTTCCAGGCGGCCGGCGAAACGTCCGATCAGGCGCATGGGCGCGCCGTCCTGCGGAAAATCGGGGCGTGCCGTCAACTGGGAGGGGAAAAGCAGGATAATGGTGTCATCGCCTTTTGCTGCCTCTTCGATGCGCGCCAAGATGGCGGGCCGGAAATAATGCGCGAGCCGCACTTCACGGGCGCTTTGGATCACGTCGGTGTCCTCGGGACTGACTTCGATGCCCAACCATTCAGCCCATGCGCGCAAGGCGTAAAACGCGGCGGCCTGGTTGGAAAAGCGCCCTGCCAGTACGGTGATGAGGACCGGATCGCTCATGTCAGCTAATGTTCGTGGCTCAATGACCGTAAGCCTACCGCGAAGCGCTTGTGCATGTGAACCCCTTGCGCCCGCGTGGACCAAGCGCCTATCTCAGAGGTACCGAAGAAAGGGTGCCACATGACTTACGTGCGCTGGACATTCCGCATCACTCTGCTGCTCATAGTTGCGGCGTTCCTGCACTATACCCTGCCGCAGCGCGACATCGTTCGCATTGTGAACACGTATGAGGAGAGGCAGGATTTCGGCGGGTTCGGTGATTTGTTCTGGAAGAACACCCGAGGCGCGACGGCGGATGCGCCGGCGACGCGCGATGTTCTTTTCATCCAGACGGTGAAGGCCAATGGCAAGGTCATGGTTTATCGCAACCAGGACACCGGGCTTGGCTGGCCGCCTTACCTGAAGTTCGACACAGCCAACCTTCAGACCGAGGCATCGGACGCGGTATCCAACATCGACAACCCGAAGTGGGTGGCTCTGCGGCATTATGGCTGGCGCAACACCTGGCTCTTCGGTGGCATCTTCCCCAACGCGCTGTCGATGAAGCCCGTGAGCGGGCCTGACGCCCAGCTAGTGCCGTGGTTCAACATCGTCTTCCTGACGGTCCTGGCGGTGATCTGGATCACCCTTTGGCGGCTTTGGCGAAACTTCCGAGCGCGTCGGATCGACCCGGTACTAGAGGACATCGACGAGGCGGGGGATGCTGCACGCGGGCGTGTCTCCGGCTTCTTTGACCGGTTGCGCGGGCGGCGCTGAAGGTCCCAAAGCCCGGGTTTTGCGATCTGCGTTTCGCTGGTCTTGATCGACATCAACACTGCCGATCCTTTTCCCTGCTACGCAGACGACAGGAGGAAAACATGTTCAAAACATTCATGATACCTGTCGATCTCGCCCATGCTGACCGACTTGAAAAGGCTCTCGATATCGCCTGTGATCTCGCTGGCCACTATGGCGCCGAGGTTCACCTGGTCGGTGTCACGCAAACGGCGCCAACTGCCGTTGCAAAGTCGCCGGAAGACTATTCACGGAAGCTGGATGCGTTCGCTTCCGAGAAATCGGCGGCACTTGGCACCAGGTTGACCGCGCATTCCGAGATCAGCCACGACCCGTCCATCGACCTCGACGATGTGCTTGAGAAGACGGCCGAGAAAATCGGCGCCGATCTCATCATCATGGCAAGCCACGTTCCGGGCTTTGCAGAACGCATCTTCGCCTCGAACGCGGGCTACCTTGCGTCCCATGCGAAGATGTCGGTCCTGGTCGTCCGCTAGCTTGCGCGCGCCCCGAAAAGGAAAAACCCGGCCGTGTCACTGGCCGGGTGCAAGTCGCATGTCGTGGGGCCGTTAGCCTTTTCGGCGGCGAAGGCCGGCCAATCCGCCGATCCCGCCCAGAAGCAGCAGAGCCGAGGCAGGCAGCGGGACCTGGCTTACAGCGATATCGTCGATCGAGAAACCATCGTTCCTCCGGTTGTTCTCGAAGAAGATCGTCGCGCTGGAGACCATCATCCCGAAGTCGATCTCGACAAGTTTCTTCGCGGCATTTACATAGCTTGAGATGGTCTCCAGAAGTTCGTCGCCGACCTTGATGTACATGGTGGCGCCCACATCGGTCGCATCGGTCAGCGTCAGCACCAGCCTGTCGAACATGCTGCCACCGAGCGACACGTCCCACTTGATGCCCAGCGTGTCGTTGCTGTCCAGGAACATGTCGTCATTGCTGTCGCCGGAAAGGACGCTCGTCGTGCTGGTCCGGCCATAAACGTTGCCGTCGCGCAGCGCCAGCATTGTGCCATCGTTGAAGAAATCGTCGGGATCGTTGACGGTGCCGCCCGATCCGGTGCCGCCCAGTGTCGAGAAGGAACCGACGTTCGTCGAGTATCCGTCGGCGACCATCATCTCGGTCGTGCCTTCGAAATCCTGAATGATCGCGGTGCTCATCGAGCCAACGGCGGCGTCGTAGCTTGCCTTGCTGAAATCAGTAATGCTGACCGACACAGCGAATGCCGGCGCTGAAAGGGCAGTAAAAATGGCTGAAAGAATAAGGGACTTCATCTCACTCACACTCACTTTGTTCTAGGTACCTCGCGCGAAGAATACATGGCAAAATTGTGGCCGACAATCCCCGTTCTGGAAACAGAACGTTTATATTCAGTTAAGCTGGCCCTGTGCGCCCCATTGCAACGCTTGCCCGTGCCGCGTTATTCTTTCGCAACCAACGAAAAGAGCAGACCAACATGGCGGACGACCTCCTGACCGACAAGGCCAGCAAGGCCTACGATGCAACGGCCATCCAGGTTCTGGAGGACATGGAGCATGTCCGATTGAGGCCGGGCATGTATATCGGCGGCACCGACGACCGGGCGCTGCATCATATGGTGGCCGAGATCATCGACAACTCGATGGACGAGGCGGTTGCGGGCCATGCCAACTGGATCGAGGTCGAACTGCACGAGGATCATGCCGTCACCATCCGCGACAATGGGCGCGGCATCCCCACCGATCCGCACCCCAAGGACCCGAAGAAGTCGGCGCTTGAGATCATCTTCTGCACGCTGAACGCGGGCGGCAAGTTCTCGGGCGAGAATTACGAGACCAGCGGCGGTTTGAACGGCGTCGGCTCGTCGGTTGTGAACGCGCTTTCCGACCACCTGCGGGTCGAGGTGGCGCGCAACAAGGAGCTTGTCGCGATGGAGTTCTCGCGCGGCATCCCCCTGACCAAACTGGAGAAGGTGGGCGCCGCTCCGAACCGGAGGGGCACCTCGGTCACCTTTCACCCCGACCCCGAGATATTCGGCTCGCTCAAGCTGCGCCCGTCGCGGCTGTTCCAGATGGCGCGGTCCAAGGCCTATCTCTTCTCGGGCGTCGAGATCCGCTGGAAGAGCGCCGTCCCGGACGGTGACACGCCGCTTGAGGCGAAGTTCCACTTTCCCGGCGGGCTGTCCGACTACCTTGGCGACCGGTTGGAGGGCGCCTCGACCTATGCCGACGCGCCGTTTTCCGGGAGCGTCGATTTCCGCGAGAAGTTCGGCGAGCCCGGCAAGGTCGACTGGGCGATCAACTGGACGCCCAGCCGTGACGGTTTCATCCAGTCCTATTGCAACACCGTGCCGACGCCCGAGGGCGGGACGCATGAAAGCGGTTTCTGGTCAGCGATCCTGAAAGGCATCCGCGACTATGGCGAGCGGGTGGCCAACAAGA
Source organism: Silicimonas sp. (assembly GCA_022340315.1). Lineage (GTDB taxonomy): Bacteria > Pseudomonadota > Alphaproteobacteria > Rhodobacterales > Rhodobacteraceae > JAJDOD01. The sequence continues at coordinate 97 of JAJDOD010000194.1, read as the reverse complement.
AGGCCAAGGCGATCACCCGCGAGGACCTGGTCAGCGGGGCGGGCGCGCTGGTTTCCGTCTTCATCCGCGATCCGCAATACGTGGGCCAGACCAAGGA
>JAJDOD010000186.1 GCA_022340315.1 Silicimonas sp. | reverse complement strand
ATGCCCATCTTCTCCTCAAGCCCACCGCAGGAAACCGCGTTCCGGTCACCGAGCGAGCCGTCTTCCTTGACGAGGAACTTGGGCACCACGAAGAGGCTCACACCCTTGATCCCCTCCGGTGCGTCCGGCGTCTTCGCCAGCACCAGGTGGATGATGTTCTCGGAAAGGTCGTTCTCGCCGCCCGAGATCCAGATCTTCTGACCGGTGATCCGATAGCTGCCGTCCTCCTGCGGTTCGGCTTTTGTCCGCATCAACCCCAGATCGGTGCCGCAATGCGGCTCGGTCAGGTTCATGGTCCCCGACCAGCGACCCTCGTAGATCGGCGGCAGATAGGTCTCTTTCTGCGCTTCCGAGCCATGCGCCGCCAATGCCGAGGCCGCGCCGTGGCTGAGGCCGACGTACATCTGGAACGCCATGTTGGCCGAAGAGAACAGCTCGCCCGTTGCCGTGTTCAGCACATGCGGCATTCCCTGCCCGCCATACTCCGGCGACGCGTCCAGCCCCATCCAGCCGCCCTTCGCCATCTCGTCCCAGGCCGCCTTGAAACCGGTCGGTGTACGAACCACGCCGTTTTCCAGCTTGCAGCCCTCGCTATCGCCCACCGCGTTCAGCGGCTGCAACACGTTGGCCGCGATCTTGCCGGCCTCTTCCAGAACGGCGGCCGTGAAGTCACGGTCAAGCTCGCCGTAACCCGGAATATCGCTTTCGCTGATCTTGAGCACGTCATGCAGGATGAACTGCTGGTCTTTGACGGGAGGGGTATAGCTGGGCATCGGTGGGGTCTCTCCGGTTGGGTCTATTCAGCCGCCGACTTCTGGGTGCGGCCGAGCAATTCGGCACCCCAGTCGAGGTTGGTTTTCAGATCGTTGATGACGTCCTCAAGCTCGTCGCGCCGCGCTTCCAGGTCGAGAAGACGTTCCTTGCCAAGCTCGAACGCGCGCTGCATCTGCGGCAGGTTGTTCTGGTCGGGATCGTAGAGATCCAGAAGCTGGCGGATGTCTTCCAGGCTGAAGCCGAAGCGCTTGCCGCGCAGGATCAGTTTCAGCCGCGCGCGATCGCGGCGGGTGAACATCCGTTTTGTGCCCCGGCGCTCCGGCGCCAGCAGCTCCTTGGCCTCGTAGAAGCGAAGCGTGCGCGGCGTCACGTCGAAGGCGTCGCACATTTCGCGGATCGTCATGAACGTCTCGGTCATGAGGGAGTCCTCTGCATCATCAAGCGCGGCGTACATGAAGGTCGTTTACTCTCCGTTCAATACCAAGTTACGTTTACGTCAACGTAACGCTACGGCAAAGTCCCGAGAACGAAAGAAAGCTGCGCGCGACGCGGCGTCACGGCAACTTTTTATCGGATGGTAAAATTATTCGGGGGCAATCAGGCCTGATCCAGATCTTTGGCCACACCTTCGCGCATCTTTGCGAGGTCATCTATCGTCTCGTCCAGTTGCGCCCGCTCCTTTGCCAGGGCTTCAAGCTGCCGGTCAGCAAGACGAAGGAACTCGCGGTATTGCGCCTCCGTACCTTCTTTCTCGTAGATCTCCAGCCATTGCCTGATCTCTTCCAGCGAAAACCCCCAGCGACGGCCACGCAGGATCAACGTCATGCGCGCAATCTCGCTCGGGCGATAAAGTCGCGACCGACCATCTTTCTCGGGAAAAAGAAGTTCGATGTACTCGTAGTACCTCAGCGTTCGCGGTGTCACGTCGAACTGGGCGCACATCTCCTTGAATGTCAGGCGTTCTTCCGGCACATCCTGCCTCCCTCGCGGAATCCTAGACGTGCACTCCCCAAGGATCAATCGCCTTGCGCGGCGCGCGTGCTTGCGAAATGAAGGCGGGTATGAGCGACCAACCTTCCCGCCGCGATCTGGCCCGCCAGTTCATCGAAGCCCTCCCGCATTGCCGGGCGCTTTCAATGGCCGTCGAAGACGTGGGCGACGGCGAGGCCGTCATGTCGATGCCATATCGCGAAAACCTCGTTGGCGACCCTTCGACCGGCGTGATCCACGGCGGCGCGGTCTCGGCGCTGATGGACACCTGCGGTGGTACCGCCGTCATGGCGCACCCGGCCGGTCCGACGTCCACGGCGACGCTGGATCTCAGGATCGACTACATGCGCGCCGCAACGCCCGGCAAGGCGGTCACGGCCAGGGCCGTCTGTTACCACGTCACCCGCAGCGTCGCCTTCGTGCGGGCCGTAGCCCATGATGGCGACCCCGAGGACCCGGTCGCGACCGCGACAGGCGCGTTCACCTTGTCCGGGATAAGGTCATGAGCCGTCGTCCTCCTGAACCCGTCCAGGTCGTCAAGCAGCGTCGCGACGCCGCACTTCGCGCGCTGGTCGAGGGCATTCCCTATGTCCGCTTCCTCAACATCAGCTTCGAACGCCACGGCGACGAACTGACTTCGGTCCTCGGCTATCACGAGGCGCTGATCGGCAACCCGGCTCTCCCTGCCCTCCACGGCGGGGTGACGGCGGCCTTCCTTGAGACCGCCGCCCTGATCGAGCTTGGCTGGCAGATGATCTGGGAAGAGATCGAAAGCGGCGCGCTCGACCCCGCATCGCTGACGCCCGAGACCATGCCCCGGATGCCCAAGACCATCGACTTCACCATCGACTACCTGCGCACCGGCCTGCCCCGCGATGCCTATGCCCGCGCACGCGTGAACCGCTCGGGGCGTCGCTATGCCAGCGTTCATGTCGAGGCCTGGCAGGACAACCGCACCCGCCCTTTCGCGCAAGGCACCGGGCATTTCCTGATGCCGCTTCCCGATGGCTGACACGCCACTGACGCATCGCCGCGTGCTGGCGATCGCGCTGCCCATCGTGCTGGCCAACGCGACGATACCGATCCTTGGCGCGGTAGATACCGGCGTCGTGGGCCAGTTGGGCGAGGCCGCGCCCATCGGAGCGGTCGGCATCGGCGCCGTCATCATCTCGCTCCTCTACTGGTTCTTCGGCTTCCTGCGCATGGGCACCTCCGGCATGGTCGCGCAGGCCCACGGTGCGGGCGACGTGGCCGAAACCGGCGCGCTTCTCACACGCTCGGTCATCTTCGGCGTCGGCGCGGGCCTCGCGCTCATCGTCTTCCAATGGCCGCTCTTCGCCGCCGCCTTCGCGCTGGCCCCCGCCTCCGCCGAGGTCGAGGGGCTGGCCGAAACCTACCTCGCCATCCGCATCTGGGGCGCGCCCGCCGCCATCGCGATCTACGCGCTGACCGGTTGGCTCATCGCGCTCGAACGCACGCGCGCGGTGCTGGTGCTGCAAGTCTGGATGAACGGGCTCAACATCGCGCTCGACCTCTGGTTCGTCCTTGACCTCGGCTGGGGGATCGAAGGCGTCGCCGTCGCCACGATCATCGCCGAATGGACCGGCTGCGCGCTCGGCCTCTGGCTCTGCCGCAGCGCGTTCGCCGGCAACCAGTGGAAAGACTGGCCTCGCGTCTTCGACCGCACCAGGATCAGCCGCATGGTCGCGGTCAACCGCGACATCATGCTCCGCTCGGTGATCCTCAAGATCGCCTTCACCAGCTTCCTGTTCCTCGGCGCCCGCTTCGGAGACGTCACCCTCGCCGCCAACCAGGTGCTGATGCAGTTCCTGCAAATCACCGCCTTCTCGCTCGACGGCTTCGCCTTCGCCGCCGAGGCGCTGGTCGGCCAGGCCGTCGGCGCTCATTCCGTCGCCCGCCTCCGCCGCGCCTCGATCCTGACCAGCGTCTGGGGCACCGCCGGCGCGATCCTTCTCGGACTGCTCTTCTGGATCATCGGCCCCTGGCTCATCGACACGATGGCGAAAGCGCCGGACGTCCAGACCGAAGCGCGCCGCTACCTCCTCTGGGTCATCGCCGCGCCCGTCATCGGCATCGCCAGCTGGATGCTCGACGGCATCTTCATCGGCGCGACAAGAACCCGCGAAATGCGCGATGCGATGGCCGTGGCGGCAGTGCCCTATGCCCTTGCGCTCGCAGTGCTACTGCCCAGCCTCGCCAACCACGGCCTCTGGGCCTCGCTGATGATCCTCAACGCCGCACGCGGCGTGACCCTGGCGATCCGCTACCCGGCACTTGAACGCGCCGTCGCCTGAAAGCCCTCAAAGAATATCCAGAACATCCCGCGGCGGCCGCCCGACCCGCGCCTTGCCCCCCGAAAACACCACGGGCCGCTGGATCAGCTTTGGAAACTCGGCCATCGCTCCGATCACCTGTTCTTCCGGGCTCTCCGGCGTGATGTCCAACTCGAAGAACTCCTGCTCCCCTCGCCTGACAAGATCATAAGCGGGTATCCCCAACAGCTTCAGCGCCTCCGCCAGTTCCTCCGCACTCGGCACATCCTTGAGATACAACCGTATCTCCGGCTCGATCCCCTGGTCCCGGATCAGCGCCAGCGTCTCGCGCGATTTCGAACATCTCGGGTTGTGCCAGATCACCACGCTCACAGCCAGTCCTCCACCCCGGTTCCCACGGCGTCCGCGACGTTCCCGAACCCGTCATGGGCCAGCATCTCGTCCAGCCCCCGCGCGATCCGGTGCGCCAGCGACAACCCATGATACACCATCGCGGTGTAAAGTTGTACCGCCGACGCCCCCGCCCTGATCTTGGCATAGGCATCCGCGGCCGAGGCAACGCCCCCTACCCCGATTAACGGCAAGGCACCCCCCGTTTCGCGGAAAAGCCGCGCCAGAACCCGCGTCGATGGCACGAACAAGGGCCGCCCCGACAGGCCCCCCGCCTCGCCCCGGTGGCGGCTCGACAACCCCTCGCGCGAGAGTGTCGTGTTCGTCGCGATGATCCCGACGACGCCAGCCTCCATCGCCACGCCCGCGATACCGGCGATCTCGGCGTCAGACAGGTCGGGCGCGATCTTGAGAAACACCGGCACCTTGCCACTTTCCGCCAACACACCGGACAGCAGCGCACGCAGAGCGTCCGGGCCTTGCAGGTCGCGCAGCTTCTCGGTGTTGGGGGACGAGACATTGACCGTGGCGAAGTCGACCACCGTTCGGGCCACCTTCATCACCGCCGCGAAATCGGCGGCACGGTCGTCGCTGTCCTTGTTGGCCCCGATGTTAAGCCCCACGGGGACGCCGTCGGGACGCTCCGCCAGACGGTCCGCGATTGCTTCGATTCCGTCGTTGTTGAACCCGAAACGGTTGATTGCCGCACGATCGGGCACAAGGCGGAAGAGACGCGGGCGCGGGTTTCCGGGCTGCGGCCTCGGCGTCGCGGCACCAACTTCGATGAAGCCGAACCCGGCACGCATCAGCGGCGCAATGGCGGTCGCGTTCTTGTCGAACCCGGCAGCCAACCCCACCGGGTTGGGCAATTCCAGACCCGCGATCCGGCAGGCCAGCCGCGGTGACCGGACCGGTCCCGGCAGCGGCGCAAACGGCAGTGCGCGAAGCGCAAGCCCGTGCGCCCGCTCCGGGTCGAGACTGTTCAGCGCCGTCAGGGCCAGCCGTTCGATCAAACCGTCAGCCCCTCGAACCTGTGCCGGCCATCCTCAAGCGGCAGGTCATGGACGAAACTCACATCCTCGGCTCGAAGCACACGATAGAGATGTGGGAAGAGAGCCCCGCCCCGCGAAACCTCCCACCGCAGGTCGTCGCCCAGAGCCTCGCTATCGACGCCCAGCAACTTCAATCCGTCCTCGCCCGCGAAATGTTTTGACGCTGTAACTTCGACCTGCTCGACGGTCGAGAAATGGATATAGCCGTCCGCAATATCGACAGGCGCCCCGAGGGTTTCACCCGACCGGACAAAATCCGTGTACTCCGCGAGGCGGAAGATTTTGTAGATAATGGCCATGAGCGTCGTCCCGGTGGTTCCAAACCCCTTTTGACACTCCCTTTGGATAGGGGCAATCTCACCCAATAGAATCCGACAGGGAGATCACGAAGATGATCAAGAAACTGCTCATGAGCGGCGCGGCTTTGGCCGCTACCGCCCCGATGGCGATGGCTGATTTCAGCCTGACCATCCTCCATACCAACGACTTCCACGCGCGTTTCGAGCCAATCAGCAAGTACGACTCAGGTTGCTCGGCCGAAGACAACGCGGCCGGCGAATGCTTCGGCGGCTCGGCCCGGCTTGTGACAGGTGTCGAGGCCGCCCGCGAGCGCGCCGGCAATACACCGACGCTGCTCGTCGATGGCGGCGACCAGTTCCAGGGCACGCTGTTTTACACCTATTACAAGGGCAAGCTCGCCGCCGAGATGATGAACAAGCTCGGCTACGACGCCATGACCGTCGGCAACCACGAGTTTGACGACGGGCCGGAAGTGCTCAGGGAATTCACCGGCGCGGTGAACTTCCCCATCCTGATGTCGAACGCCGACATCTCGGGCGAGCCAATCCTGGCGGACGCGATCCAGAAATCGACCGTGATCGAGAAGGGCGGCGAGAAAATCGGCCTGATCGGCCTCACGCCAGAGGACACCGACGAACTGGCCTCGCCCGGCCCCAATATCACGTTCTCCGACCCGGTCGCCGCCGTGCAGGCCGAAGTCGACAAGCTGACTGCCGAGGGCGTCAACAAGATCGTGGTCCTCAGCCACTCGGGCTACGGCGTCGATCAGCGCGTGGCCGCCGGCACCACAGGTGTGGACGTGATCGTTGGCGGACACTCGAACACGCTTCTGTCGAACACCGTCGAAGGCGCCGCCGGCCCCTATCCGACCGTGGTGAACGGCGTGCAGATCGTTCAGGCCTATGCCTATGGCAAGTACCTGGGCGAGTTGAACGTCACATTCGACGATGACGGCAGCGTGACCGAGGCCACAGGCGATCTGGTCGTCATGGACGGCGGCGTGACCGAGGACGAGGCCACTGTCGCCCGGATTGCCGAGGCCGCCGCCCCGCTGGACGAGATCCGCAACAAGGTCGTCGCGGAGTCCGCCGAGGCCATCGGCGGCGAACGCGACGTCTGCCGCGCGGTCGAGTGCCAGATGGGCAATCTTATCGCCGACGCGATGCTGGCCCGCGTCAAGGACCAGGGCATCGACATCGCCATCCAGAATGGCGGCGGCATCCGCGCCTCGATCGACGCCGGTCCGGTGACGATGGGCGAGGTGTTGACTGTCCTGCCGTTCCAGAACACGCTCTCGACCTTCCAGGTGTCAGGCGCGACCGTGATAGAGGCGCTCGAGAACGGAGTCAGCCAGGTCGAAGAAGGCGCAGGCCGTTTCCCGCAGGTGGCGGGCATGTCCTATACCTTCGACCCCAAGGCAGAGGCGGGCAGCCGGATCTCGAACGTGATGGTCGGCGGCGCACCGATCGACCCGGCGAAGCTCTATGGCGTGGTCTCGAACAACTACGTCCGCAACGGCGGCGACGGCTACAAGATGTTCATCGACGCGCAGAACGCCTATGACTACGGCCCGGACCTCGCGGATGTGACCGCCGAGTACCTGGCCGAACAGGGACCGTTCAAGCCTTACACCGACGGAAGGATCACCTTGAAGGAATAGGCCTCTCTGTCACCGTTAACACTTGGTCAACCCGGGCGAACGCCCGGGTTACCTTTTTCCGGACACCGACATGTCCACCGACGTAATACCGACGCGATACCGACGTGATACCGACGTGCCGTTTGCCTTGAAAACAAGGCCGTTAACCGAATTTTCCAGGAAATTAAGATTCAGGCCCGTCCGGCCGTCGAGGACAGGCTCAGCGGGTCGATGCCCAGCGTCTTCAGTGCCGCCTCCCATTTGCCGTCGTCGTCGCCACCGAAGACAAGGCTCGGGTTGGCGTCGCAGGTCAGCCAGCCATTCGCGAGGATCTCGTCCTCAAGCTGTCCAGGCCCCCAACCGGAATACCCAAGCGCCAGCAGTGCCTTGCTTGGGCCGTTGCCTTTCGCGATGGCTTCAAGCACGTCAAGCGTCGCGGTCATGCCGTATCCGTCGCTGACGTTCAGGGTCGCCGCATCGGACGAATAATCGCTGCTGTGAAGCACGAAGCCACGCTCGTTTTCTACAGGTCCGCCGAAATGAACCCGGATATCCCGCTGCGCTTCGCCCACGTCGATGTCGAGCTGTTCAAGCAGGTTGCTGAACCGGATCTCGCGCGAGGGCTTGTTGACGATCAGACCAAGCGCACCGTCAGCGGAATGCGCACACAGGAAGATCACGCTCTTGTCGAATCGCGGGTCGCCCATTCCGGGCATGGCGATCAGCAATTGACCGTCGAGGGTTGCGATGTCCTGATCCATGATATTCAAAGTTGGGCTTTCCGCGCCTCACATCAAGGGACAAGATGCCACAATCACGAAGCATGACCGCAATGTGATTTCCTGTTTCGGCTCGGTCCGCGCTACTGGGATGCTCATGTTGAAACCTTTGTTCATCGCCCTGACACTTGCGCTTGCCGCACCACTGCACGCCGAAACCGGCGGCTTGCCGGTATCGGGCGAGCTATTGCCGGGTTGGCGCGAGGCGGATGGCCGCCAAGTGGCGGGCCTGTCCATACGGCTGGCGCCGGGTTGGAAGACCTACTGGCGCGCACCCGGAGAGGGTGGGATCCCGCCCAGGTTCAACTGGTCTGGTTCATCGAACCTGGCTTCCGTCGACGTTCGCTATCCGATGCCAAAGATCATGGAGCAGTTCGGCATCCAGGTCATCGGGTATGACAGGGACGTTGTCTTTCCGCTGATCATCACCGCCAGGGATCGTGCGAAGCCGGTCACGATCCGCGCCGAGGTCGAGATCGGTGTCTGCCAGGAAGTCTGCATCCCCACGACGCTGCAGCTCCGCGGAAAGCTCCCCGAGAAAGGTACCTACGACGCCGCGATCGGAACAAGTCTCGATCTGCAGCCGGTACGGTCGGGGTCGTTTTCCTGCGAGATCGAGCCGATTGCCGACGGACTGCGGCTGTCCGCGATCACCCCGCAGCCGCAGATGAGTGTTCTTGCTGCGGTCATCGAAACCCGGAACCGCGACATCTGGATCTCGCCATCGACGCTGTCGCGCGCGGCCGGTAACCTCGTGGCGACGGTCGAAATGGTACCGCCCAGCGCACAGCCCTTTTCACTTGCGCGCGACGAAGTTCGGCTAACCGTTATTGGCAAGGACGCGGCGGTGGAAATGCAAGGCTGCCGCTGAGACGTCAGGCCTTCGACGCCGCCGCGAACCTCAGGCTGGCCACGAGCCAAAGCAGCAAAGTCCAGACCGCAGCGCCAGCCACGAACATCCCCAGAGCCACCGGCATCGAAGCCCCGCCGCCGAGCGCCAAAGGCATGGCGCCCGCCACCATGACCGCACCCAGCGTTGCCGCGAAAAGCACGGCCAGCCCGGCAACGCCCAGCGCCAGAAGCCCCGAGAAACCGGGCACCCTTCCCCCTGCCGCGAGGCCACGGCGCAGCGCGCGCGCGTTGCGGCTCAGGTCGTCGCCGATTGCCAGAAGCGATGGAACGACCATGAGCACGAGCACCAGCCCGAAACCGAGCCCGTAAGTCAGCGTGATCACCGTCGGGCGCAGGAACTGCGCCTGCTGCGACGTTTCGTACAGCAGAGGCGCAAGGCCCAGTACGGTCGTGGCGGTGGTCAGAAATACCGGCCTCAGGCGGTCGGCCGCGCCGTCGATGACCGCCGGGATGATACCCCGTTCCTCGGCATACTCGTCTACGGTCGAGACCAGCACGATGCTGTCGTTGATGATGATCCCGACCATTCCGATCAGACCGACAACCGAGAACATCGAGAGCGGCACCTCCCAGAGATAGTGCCCCCAGATCGCGCCGACGAGACCGAAGGGAATAATTGACATGACCACGAAAGGGCGCGACCAGCTTGCGAAGACCCAGGAGAGCGTGAGGTATATTCCTGCCAGGCAGAGAACGAGACCCGACGCGGCATCGCTTAGGAAGTTCCGTTCCTGTTCGGCGAGGCCCGACATGTAGGTTGAAACCCCGAAGTCCTCTTCCAGTTTCGGAAGAATCGAGTTCTGCAATGCCTCAGTAATCTCGGCCGCGCGATCGGCGTCGTCCTCCGAGATATCGCCGGTGACCGAGATCACCTGCAGCCCGTTCTCGCGCCGGATGACGGAGAAGCCCGTCTGCCGGTCAACCGTGACGATGTCGGCAAGCGGCACGAATGTGCCCTCGCCCGTCGCCGAAGGCCCAGTACGGACCAAGAGCCGGTCGAGGAAATCGGCGGTCAGTTCGCGCGGCGGCAACTCGACCCGGATCGAGGCCGAGCGCGGACCGTCCGGATAGGTCGCCGCTTCGATCCCGTTCAGTCGCGATCGAAGAGTGCGGCCCAGGTCGTCGATAGTCAGTCCCAGCGCCTGGCCCTGCGGCGTCAACTCGAGGATCAGTTCCTCCTTGTCGTAGGACAATGAGTCCTCCAGCGCCGAAACCTCGCTGAACCGGGCAAGCTGGGCTTTCAGCGCCTCGGCAGCCTCCTTCAGTGTTTCGGCCTTTGCGCCCGACAGCTCGACGTCTATGGCATCGCCGCCTGGCCCGGAGCGCCAGCCCCGGAAACTGACGGTCTCGAGCAGCGGGTGGCGCGGCACCGCATCCTGCAACTCGGCCACGAAGGCGAAGCTGGAATATGGCCGCTGGTCCGCGTCGATCAGCTGTATGGCCATCGAGCCAAGCTGATAGCTCTCCTTCGTCTCCTGCCCCGCAAGCCCGCGCCCCGAGGTCCCGCCAATCTCGGCCAGCGCGTACCGGACCGGGTTCAACCCATGCTCGGCCTCGTACTTCGCAGCGACATCCTCGACCGCCCTCTGAAGTGTGCGCATGAAGTCGAATGTGTCCTCGCGCGAGGCACCCGGTACCATCGCGAAATTCGCGGTAACCGAACCGCGCTCGGGCGAATTGAAGAACCGCCATTGCACGTCACCCCGGATGAACAGCGTCACCTGGCTGGCAAGCACGACGAACACGAAGGCGATGACCGGGTAACGGGCCCAGATCACGCCCGCGATGAAGGGACGGAAAAGCCTCTCGCGCACCCAGCGGAAGCCCTTGTTGACCTGCCGCGACGGCCAGTCGTACCAATGCTCTTTCGCGGTATGGGCCAGCGCGTGCTTCATGTGATTGGGCAGGATCAGGAAGCACTCGACCAGCGAGGCGAGCAGCACCACGATCACCGTGAACGGAATATCGAGGATCAGATCCCCGAAACGCCCGCCGATCGCCACCAACCCGAAGAATGCTATGACCGTCGTGATGGTGGAGGAGAAAACCGGTGTGAACATCCGCCGCGCCGCGTTCTCGGCCGCCGTCGTCGGGTCCTCGCCCAGCCGGCGAGCGCGGAAATCGGCGTGCTCGCCCACGACGATGGCATCATCGACCACGATCCCCAGCGTGATGATCAGCGCGAAGAGCGAGATCATGTTGATCGTGAAACCGGCGAGGAACATGATCGCGATCGCCGCCGTCATGGACACCGGTATGCCCGCAGCGACCCAGAAGGCCGTGCGCGCGTTCAGGAACAGGAAAAGAAGGATCACCACCAGCCCAAGGCCCATCAGCCCGTTGTCGAGCAGGATATTCAGGCGCGCGGTAATATCGTCGGCCAGCGTGCGGATCAGCGAGATCTCGACCCCCTGCGGTAGCGAGGCCTGCATCTCGGCGACGACATCCTCGACCTGGCGCTGCATCCGGATCGCGTCGCCGCTCGCCGAGCGGTCGACGCGGATCGAGATCGCCGGATCGGGGCCCACGAAATAGGCGCGGTCGCGGTCTATTCCTTCGACCCGCACCCGCGCCACGTCCCCGATGGTCAGCTGGGTACCCTCGCCGGTGAAACGCAGCACGATATCCGCAATCTGATCGGCCGAGCGTTTCGCAACACCCGTCCGTACCCGCTGGGCGCCCGCGACGTCGCCTGCCGGGTTGGTCTCGGCCTCGGCGGCAATGGCATCCGCGATCTCGCGCATGGTCAGGTCATGCCGGATCAGGTCCAGCGACGTAACCTCGACAATGGTCTCCGGTGCTGCAAGCCCGCGAATCCTCGTCCGGGTGATGCCCTCGGCAAAAAGCCTTGAGACCAGTTCATCGGCGAAGTTGGCGAGCTGATCGACGCCCACAGGCCCCTTGATGACAACGTCCGTGACCCGGTCCGACCATCGCCCGCGCGAGAACTTCGGATCTTCGGCATCGGCGGGCAGGTTTCGCACCGAATCCAATGCCGCCTGCACATCCTCCTGCGCCTGCGCCATGTTCCAGCCGGGTTCGAACTCGAGCGTCAGCCGAACCGACCCCTCACGCGACACCGCCGATGTCTCGGTTACGCCCTCCACCGCCTGAAGCTCGGGCTCAAGGATCTGCGCGATCGCGCCATCGACATCCGCGGCCCCGGCCCCGTCCCATGCCACCGTCACGTCGATGTCGTCGACGACCACATCCGGGAAGAACTGAGCCCGCATCTGCGGCGCCGCATAGACACCCGCCAATACAAGCAAGATAAGCAGAAGGTTCGCGGCGGTCCGGTGACGGACGAAGTAGGACAGGACGCCCCCGGCCGCTTTTCCGAGGTCGCGCGCCATCAGTTCATCCGGCTTTCAATGCGCTCGACCATGCGGGCCGGGACACGGTCTTCCTTGAGTTGGGCCAGAACGCGCGCCTTGGCCTCGTCCGGCATGAACTGGTTCCCCTCGACAAACGTGACCAGCCGCGCGCGGCGTTCGGGATCAAGTTCAACAAGATCTTCTTCGGGGGCGTCTTCCGCCTGATCGCCAGGGCGGATCGGGCGAATGCGAATACCCGCGCCCAAAAGCGGCGAGCGCTCGGCCACGATCTCGCGACCGGCCAGCGCCCGCGCGCGCAGGATGACGTCGTCGCCTTCGCGGCGCAGTACTTGCACCTCGGCCGTCTCAAGCCTGTCTTCCTCGCCAACCGCAAGTACGGTACCCGAGGCATCCACGGCCGTCGCCGGCACCCGCGCCACCCGTTCAAGCGGCGGCTCGGTAATGCGGACCTCGACGAAGTCGCCGGGCCGGAAACCGGGCGCCGATTCCAGACGCGCGAACAAAAGCCGCCCAGTCTGCCCCTCGCCGACCGCCGCGCTTTCACGGCTGACCTGTCCATTGGCCTCAAGATCGACGCCCAGGATGTCGATGCGCGCCGTCACCTCGGCCCCGACAAGCTGACCGCTCTCGGAAACAAAGCGTGCATACTGCGGCGTCGAGAGCCGGAACGACACTTCCAGCGCGGTCGGGTCGATCAGTTCGGCCAGCGTCTCGCCCGAGCTGACCAGCCCGCCCTCGCCGACATTCACGTTGTTCAGGACGCCCGCGAACTCGGCATGAACCTCGGTATCCGCCAGCCGCCGCTGGGCCTCGGCAAGCGCGATCTCGCGCCGGGTCAGATTGGTCTTGGCCTGATCGATTCGTGCCTCCGCCGAGGCCGCGGCCTGCCGCCGCGACAGAAGCGCCTGGTTGGCGGAGGAAAGCGCCAGTTCCGCCGTCTCGACCGCTGCCTGCGAACCAACGCCGCGGTCCAGCAGATCCTGCTGGCGGTCCAAGGCATTGGCGCGAAGCCGAGCCTGATCCTTGGCGGCAACAATTTCGTCCCTGGCCAGCAACAAGGTCCGCTCGGCATCCCTAAGATCGGCCTCGGCCTCGGCCCGATCGGCCTGGGCAGTGTCGAGCGCCGATTGCGCGTTCGCCGGGTCGATCCGCAGCAGCAGTTCACCCGCTGCGACGGCACCGCCTTCCTCGAAGGTATCGGCCAGCCAAACCACTTCGCCGCCACTTGTTGCACGCAGGTCAAGCGATCGCCGGGACCGCACCTCGCCGAATGTCGTCAGCACCGGGCGGATGGTCTCGGGCCTGATCCGCACGACATTGGCGGCGAACACCCGCTCTCGTACCGGTCGGCTCTGGGTTTCCTTCTTCAGGTTCGTCTGGATCGCCTGCCAGACCATGTTGCCGGCATAGGCTACCAGGCCGAACGTCACCGCCAGCAGAAAAAGGCCCGTCAAGGATCGTCGAATAAAGCGCAACGGTATGGTTTTCCTCAGACAGAAAGACCGCGTATCATCTATGGCTTTGCCGGCATTTGGCAAAGTCATGCAATATCATACGCACAAGCCGATCATTTCCGCCGCAAATGTTCGTCAAGGCGCGGTAAAATTTCGATGAAGTTGCATGGACGATGCCGGTAATCGAGCTGAAGGACGAGAATCTCGTCCCAGGCGTCCTTGCAGGCGCCCGGCGATCCGGGAAGTGCAAACAGGAAGGTCCCATTTGCCACACCCCCGCAGGCGCGTGACTGAACGGCGGAGGTGCCGATTTTTGCAAGGGAAACGTGGGTGAAGACCGTGCCGAAAGCCTCGATTTCCTTCTCGTAGACGTCGCGATGTGCCTCGACCGTCACATCGCGCCCCGTCAGGCCGGTTCCACCCGTCGATAGAATCACGTCGACTTCGGGATCTTCACACCACGCTCGAAGCTGCGCCGCGATGTCCGCCCGATCATCGGTCACGATCGCGCGAGCTGCCAGAACATGCCCCGCCGCCTCGATCCGACCGACCAGAGTATCGCCCGACCGGTCGTCCTCGAGCGAGCGCGTGTCGCTCACCGTCAGCACAGCGATGCGTACGGGAATGAACTCTCTGGTCTCGTCGATCCGGCTCACCCTCCCCCCCCCAGCCGTGCCTTCAACGCCAAAAGGTCAGCCCAGGCCTCGCGCTTCGCCTCGGGCGTCCTCAACAGGTAGGCAGGATGAAACATCGGCAGGACAGGTACTCCCATCGCCTCGCTCCAGGTGCCGCGCAACCGCGTGATCCCCCGCCTTCCCAGCAGCGCCTGGCAGGCATGGTTGCCCATTGCCACGATCACATCCGGGCCGATCAGTTCGACGTGCCGTTTCAGGAATGGCAGCATCATCGCCATCTCGTCAGGCTTCGGATCACGGTTTTGCGGCGGCCTCCAGGGCAGGACATTGGTGATATAAAGCGCGGTTTCCCGGTCGGGCGTCTCGCGCGACAGCCCGATATGGCCGAACATCAGGTCCAGCAACTGCCCGGCCCGGCCCACGAAGGGCTTGCCCTGCAGGTCCTCGTCCCGTCCCGGCGCCTCGCCCACGATCATCACGCGCGCGCCGGGCTGGCCATCGGCAAAGACCAATTGCTTCGCGCCCAGCTTCAACTCGCAAAGGTCGAACGCCTCCATCGCGGCCCGCAAGGCTTCGAGACTGTCCGCACCCTTCGTCAAGTCTGCGGCGACGGCGACCGCATCCACCTTGGGAACAACCTCGGCTTCCGTCGGCGTTGCCGCAACAGGCTCGGGCTGCACGGTCCGGTCCACCGGCGCATCAAGGATCGCCTCGTCCGCCCCCATCGAGACCTGCCACTCGAGAGCGGCGCGCATTTCCCAGTATCCCATGCCCCGAACGTTAGGCGCCTCACCCGGCGACATCAATCCGCCTCCAGACCCATCACGAAATCGACCACCTTCTCGGCGGGCATCTCGCAAGGTTTCAACAGGCTCTCGCCGCCCGCCAGCCGGTAAAGGTTGAAGCTTATATAGTCGTTCCCGCCCAATTCCTCGGCCTCGAGCTTCTGCGACCGGCCTGTGACCATCACCGTTTTCGTTACCCGATAGCGCTTGCCCCGGTAGGTCCCGCCATAGCCACCCGCGGGCAGTCGATCAAATGCAGCGACGAAGGCGGCAAGATCGGTCATGCGCCCTTCGAGCCCACCTTGCTCTCGGTTCCAGCCTGAAGCCGCGCGATATTCTCACGGTGCCGCCAGATCAGCAGGCCCGCCATGACGGCGAGGACAACGAACATCCCGGCGCGGCCTGTCGCCAGCGCGACAACAGGCACGAAGGACGCGGCAACCAGCGCCGAAAGCGAAGAATACCGGCCAATCGCCAGCGTTCCCAGCCAGAGCACGGCAGCGACACAGCCCAGCACGAACGACAGCCCGAAAAGCGCGCCAATGAAGGTCGCCACGCCCTTGCCGCCCTTGAAGTTCAGGAAAAGCGAGAAACAGTGCCCGAGAAACGCCCCGAGCGCCGCGACCTGCGCGGCATCTTCGCCCACGACAGCGCGCGCCAGCAGAACGGACACCAACCCCTTGGCGCCGTCCAGCAGCACTGTCGCCAGCGCCGCTTTCTTCGAGCCGGTGCGAAGCACATTGGTCGCCCCGATATTCTTCGATCCGATGGTGCGCGGATCGGGCAAACCCATTGCCTTCGCCACCACCAGCCCGAACGGCACCGACCCGAGCAAATAGGCCAGCCCGGCGACGATCAGAAGGATGAGGAACGATGTCTCGAATGGCGGCATGGCGCTCCGTCCAGCGAAGGTGTTGCGCCTTTTCTACCGGGCAAGCCGCAACCGGAAAAGCCCTTTAGCTCTCTGCGCCGAGGTCGGTAAAAACATCCCTGCCCGCAACCCAGCACCCCAGAACCTTGCCCTGCATCCGTGCCTCGTCGAAAGGCGTGTTCTTCGACTTCGAGTGCAGCTTGAAGCGGTCGAGCACGAAAGGCGCATCCGGGTCGAACAACACCAGGTCGGCAGGCGCACCCGCCGAGAGCCGTCCGGTTTCGAGGCCCAGCCGTCTTGACGGGTTCAGAGACAGCGCACGCCAAAGCGTCGGCAGGTCCATGTGCCCGCCATGCACCAGGCGCATCGCGGCAGGGAGCAACGTTTCCAGCCCGATCGCACCCGAAGCGGCCTCCTCGAACGGCAAGCGCTTCGATTCCTCGTCCTGCGGCGTGTGCATCGACGAGATCACGTCGATCAGTCCCGAAGCCACCGCTTCAACAACCGCGATCCGGTCGTCCTCGGACCTGAGCGGCGGCTTGACCTTGAAGAAGGTTCGATAGTCACCGACGTCCAACTCGTTCAGCGTCAGGTGATGGATCGAGACACCGGCGGTCAAATCCAGCCCCGCCGCCTTGGCGCGCTCCAGCCGGGTCAGCGCCCGCGCGGTCGTGATCTGGTCGGCGTGGTAGCGCGCGCCGGTCATCTCGACCACCGCGATGTCCCGGTCCAGCCCCATCCGTTCGGCCATCGGAGACACCGACGGAAGCCCCTTCAAGGCCGCGAACTTGCCGCTCGTCGCCGCCGCACCCTCGGACAGCACCGGTTCCTGGCAATGGCCGATGACCAGCACGCCCAGCGAGGCCGCGTAGGTCAGGCAGCGCGAAAATACCTTGGTGTTCGCCACCACCCGATCGCAATCGGTGAACGCCACGGCACCGGCATCCAGCAGGAACCCGATCTCGGCCATCTCGCGCCCCTCGCGGCCCCGCGTCAGCGCCGCCATCGGCAGGACGTTGACGGGCGCCGCCTCGTTGGCGCGGCGGCGGACGAATTCCAAGACCTCCGGCGTGTCGATCGCGGGCAGCGTGTCGGGCCGCGTCACCATCGTGGTAACGCCGCCCGCGACTGCCGCACGACCGGCGCTGCGGAAGCTTTCCTTGTGGCGCTCGCCCGGCTCGGACACCTTCACTCCGATATCGACAATTCCGGGGGCCAGGCACTTTCCGCCGCAATCGACGACCTCGGCGCCCTCCATGCCGCCGGTGCCGGTGATACGACCATCACGCACCGCCAGACTGCCAAGCGCCTCGGTCCCGGTCTCGGGGTCGATCAGGCGCGCGTTCTGGAACAGGATTTGGCCCATGCGCCTCAGGTGTCAGAACACGAGGAAAAGCACAAGAGCGGCAGCAAGAACCAGCGCGCCCAGGAACAGCGGCCAGCCGCTGCCCGAGCGAACGTCAAGCTGCGGCGACAGGCCATCTGGCGTCAGATGCCCCTCGGCCGATTGCGGCGCTGCCATTGGTTCCGGTGGCGCCATGCGAGGCTCGCTGTACGCACCGACAAAGCGGACCCCGGACCTGGGATCCAGCGTGACGGCTTGCCCCTTGAACGCGCCCGAGGCGACAAGGACGACAAGCCCCTTCAATGCGTCGAGCGCCGCCGAAGTGCCGCCCAGGTCCTTGGGTGGGATACCGTAACCCTCCTGCAGGTAGGTCGATAGGCCGATCGGCTCGATCACGCTGGACGGGAACACCTCGATCCGCGAGGGGTCAAGATCAAGGTTCGCACCCAAAAGCCGCTGCACGTTCTCGGGCGTGATCGCGGCGTTGCCCTCGGCATCAAGGTCGGTCGTGAACACGCGCACGACGCCACGCTCTGAGGATGGAATGTCGAAGGGATCAATCATCGCGGCTCCTGCATTCAGAGTGCCGCAAACAGTGCGTCCAAGGCAATAACTTCCATCCGCGATTTCGGCGCGCTCAGACCAGCACGCCCTCGCCCGCGCGCGCTGCCTTCAGATTTCGCGCCAGAAGGTCCATCGCCGCCATGCGCACCGCAACACCCATCTCGACCTGGTCCTGGATCACCGAGCGGTTGATGTCATCGGCAATCGTGCCGTCGATCTCGACCCCGCGGTTCATCGGGCCGGGATGCATCACGATGGCATCCGGTTTCGCATGAGCCAGCTTCTCGGCATCGAGGCCAAAGCGGTGAAAGTACTCGCGCTCCGAAGGAATGAACGCACCGTCCATCCGCTCCTTCTGAAGCCGTAGCATCATGACCACGTCGGCGTCCTTCAATCCCTCGTCCATGCTGCCATAGACCTCGACGCCCCACTCGGAGGCCTGCGACGGCATCAGAGTGGGAGGAGCGACGAGCCGCACGCGGTTCTCCATCTTGCCCAGCAGGTGGATGTTCGACCGCGCGACGCGACTATGCGCGATGTCTCCACAGATCGCGACGGTCAGCCGGTGCAACCGTCCTTTCGCGCGTCGGATCGTCAGCGCGTCCAGAAGCGCCTGGGTCGGGTGCTCGTGCCGCCCGTCACCCGCATTCAGAACCGCGCAATTCACCTTCTGGGACAACAGGCTCACAGCCCCCGAATGCGGATGCCGCACCACCAGCAGGTCGGGATGCATCGCGTTGAGCGTCAGCGCGGTGTCGATCAGCGTCTCGCCCTTCTTCAGCGACGACGCGCCAAGCGCCATGTTCATCACGTCCGCACCCAGCCGCTTGCCAGCCAACTCGAAGCTGGCCTGCGTGCGCGTGGACGCCTCGAAGAACATGTTGATCTGCGTCAGCCCCTTCAGCGCATCGCCATGCTTGATGTCGCTCCGGTTCAGCTCGGCATAGCTTTCGGCCAGGTCGAGAATGGTCGTGATCTCGTCCGGGGCGAGATGTTCGATACCGAGGAGATGGCGCGCGCGAAAACTCATGCGTGGCTGTATAGGCGAGACCACCTGAACTGGGAAGTGTCACCACAACCAGGAGCGTATGCTCCGCGAAGAAACTGGTTGATCGGCACGCTCTAACGGATCGCGCGCAGACACCCCTGATTGCAGCAAGTCGATTTGTCACCAAACTTCAACGCCACACAAGCCTGCCACCAACTACAATATGTTGAGTGTGGCGCTCTTGCAGCAACTAGGTATATTACTCTTTTTGGTCAAGCAGATAGGGTGACCCCAGGTCAATAACTGTACTCGGCGAAGACCTTCGTCACGTCCCCCGCCCAGTCCGTGTTGTAGCGCCGGATCAATTCATCGGCGGGAGTTTCGCCGGTCTCAAGCGTCTCTCTCAGCGCGTTGAGGAAATGCGTCTCGTCCGGCAGAAGCCCGCCCGCACCCGGCCGCGCGCGCGCCTTCAAACCCGTCTCCGCTATGGACACCGCCTCGCGCGCAAGATCGGCCATCTTCAGACCGTTCACCTCGGCCGCCAACCCGTCGACCGAAGCCGCCACCCGCAGCGCGTCGCGCGTCTCGGCATCCCAGCCCTTGACCATGTCCCACGCCGCATCCAGCGACGACTGTTCATAGATCAGCCCGACCCAGAATGCCGGCAGGGCGCAAAGCCGCCGCCAGGGGCCGCCATCGGCGCCGCGCATCTCGATGAACTTCTTGATCCGCGCCTCGGGAAACAGCGTCGTCAGGTGATCCGCCCAGTCCGAAAGCGTCGGCTTCTCGCCCGGCAGCGCGGGCAGCTCGCCCTTCAGGAAGTCGCGGAACGACTGGCCCAGTGCGTTGATGTACTTCCCGTCGCGGTAGACGAAATACATCGGCACATCGAGCGCATACTGCACCCACGCCTCGAACCCGAACCCGTCCTCGAAAACAAACGGCAGCATCCCTGTCCGGTCCGGATCGAGATCGCGCCAGATCCGGCTGCGCCAGCTCTTGTGCCCGTTCAGCTTGCCCTCGGTGAACGGCGAGTTTGAAAACAGCGCCGTCGCCACTGGCTGCAACGCCAGCGCGACGCGCAGCTTTTGCACCATGTCGGCTTCCGACGCGAAATCCAGATTGACCTGCACCGTGCAGGTCCGCCGCATCATCGAGGTGCCAAGATCGCCCACCGTCTGCATGTAGGCATCCATCAGCTTGTACCGCCCCTTCGGCATCAGTGGCATGTCCTCGTGCCGCCAATGCGGCGCCGAACCCAGCCCGATGAACCGCGCGCCGATCTCGTCGGCCACCGACTGAACTTCGCGCAGGTGCTCGTTCACCTCGTCGCAGGTCTGGTGGATGGTCTCCAGCGGCGCGCCCGAAAGCTCCAGCTGACCGCCGGGTTCAAGCGAGACATTCGCGCCGTCCTTCACCAGTCCGATGATGTTTCCGCCCTCTTCGATCGGCGACCAGCCGTAACGGTCGCGCAGACCCTCCAATACGGCCTTGATCGAGCGCGGCCCGTCGTAAGGCAGCGGCTTCAGCGTGTCCTTGCAATAGCCGAATTTCTCATGCTCGGTCCCGATCCGCCAATCTTCCTTCGGCTTGCAGCCCGAGGCGAGATACTCCGCAAGCTGCTCGTGCCGTTCGATCGGCCCGCCGCCGGATTGAGGGATAGACATGAAAGCGCTCTCGCGTGGGTGTCCGGAATTGCCTGACTTGCGCGATTTGGCTCAGGTGTCAATGCGGGGAGCCTGTGCGCATTCCCACACAAGAAACTCACGCTGCTCTTTCAGACCCGATGCCTTGATGACGGCCTCGTAATCCGCGCCCGGCAGCACGGTCAGCGCGTCGAACAGGGCCGAGGCATTCTCGGCATCGCCGGGGATGGTCAGCCGCTGTCCGGAACGGTCAGTAAACTCCCAGAAGAAGTCCGAACCGGCTTTTCCCTTCTCGGCGGTCCGCACCTTGACCCGCGCCAGTTCGTCAATCGACAGAGCGCCACCACCATGCGGACCGAGATAGGTGACCTGCCGCTCGTCGACTTCGACCACGCCAAGGCCTCCCGACTTGTCAGGCAAACGAGCACGGCGAACACCCTCGATGAAAAGCGCCGCGCCGAGGAGGACACCAACCCAGGCGAAGGCATTCAGCACACCAGACGACCCCGCCGCCATGTTCAGGTTGAACATCAGCACGACCGCGCCGATCATCGCCTCTCGCCATTTCTTCAGGAAGGCGGCGGCTTCGGGCCGGACAAAGCTCATTTCTCGTCCTTCAATGGATGCCAGGGCTCCTCGGCCTCCGGCCGCCAGTCGTAGGGCGCGCGAACCGGCTCGAACGCCATGTCGGTGAAGTCACGGATCAGCTCAAGCTCCTGCCCCCGCCGCCGGTAGAGCATACCGCCAAGCGTATCGTAACGGTCGAGCGCATCGCCACCGGGCGCCGGCGCGCGCTCGAATACGTCCGCCCTCGCCGCAGGCACCGGATCGGCCAGTATGCGCCGCGTCACCTCCCGCGAGAGCGGTGCGCACTGACCGTTGGTCAGCCGGATGCCAGTAGTGCATCCCTTTTCCGGCTCTCCGAACTTCACCCGCGACAACCCCTCGTCTCGCCCGATGATGTCGGCATCGCCCACTGCGTAATAATGCGTGCTGTCCAGAAAGAACCCGCCACCGCCCCAGGTGTCGCCGCAGGGAAAAACCGAAACTGCCGTCCAGTATGGCGGATAGGAAATGGCCGAATAGGCACCCTCGGTCTCGGACTGCCACTTGCCGTCCAGCATGAAGTAGAGGAAATGCCGCCCGTCCGGCGACAGCGCGCAGCGCTCGGGGTAGAGGTTCTTGGTCAGCCACTGGCCATCCTCGAACGTGTCCCCATCCCGATGCCAGAGGATCATGCGAAAATGTCGCGTCGGCCCCTGCCGCACAACCACGGCTCGATTATTCTCGGTCGCGAAGAAGAGATACAGGCGAACAATCGGCTTCCCGCTCACGCCCAGTCCCCCCGCGCTGCCTGCCAGAGCGTCAGCGCTGCAATCGCCGCGGTATCCGCCCGCAGGATGCGCGGCCCAAGCGAAACGGACACCGCCACACCGCGCAGCCGTGCGCGCTCCGCCTCCGAGAAACCGCCCTCCGGCCCGATCAGGATCGC
>JAJDOD010000159.1 GCA_022340315.1 Silicimonas sp. | reverse complement strand
GGCTTTCGTTCGCCGCCCAACTTGGCTACGAGAACCGCATGAGTTATCCTGTGACCCCCTCCTTTCGTCTCGACGGCAAACGCGCTCTGGTCACCGGCGCTTCGTCAGGCATCGGCCAGGGCTGCGCACTGGCGCTTGGTGGCGCGGGAGCGCATGTCGTGGCCGCCGCCCGGCGCGCCGACAAGCTGGCTGACACCGTGGACGAGATCGTTCGGCGGGGCGGCAGCGCCGAGGCGGTAACGCTTGACCAGTCGGACCTGGATCAGCTTCGCCCGGTGCTTGAAACCGGAGGGTTCGACATCGTGCTAAACGCCGCAGGCCTGGCGCGGCACAGCCCGGCGCTGGCAACGAAGCCCGAGGACTATGACGCTGTCATGGCGTTGAACCTGCGTAGCGCCTATTTCCTGTCTTCCTGGACCGCGAAGGTCCTGATTGCGGCGGGGAAACCCGGTTCGATCATACATATCTCCAGCCAGATGGGGCATGTGGGCGGCCAGGAGCGGGCAGTCTATTGCGCCTCGAAGCACGGGGTCGAGGGCATGGTAAAGGCGATGGCCATCGAGTTCGGGCCGCACAAGGTGCGGATCAACACGATTTGCCCGACATTCATCCTGACCGACTTGACGCAGTCGACGTTCGACAACCCCGAGAAACGGGCGTGGATCGAGGACAAGATCAAGCTCGGACGCGTGGGCGAGATCGAGGACATCATGGGAGCGGCGGTCTATTTTGCCTCCGACGCCTCGGCATTGGTGACGGGTACTTCGCTTCTGGTCGATGGCGGCTGGACGGCGGACTGAGCGCTACGAAAGGCCTTCGAGTTCAGTCTTCAGGCGTTCACGCTCGACCTGACTGAGCGGCAGCAGCGGTGGCACCACGCGGGTCAGTTCCGGCTCGTTGTTGCGCCAGGCCGCGATCTGCTTCATGGCAGCCGTCATGTTGAACCCGGAGATTATGTCGCGTGCCCGTCTCAAACGCTCCATCGCGGCTTCGCGAGCCGCGCCGGTTTCGGTTTGGAGCGCTGCTTGCGTCATGGCGCCGAAGGCATTGGTCGAGCCCGATATAATGCCCGCCGCCCCTGCGTCGATCCCGTCCCAGAGCATTGCTTCGGAGGCCGGAAAGACATCGAAATCGCTCGCTATCCCTCCGGTCGCCTCGATGTAGGCGAGGGACTGGCTGAAATCGCCTGAGCTGTCCTTGATCCCCGCCACGACGGGTCCGAACGCCTTACGCAGCCGGACCACCAGTTCCACCGAGAGGGGGACGGCCGACATCTGAGGGATGTGGTAGAGATAGACCCTCAACGCATCACTTCCAACACCCTCGATAAGGCGGGAGTAGGCCTCGTAAAGGCCGTCGTCCTCGGGTGACTTGTAGTAATACGGCGGCAGAACCAGGAGGTTGGTATAACCTGCCTCGACCGCCGCGCGACCGACCGCGACCGCGTCCCCTACTGACGCGGCGCCTGCACCGAAGATGACCTGCTTACCGGGAACGCCCGCCGCCGCAAGATGACCAGGCGCGGCGCAGCGATCGGCAAGCGATAGCGACGTTCCCTCGCCCGCCGTTCCCAGCGGCGCGACCCCGTCGCACCCACCGGCCTCGGACAGCAGGTACTGGCAATAGGCGGCAAGTCGCGGGCCGTTCAATGACCCGTCCTCGTTGAGCGGACTGATCGCGGCGGCATAAACGCCGCGCCGCGCCTTGTTCTCGGGTTGCGGCAGGGGATTCAGCATGGCGGGTCTCCACTCGGTCCTCCATTCCGTGACCGGGGAACCGCCGGAGGTCAAGCGAATGCGCTTGTGGCCCGTGCAACGGATTGCAATTCTGACCTGACATCGCGTGAGGCGGAAACCGGGCCCTTGAACATTCTCTTCATCATGTACGACCAACTACGCTTCGACTACCTGAGTGTTGCCGGCCACCCGACGCTGCACACGCCCAACTTCGACAGGGTCGCCGAGATGGGCGTCCGTTTCCCGCGCGCCTATGTGCAGTCGCCAACTTGTGGCTCCTCGCGGATGAGCTTCTATACCGGCCGATATCCCTCGTCCCACGGCGCGCAGTGGAACGGCTATCCGCTGCGGGTGGGCGAGATGACAATTGGCGACCACTTGCGAAAGCTCGGCATGGATTGCTGGCTGATAGGCAAGACGCACATGCGCGCCGACGCCGAGGGGATGGCGCGCCTGGGGCTTGAACCGGACAGCCAGATCGGAGCGCGACAGGCGGAATGCGGTTTCGACACCTGGGTGCGCGATGACGGTCTGTGGGGGTATGGTCCGGACGGATACTATGACGAGATGCGCTCGCCGTATAACGAGTACCTGAAATCCAGGGGCTACCCCGGCGAGAACCCCTGGTCGGACTATGCAAATGCCGCGGTGGACAAGGACGGTAACCTTGCGTCGGGATGGATGTACGCCAATGCCGACAAACCCGCCAATATCCGCGAGGAAGACAGCGAGACACCCTGGCTAACCGGTGAGGCGATCCGTTTCCTGGACAAGGTGCAAGGGCCGTGGTGCGCGCATCTCAGCTATATCAAGCCGCACTGGCCCTATATCGTGCCTGCCCCCTACCATGCCATGTACGGGCCCGGCGACGTCCCTCCAGCACTGCGCCACCCGGTCGAGCGCGAGAATGCCCATCCCGTTTATTCCGCGCACATGAACAACAAGGTCGGTCGCGCGTTCCGGCGCGACGAAACGCGCGCAAAGGTGATCCCGGCCTACATGGGGCTGATAAAGCAATGCGACGATCAACTGGGGCGGTTGCTCGACCACCTGGAAACGAAGGGAATGCTCTCCGAGACGATGATCGTCCTGACATCGGATCATGGCGACTATCTTGGCGACCACTGGCTGGGCGAAAAGAACCTGTTTCACGAGCAGAGCGTAAAGGTGCCGATGATCGTCTACGATCCGCGCGCAGAGGCTGATGCGACGCGAGGAACGACCTGCGATGCACTGGTCGAGAGCCTCGACCTGGCCGCGACCTTTGTCGAGGCCGCGGGCGGCGACGTGCCGGATCATATCATCGAAGGGCGGTCGCTTCTGCCGTGGCTTCGCGGCGAAGATCCGGCCTGGCGCGAGGTCGTTGTCAGCGAGTACGACTATTCCCCGTCTCCGGTCTGTGAAATTCTTGGCGTCGAGCCAAGGAATGCGCGACTGTTCATGGTGTTCGACGGGCGCTTCAAGCTCATGCATGCCGAAGGCGGTTTCCGCCCGATGCTCTTCGATCTTGAAACGGACCCAGAGGAGTTTCACGACCTCGCCAAGGGCGAGGAACACGGCGAGGAGATCGCACGGCTATACGACCACCTCGCCCGATGGGGGCGGCGCATGTCGCAGAGGGTGACACGTAGCGACGAGCAGATTCGGGCGATGCGGTCCAAGTCAGCCCGGCGGGGGATCTTGCCATATCTCTATGACGGATCGGAGGTCCCCGAGGAACTGACCGTCAAGTACCGGGGACCCGTGCCGGGCCGCTTCACGGACGACGGCTGACGGTCGGTCAGCCCGCCGCCAGCAACGCGCGCGCCGCGTCCGGACCAAGTGGTTCAGGGCGTTCGCAAGTCGTTGTCAGATTGACAAAATTACCCGTCTCACCCGATTTCAGCACCGACGTCATGACATCGACAGCGTGCAGTGCCAGTTCCAGCGAACAACGATGCGGACGCCCCTCGGACAGGCCCGCCGCCATGTCGGCAAGCCCCGCAACGCGGTAATTCGCCTTGCTGTCCTGGTTCGGAACGCCGAATGGATGATCCCACGCCGCAACTTCCGAGATCTCGCCGCCCGGAACGCCCAGTTCGACCTTGCCGCCGAAGTAGTTCGGGTCAGGCAGGAAGAGCGAGCCTTCCGTGCCATAGAGCTCCATATTGCCGTGGCGATGAGCGTGCACGTCCCAGCTTGTCGAGATCGTAACCGTCGAGCCGTTCGCAAAGTCCAGAAGCCCGTGGATGTTTGTCGGCGTCTCGACCGGGATCTTTTCACCCGCACGCGGCTCGGAAGTGATGGTGCGTTCCTTGAAAGCCGACGATGTCAGGGCCACCGCCCGTTTCACCGGTCCTAGCAGCTGTATCAGGTTCGTCACGTAATAGGGTCCGACGTCCAGCATCGGACCGGCGCCCGGCTTGAAGAAGAAGTCCGGATTCGGATGCCAGTGCTCCATGCCCCGGCTCATCACATGGGCGGTGCCCGCGTGAATGCTGCCAATCCTGCCTTCGTCGATCAGCCGCCGCGCAAGCTGATGCGCGCCGCCAAGGAACGTGTCAGGGGCGGAACCGATGCGAAGGTTCTTCGCTGCCGCGAGGTCACGCAATAGCTCGCCTTCGGCCATCGTCAGGACGATCGGTTTCTCGGTATAGGCATGCTTGCCCGCGTCCAGGATCGCGCGGGTCACGGTGAAATGCGCGTCCGGTACGGTCAGGTTGACGATCACATCGACGCCGCCTGCACCGAGAAGGTCATCGACCGAAAGCGCTTTCACGCCAAACTCCTCGGCACGCGCCTTTGCAGCGTCCATGTTCAGATCGGCCACCGCGACCATCTCGATGGCGGCGAAGAGCGGCGCGAGCCGCAAATAGGCGGTAGAGATGTTGCCGCATCCGATGATGCCGACACGCAGCTTTTGCATCCGGGTTCTCCCTCAGAAGGATTGCATCGCCGCGATCGAGCGGCTGGCAAAACGGTGATGATCGCTTGGGTTGTCATGCTCGGCCACGAACCAGCGACACGGTGTCTTGCGAAGGGCTGCCATGATCCCCGGCCAGTCCATTGTTCCGTGGCCGATATCGGCCCAACCGTCCTCGTCCGCCGCTTCTCCCTCGGGCGCGATGTCCTTGACATGCGCCGCGATGATCCGGTCGGCATTTGCCGCGATCCAGGCCAGCGGATCCTCGCCGCCCCTGACGGTCCAGGCGACATCCAGTTCAACCTTGATGTCGGGCGCAGCGCCGATGATCAGGTCTTCCGGCAACTGCCCGTCGACCCGCGAGAACTCGAAGTCGTGATTGTGCCAGCCGACGATTAGCCCGGCATCCTGCAAAGGCTTCGCTGCTTCGCCCAGTATCCGGCCAAAGTCGCTCCAGCCGTCGACCGTCGTAGGCCGTTCGGGTTCCTGGAGGTAGGGCGCGAACACCGCCTCGATGCCAAGCGCCCTGGCAATCTCGATCGCGCGATCGGGCCGGTCCCGGATCATGTCGATCCCGATATGAAGGGTAGGCATTTTCAGGCCCGCTGCATCGAGAGAGGCCTTCATGGCCCCCAGGTCGGTGTCGTCGGAGAACAGCCCGCCATAGCCTTCTACCTGCCCGTAGCCAAGTCCGGCGAGCATGGCCAAAGTGTCCGAGAGCGGCGGAAAGTTCCGGGAGCTGTAAAGCTGATATGAAAAGTCTGTCATCGCGTCTCTTTCCTGTATGTGGCCGCGTGGAGGTCGCGAACCGTGAAACTCGTGCCTGATTCCGGGCTTGCCGGTGTGAATGTCAGGGTTACGGGCGCCCCGGCGCGGACCAATAAGGCGTTGTCGCTGAAACGCCCGGGACGCGAGGCCTCAACACTCGCGAAAATCGCCAGGCCCTTGCAGCTGAGGGTAAGCTTCGCCACCTCGTTCTCCCACTCGACGTCAAGCGTCAGGCCGGAGGGTTGCAAGTCATAGGACTTGTATGGCCTTGGCGCGAAATGCAAAGTTCCTCTGCCGTGCACGGATTTCCAGTCGAGCAAAAGCATCTCACCCTCGCCAAGCACAGTACCCGGCAACCGGCCGATCTCGCGTGCCTTGTCCGGCGGGGTGGCGACTGACACTTCGACCAAAGAGCGCGTGCTTCCATCCATCGACAGCGCACTGACCGAAAGACTGATATCCAGCGCCTCGTCCGTATCGTTCACCGCGACGAAGGCGTGGCCAACTGCCGTTGGCACGACGCTGACGATAACCGGCTCAAAGAACCGTCGCGCCATGTGATGCAGCAGTTTCCAGCCCCCTCCGTAGTCGAGCGAGGACCAGCTTGCGCAAGGCCAGGTATCGTTGAGCTGCCAGTAGAGCGCGCCCATGCAACGTGGCTTTTGCGCCCGCCAATGGCGCACCGCGGTCTCGATGGCGAGGCCCTGCTGGACCTGGCTGAGATAGACGAAGTTCTCGAACCCTTCGGGAAAGCGGAAGTATCGGAACATTGTCTCGGCAATTCGGGCGTTGCCGCCCTCGTTCTTCTGGTGCGCTTCGAGAACCGGCGATGCGATGTTGAAATCCTCCGGGCCGGCGAAGCTGCGCACAACGTCCATTGAGGGGTAGCTCTGGAAACCGAACTCGGAACAGAAGCGCGGAAAGACATCGCGGTAGTGGTCGAAGTCGCGGCCCTCGTGCCAGACCGACCAGAAGTGCATGTCCCCCGAGCGGTCGTCGTGCCAGGCATCGCCGAAGCTCATCGGGCCGGGCGATGGTGAAGACGGCCACCAGTTCGCATGCGGCAGCGTTTCCTTCAGAGCGCGCTCGACGGTGCGGTTCAGCCGATCGTAGGCGACGAGATAGCGGTCTCGGTTTAAGCGGCTGTCGTCGTACCAGGTCAGCGCGCCGATCAATTCATTGTCGCCGCACCAAAGCGCAATGCACGCGTGGTGATTCAGACGCCGGGCGTTCTCGCGAACCTCCGCGTCGACCTCGGCAAGGAAGGCCTCGTCAGAAGGGTAAAGGTTGCAGGCGAACATCGCATCCTGCCAGACCATCAGGCCCAACTCGTCGCAGAGGTCGTAGAACCAGTCCGGCTCGTAGCGTCCGCCGCCCCAGACGCGGATCATGTTCATGTTGGCATCGACTGCGGATTGCAGAAGATCGCGGGTTTTCCCGCGCGTGATCCGGCCCGCAAGCGCGTCCGCCGGTATCCAGTTGGCTCCCTTGCAGAAGACGTCGCGGCCGTTGACGTTGATCTTGAAAGAACGCCCGATCTCATCGGGTTCCGAGACAAGCCTGATGCTGCAAAGCCCGATGCGCCGGGTTTCGACCTGCGCTCCGCAGGCGACTGTCAGTGTGTGGAGCGCCTGCGCGCCCTGCCCGGCGGGCCACCAGAGATCGGGGTCTTCGATAACGATGGATTCGACGACTGCGCAATGTCCGTTTTCGGGAAGAACCTGGATGCACTTATTCTGACCGAGGAACTCAAGCGTGACATGGCCTTCTGTCGTCGCGGTCAGATCAACGCGCACGATCAGCGTCGCCCTGCCCGGTTCGTGCGTCTGGTCCACCCGGACAGTCTCGATCCGGTTCGCGAGCATCGGCTCAAGTCGTATGCTGCCGGTGATCCCGAAAGGCGCCAAGGCGATATTCCAGTCCCAGCCAAAATCACAGGCAGGCTTGCGCAGCATGTTGCCGTTCGGGATGGGACAGTTCTTGCTATAGGGCACCGGGAAGGGCTGCGCCTCCTGCCGCCTGTCGGCCTCGCGGGTGGCCGAATGGAAGGTGATTTCGATCTCGTTCTCGCCAATCCGCGCGACGTCGGAAAGGTTTTCGCGCCAGGTTCGGAAGGCACTGCCTGCCTCGATGATAACCTCGCCGTTCCAGCGCACGGTCGCCAGCGTATCGAGACCTTCAAGCACAAGCGCGACGTCCGTGTTCTCCAGATCAACACGGCGCGTGAGTACCCAATCGCGGTCGGCTACCCAGCGGCAGTCGTATTCGTTCCGGCCCCAATAAGGATCGGGCAACCGCCCTGCCCTCTGCAGGGCCGTGATGCCGTCGCCGGGAACCGCCATGCCGACAGCCTCGCCCGACCCGGCTTCCCGGAGCGTCCAAGTGCCCGCAAGGTCAATGCCCTCGAAGGCTGTGGCCATGTTCAAATCCGCGTCTCGTCGCCCGCGTCGAAGAGCGAACCGCGCGCCGGATCGAAGCCGATTTCCAGAGTGTCACCGGAGCGCACCCTGGCCTCGCCCTCCATCCGTATCCAGAAAGGCGAGCCCGCAACCTCACTGAGCGCAAGGGTATCCGCGCCCAGCGGTTCGACCACCTTGATCGGCGCCTTCAGGCGGACCGGCACGTTGGCCACCGCGTCACCTGTGGCGACATGCTCGGGCCGGATGCCGAAACTGGCGGGGCCGGATGTGCCGGGCTGCTCGAAGGAATAGCCTTCCATCGAAAAGCTCATATCTTCGCACCGGAAGTTGCCCCCCTCAAGCGAACCGTCCAGGAAGTTCATCGAGGGCGAGCCGATGAAATCGGCCACGTACTTGTTGACCGGGCGGCTGTAAATCTCGGAGGGCGGCGCCAGTTGCTGAATGATGCCGTCCTTCATGATCGCGATCCGGTCGGCCAGTGTCATCGCCTCGACCTGGTCATGGGTCACGTAGATCATGGTGTTGCCGAGCGTGGCATGAAGCTGCTTCAACTCCACCCGCAGATCGGCGCGCAGCTTGGCGTCGAGGTTCGAGAGCGGCTCGTCGAAAAGGAACACATCCACGTCGCGCACCAGTGCCCGGCCAATGGCGACGCGCTGGCGCTGACCGCCGGAGAGCGCGCCGGGCTTGCGTTTCAGAAGCGGTTCGATCTGCAGGATCTCGGCGGCGCGCGCCACGCGGGAAGCGATCTCGTCCTTTGGCATCCGCGCGTTGCGAAGCCCGAACGAGAGGTTCCCCTCGACCGTCATCTGCGGGTAGAGCGCGTAGGACTGGAACACCATGCCGATGCCACGCTCGGACGGCTGGGCCCAGGTGACGTTCTTGCCCTTGATGAAGATCTGCCCGTCGGTGATCTCGAGAAGCCCCGCGATACAGTTCAACAGCGTGGACTTGCCGCAGCCGGACGAGCCGAGCAGGACAAGAAACTCGCCGTCCACGATATCGAGATTGAGGTTCTTCAGGACCTCGATCGTGCCGAAACTCAGATCGAGGCTCTTGATTTCAACGGAATGCGTCACCCGCGTCCCCTTTCCTTGTTCATCCCTTGACAGCCCCGGCGGCAATGCCGCGCACGAAGAGCCGGCCGCTGACGAAATAGATCGTGAGCGGCACCAGCCCGGTCAGCAGTGTGGCGGCCATGTTGACGTTGTATTCCTTCTCGCCATAGGTCGAGTTGACGATGTTGTTCAACTGCACCGTCATCGGATAGGCGTCGGGCCGCGTGTAGACGATGCCGAATAGGAAGTCGTTCCAGATGCCGGTCACCTGAAGGATCACCGCGACCACCAGGATCGGGATCGACATCGGGATCATCACCTTGAAGAAGATGCCCCAGAAGCCCGCCCCATCGACGCGCGCCGCCTTGAACAGCTCTGATGGCAAAGAACTGAAATAGTTGCGGAAAAGCAGGGTGAGGATCGGCATGCCGAAGATCGAGTGCACGATCACCAGCCCGGCGAGGTCTCCGAAGACGCCGATCTCGCGCAGCAGTATGACGATTGGATACAGCATCAGCTGATACGGGATGAAGGCCCCGAA
>JAJDOD010000063.1 GCA_022340315.1 Silicimonas sp. | reverse complement strand
CGGGGGTGCCGGAGCCGCCGCGGAGTTTCTTCATCAACTTCCGGGTGAAGCTCTCGGGGGCCGACATATCCAGCGTGCCCATGCGCGTCAGCCGCACGATCTTGGCATCGGCGACGATGCAGGCCATGGCATCGCAGTGGTCGCGGCGGGCTTCGAGGTCGGGGCGGATGGCTTCGACGTGTTCTTCGAGAAACAGGAGGCTGGCGACCACGATATCGGCGCGGGCGATACTGGCGCGGGCATTCTCCAGCGCCTGAGTGTCTTCGCCCCAATCGGCGGCGGCGTGTACCGAGATTTCGAGGCCGGGGAAGTCGGCGGCGAGTTTCAGACCGGCGCGGGCGCAGGAGCCGGCCGCATGGCTGTCCAGTGTCAGCAGCACCACCCGATAGGGCGCGGATATGGTCACGTCATCGCGCATAGTGGGCCTTGGCTTCATAAAGCGTGTCGATGCCGATCTGCGCCACGCCATGCTCGGCGGCGAAGGTTTCGGTGTTGCGGCGCGCCTTGCCGCGGACGAAGAAGGGCACCTTTCGGAGTTCCTGTTCGGCTTCGGCAAGCCAGATGATGTCGGCGCTGGCCGGGGTCTCCGGTACTGCAACCTGGCCGCCGCCGTGATGGCTGGGGCCTGCCGCGTCATTGAACTCGAAGTCGTCGCGGAACATGTGGAGAAGGTGTTCCTCAAGCCCCATCACGAGCGGATGGACCCAGGTGTCAAAGATCACGTTCGCGCCTTCGATCCCCATCTGGGGCGAGTAGCGGGCAGGAAAGTCCTGAACGTGAACCGGGGCCGAGATGACTGCACAGGGGATGCCGAGGCGCTTGCCGATATGGCGTTCCATCTGGGTCCCGAGGATCAGTTCGGGGGCGAGTTCCTCGATCCGGGCTTCGACATCTAGATAGTCGTCGGTAATGAGGGCTTCTACGCCGAACTCCTTGGCCAAGGTTCTGATCTGGCGGCCCATTTCGCGATTGAAACAGCCAAGCCCGACGACCTCGAACCCCATCTCGTCGCGGGCGATCCGGGCCGCTGCGGCGACATGGGTTCCATCGCCGAAGAGGAAGACGCGCTTGCCGGTAAGATAAGTCGAGTCGACCGAAGCCGAGTACCAGGGCAAGCGCAGACGGGCTTCGTCGAACTTCGCAGGAAGGCCGGTGAGCCCAGCTACCTCGGCCACGAAATCACGAGTTGCGCCCACGCCGATCGGGACGGTTTTCGTGAAGGGGAGGTCCAGTTCGCGCTCCATCCAGCGGCACGCGGCCTCGCCGGTCTCGGGATACATCAGCACGTTGAAGTGAGCCGCGCCAAGGCGGGTGATGTCTGCAGGTGTCGCGCCATAGGGCGCGGTGACGTTTACCTCTATCCCCATCTCGGAGAGGAGCGCGGTGAGTTCCGTAATGTCGTCACGATGGCGAAAGCCGAGAGCGGTGGGGCCAATCAGGTTGGCAGTGACACGCTGGGTCGACTCGCATGGACGGGCGAGAGTTCGGACGATCTGGAACAAGGTCTCGTCGGCACCGAAATTTTCCTTGCGCTGGTAGCTGGGCAATTCCAGTGGAATGACCGGGCAGGGCAGCCCCATGGTTTCGGCCATCCCGCCGGGGTCGTCCTGGATCAGTTCGGCGGTGCAGGACGCGCCGACAATCATCGCCTGCGGTTGGAAGCGGTCATAGGCGTTCTGGCAGGCCTCGCGGAAGAGGTTCGCGGTATCAGAACCGAGGTCACGGGCCTGGAACGTGGTGTAGGTGACAGGCGGGCGGTGGTTCCGCCGCTCGATCATCGTGAACAGAAGATCGGCATAAGTGTCGCCCTGCGGGGCGTGCAGGACGTAATGGAGCCCCTTCATCGCAGTCGCGACGCGAAGTGCGCCGACATGCGGCGGGCCTTCGTATGTCCAGACCGAGAGCTTCATTCCGCAGCCTCCAGCCTGAGTGCCGCGCGGCGGCGGAGGGGCCGGGCGAAAAGCGCGGCGAGGTCGCCCGCCTGTTCGTAGAAATGGACAGGCGTGAAGACCAGTTCGATGGCCCATTTGGTTGCGAGCCCTTCGGCTTCCAGCGGGTTGGCGAGGCCGAGGCCGCAGACGGTGAGGTCAGGACTCGCACTGCGACAGCGGTCGAGTTGGCTTTCGACGTCCTGCCCTTCGGAGATGACGGGGCCGGGGGCGAGTAAGTCCAGGTCCGGGCCAGCGATTGCCTTGTGAATGAAAGGAGAGCCAACCTCGATTGCCTCCATACCGCATTCGCGGGTCAGAAACCGGGCGAGGGGAATTTCCAACTGGCTGTCAGGGAAGAAGAAAATCGATTTACCGTTCAGCGTTTCAGCAGCCTTCGCCACAGCCCTGCGGGCACGTGCGCGGGGCGCGTCGGTGACGGCGACGAAACGCGAGGCGTCGACGCCGAATTCCTGCGCCACGGCGCGAAGCCACGCGGTGGTGCCTTCTTCGCCAAACGGGAATGGTGCAGGAAGATGACGCGCCCCGCGTCTCTCCAGAGCGGCATGGGTGCCGCCGAGGAATGGCTGCGTGAGGGCGAAAACGGTGTTCGGGCCGACTGCAAGCCCGGTATCGGCGCGTCGTGCCGGGAGCGTGCGGACGGCTTCAATACCGAGCTCGGCGAGGAGTGACAGCGCCTGATCCTCGACCACGTCCGGTAATGCGCCGACCAGAAGGAGCTGGCGGTCATCGGTCTCGGGTAAACCGGGCACCATCGAGGCAAGGCAGGCATCCTCGCCTTCGGTGAATGTCGTCTCGATACCGGAGCCGGAGTAGTTCAGCACTCGAACATGAGGCGAGTGTTTCCCCGACAGCCGCTCGGCGGCGCGGGCAAGGTCGAGCTTGATGACTTCGGAGGGGCAGGAACCCACGAGAAAGAGCTGGCGGATGTCGGGACGTCGCGACAGCAGCCGGTCCACCTCCCGTTCCAGTTCGTCTTGCGCATCGGCGAGGCCCGCGAGATCGGTTTCTTCGAGGATGGCCGTTCCGAAGCGCGGCTCGGCAAAGATCATCACTCCTGCGGCGGATTGGAGAAGATGGGCGCAGGTGCGGGACCCGACGACGAGAAAGAAGGCGTCCTGCATCTTGCGGTGCAGCCAGATGATTCCCGTCAGGCCGCAGAACACCTCGTGCTGGCCACGTTCCTTCAGGACTGGTGCGTCACGGCAGCCGCTGGTCGGGGGAGGCGGGTCCTGCCGGGTCATACCGTATCCGCCTGTAGTCGTGCCAGACGCAGCTTGCGGAGGAATTGGCCTGCGTTGATCACGTATGTGGCGTAGGCCGCGAGCGCGAGAACCATCTCGCCGGAGGGGGCCAGAGCTTCGGTGAAGAGCGCCACAAGGTAGGCGGTGTGAAGGGCGATCACCGCGAAGCTGAAGACGTCCTCCCAGAAGAACGCAGGTGCGAAAAGGTACTGACCGAAAACGACTTTCTCCCAGATC
>JAJDOD010000074.1 GCA_022340315.1 Silicimonas sp. | reverse complement strand
GGCATGAAGCTGGAAAACGTGACGATGGACATGCTGGGCTCTGCCAAGCGCATCTCGATCACGAAGGACGAGACGACCATCGTCGACGGTGCGGGCGAGAAGGCCGAGATCGAGGCACGGGTTGCGCAAATCCGTCAGCAGATCGAGGAAACCTCGTCGGATTACGACCGCGAGAAGCTTCAGGAACGTGTGGCCAAGCTGGCGGGCGGCGTCGCCGTCATCCGCGTCGGCGGCATGACCGAGGTCGAAGTGAAAGAGCGCAAGGACCGTGTCGATGACGCGCTGAACGCGACCCGTGCGGCCGTTCAGGAAGGTATCGTTGTCGGTGGTGGCGTTGCTCTGGTTCAGGCCGCCAAGGGTCTGGCCGATCTTAAGGGCGAAAACAGCGACCAGGAAGCCGGTATCGCCATCGTGCGCCGCGCGCTGGAAGCGCCGCTTCGCCAGATCGCCGAGAACGCCGGTGTGGACGGTGCGGTTGTCGCGGGCAAGGTTCGCGAAAGCTCCGACCTGTCGTTCGGCTTCAACGCCCAGACGGAAGAGTACGGCGACCTGTTCAAGTTCGGCGTGATCGACCCCGCGAAGGTCGTGCGTACCGCGCTTGAGGATGCCGCTTCGATCGCCGGTCTTCTGATCACGACCGAAGCGATGGTTGCCGACAAGCCTGCCAAGGAAGGCGCTGGTGCCGGTGGCGGCATGCCCGACATGGGCGGCATGGGCGGCATGATGTAAGCCTGTCCATCAGGACAACGAAAAGGGCGCCTTCTCGGGCGCCCTTTTTTGCTTTCGTAAACCCAATCTTTTCCTTTCCCGGATAGCCAGCGACCAGCGAGACAGCCAAGGTGTGCGGCGTGACGATCTACGATCTGTTGAACAGGCTCTTTCCCACGAGCTTCATTGCAAAAGTGTTTTTCGTGTCCTTTGTCGGGACGCATGTTCCCTTGATTGCCGTCGTTGGCTACTTTCTGGCCAGGGAAGTCCCGAGCGATCACATGATCGCCACGCTCACGCTTGTGCTGATCGCCACCCTGGTCGGCACGGCGTTCTCCTTTGCCGCAATGTGGATGTTGTTGACCCCGGTCAGGATGACCCGCAACTCGCTGTCGCTGATGGAGGAGGGCAAGGCGCCACCGCGTCTTCCGGAACGGTATCGCGACGACCTGGGCTTCCTGATGAGCCGCACCAATTCAATGGCGCGGGCACTTGGCCGACGGCTGGCGGCGGCCGAAACCGCGGCGCTCTATGACCAGCTCACCGGAATCCTGAACCGACGGGGCCTGATGGAGTCCGCTCCGCATATGCCGGATGGCGCGGTGCTTTTCATCGACATCGACCACTTCAAGCGGATCAATGACGCGCATGGACATTCCGTTGGCGATTCGGTCCTGAAACAGGTGGCAGATACCGCTGCCAGCGCGCTTCGGCATGGCGACATCCTTGCCCGGTTTGGAGGCGAGGAATTCGTGGCCTGGCTGCCCGCCATTTCGGCTGGCGAGGCGTCGACTGTGGCCGAACGTGTCCGGCAGTCCATCGAGGCGGAGGTGCTTGTCGACGGAGCGCCGGTAACGGTTTCACTTGGCCTTGCCGTCTGCGATGGCGACAGGACGCTGGACGCGGTTTTCGAGGTTGCCGACAAGGCGCTCTACGATGCCAAATCAGCCGGCCGAAATCGGGTATGTTTTGCCGACATGCTGATTGTGGCACAAGGCGCGGCGGTTACAGCTCACCCCGCGCCAACATGATTGGCGATGCAGATGCACGCTGACAGTGCTGGTCGATCTGCGTCAGTGGACTCCGACCGGCGCAAAGTCATTCTGACGGGCCAAAGCGAATGCAAGCTGGCGGTCTTTGACGAGTGCAAGGCAAAGCCCGTCCGATGAATGCACGCCGTATATCTTGTCGCGGCCTTCCACCTGCTCCTGCATGTCGCTGGGCAGATCGGCCACATCCACCGGGCGGATGTAGACCAGGCGCGAAATGTCGGATCTGTTGAAATCGAACTTCGTGTTCATCGGGTTAACTCCTGTCGATCCGGATCGACTGTACGATGCGCTCGGGCGTCTTTCGTGACAGCTCAATATGCAGCAGACCGTTGGCCAACGTGGCCGTTGAAACCTCAACACCCTCGGCCAGCAGAAAAGTTCGCTGAAACTGCCGTGCCGCTATTCCGCGATGCAGAAACACCCTCTCCTCGCCCTCTTCGTCCTGTTTGCCGCGGACAACCAATTGCCGGTCCTCGATCGTTATGGACAGGTCGTCCTCCGAGAAACCCGCCACGGCCAAGGTGATCCGGAACGCGCCCTGATCAACCTGTTCTATATTGTAGGGAGGGTAACCGTTTTCTGACCTGGCCGTACGCTCGACCATGCGTTCCAGTTGGTCGAAGCCCAGCAAAAAAGGATGCGTGCCCAATGACAGTTTGCTCATGTCCGTCCTTTACCGTAAGCGACGAATTTCCGGCCCCCGAAGGCAGCCACCCTATTCATATGGGGGCAGATCGGATCGGGACAAGGGGAATAGCGCTTTGCCGGCCTTGGGTTTGCGAGTAAACAGGCGTGTATTCCAGCAAGACTGGCAGCCATGACATCGACACCGAAACAGATGGAAACGGAGGAGGTTCTCCGGATCAAGCTCGAAGCCCTGAAACGCGAGCACAGGGACCTCGACGTGGCTATCGGTGCGCTGGAGGAACGTGGAACCGACCCGCTGACCGTGCGCCGCCTGAAGAAGCAGAAACTCGCGCTGAAAGACCGGATCGCCGTTCTCGAAGACCGTCTGACACCGGACATCATCGCTTGAGGCCCCGCGGCCGCCCCGCTAGGTAGGTCGGGAGACCAGGGAGGGGTACATGGCAGCAAAAGTCGGGATCATCATGGGCAGCCAATCGGACTGGCCGACCCTGAAACCTGCCGCCGAGATCCTCGACACACTGGGGATTGAACACGAGACGCGCATTGTATCGGCCCACCGTACGCCCGACCGGCTTTGGGACTATGGAAAGACGGCCGTCGACCGCGGCCTTCACGTCATCATCGCCGGTGCGGGCGGCGCGGCGCATCTGCCGGGCATGATGGCCTCGAAAACCCGCGTGCCGGTCATCGGCGTTCCGGTCGAGACGCGTGCGCTGAAAGGCATCGACAGCCTTTATTCCATCCTGCAAATGCCCCGCGGATTTCCCGTGGCCACGATGGCGATAGGTGCCGGAGGGGCGATGAACGCGGGTCTGCTGGCCGCCCAGATACTGGCCATGACCGACGCCGAGCTTGCCCGGCGCGTGGACAAGTGGCGCGCCGATCTGTCGGCGTCGATCCCCGAGGAACCGTCGGATGAGTGATGTGCTCCGCCCCGGACAAACGATCGGCATTCTGGGTGGCGGGCAACTTGGCCGCATGCTGGCGATGGCGGCGGCGCGGCTGGGCTTTCGCACACACATCTACGAACCGGGCGCTGCCCCCGCGGGCGAGGTCGCCGGCAGAACGACAACGGCGGCATACGACGATGCCGAGGCGCTCGCCGCCTTCGCCGAGGCTGTCGATGTCGTCACTTACGAGTTCGAGAACGTGCCTGCCGAGGCGCTGGACCTGATCGAGGCACGGGTCGCAATCCGGCCCAATCGCAACGC
This sequence comes from Silicimonas sp., assembly GCA_022340315.1. GTDB lineage: Bacteria > Pseudomonadota > Alphaproteobacteria > Rhodobacterales > Rhodobacteraceae > JAJDOD01. Next base: position 6,853 of record JAJDOD010000074.1, on the reverse strand, counting down.
GCTCTCGGTCAGTCAGGACCGACTGACCGAGAAAATGTTCCTGAAAGACATCGGGCTGAAAGTCGCGCCCTTTGCTCCGGTCGATGCCGGCGAGGCAGATGCCGCCGCACGGCTGGCCCAGGCGATCGCCGAGGTTGGCACGCCGGCCATCCTCAAGACCCGGCGACTGGGATACGACGGAAAGGGTCAGGCGCGGATCCTCAGCGTGCATGATGGTCCGGCCGCGCTGGAAGCGATGGCGGGCGCGGATGCGATCCTTGAGGGTTTCGTCAAGTTCGAGCGCGAAATCAGCGTCATCGCCGCGCGCGGAACGGACGACCGTATCGCCTGCTTCGAGCCGGGAGAGAACGTGCACCGGGATGGCATCCTGCATACAACGACGGTGCCGGCACATATCGACAGCGGCACGCGTGAGAGAGCTTTCGGTATCGCTGGGACGATCCTCGCGGCGCTCGACTACGTTGGCGTGCTTGGGGTCGAGATGTTCCAGACCGCCGACGCGCTGATCGTGAATGAAATCGCGCCGAGGGTGCACAACTCGGGGCATTGGACGGAAGCAGGGGCCCTCATCGACCAGTTCGAGCAACATATTCGCGCGATCGCTGGTTGGCCGCTTGTCGACCCAGTAAGGCACTCGGACGTGGTGATGACCAACCTGATCGGGGATGATATCGACGGCGTTCCCGACATCGCCGCCGAAAACGGAGCGCGAATTCACCTCTATGGCAAGGCCGAGGCGCGCGCGGGCCGCAAGATGGGGCACGTCACGCGGGTGACTGGCCCGGCAGCCGACAGATGAGCTTGCGGCTGGCCGTTCGTGGCCTGATCCTGCTCGACAACAGGCTACTGCTGGTAAATGCCTGGCCCGGCGGAACGAGCGACCTGCTTTGCGCGCCGGGGGGCGGGGTCGAGCCTCACGCGTCTCTGCCCGAGAATCTCGTCCGCGAAGTTCACGAGGAGACGGGCCTGACGGTCAGCGTCGGCGAAGTCGCGCTTGTGAACGAGTTCCATGATCCTGACCGTCCATTCCATCAGGTCGACGTGTATTTCCGTTGCGAGATCGTCTCGGGCGACCCCCGCGGGGAATGGGTCGATCCCGAAGGCGTCGTGACCGAGCGGCTTTGGCTAACCCGGTCCGAGGTGATGGCACGGCGCTTCAAGCCTGACAGTCTGCCCGACGTGGCGTGGTCCCAGCCGGGTGCACCTGCCTATTACGATTTGCTCGAGCCGATCTTGCGCTGACCCAATATCCCGAACGCGACGCCGCCGAGGACCACCCCGCTGGCCAGGACGATGCGCAAGCCCAGCGGTTCGGAGAGCAGGACAATTCCGCCGAAGATCGCAATCACGGGAACGGTCAGTTGTGCCAATGCTGAAACGGCGGCATCGAGCCGGGGCAGAACGCTGTACCATAGCGCGTATCCAAGTCCCGAAGTGATCGCGCCGGAGACGGTGGCAAGAAGTGCACCTTTCGTCGTGATGCCATCCGGGATCAGGAACCAGACCAGAACGGCGATCGGTGCCGCGCAGATGAAGTTTGCGGCGGTTTCCTTCAACGGATCGGTCGCGCCACGGCCCGAGAGTGAATAGACGCCCCAGGCGATGCCTGCTGCGACCATGAGGGCAAGTGGCAGCAGCGGCGGCGCGCCAACCGCGCCCGGCCAGACAAGCCAGGCCAGACCGGCAAATGCCAGGCCAGACCCGATCCAACGCGCCGGCGCCGGGCGTTCGCCTTTCAAGACGGCACCCCCGAACATGGTCAGCTGAACCAGGCCGAAGAGGATCAGCGCGCCAAGGCCCGCATCCAGCGCCACATAAGAAAACGAGAAGCCCAGCATATAAATGGCGAGCGTGGCTGTGCCGGTAAGCCGCCTTGGGCCGGCAAGTCTCGGCAGCCCGGATCGCATGGCCACCAGGAACGCGAGGCAGGCCGCGCCTGTGACAAGACGCAGTGCTGCGAAGGACGCTGGCCCGGTTTCTCCGTCCAGAAGCGCGGCGCGGTTCAGCAGCGAATTGGCGGCGAAAGCAACCATCGTCAGGGCGGTAAGTGCAATCAGGCGCGCCATCTTTCGCTCGGATATCATGCGATGGACACTCCAACCGCGCGTGCCTAACGTGTCGGCAAAATCGCGCCGGAGATGAATCATGGCTACAAGTTTGCGTCTGGGTGTCAATATTGACCACGTGGCGACTGTGCGAAACGCGCGTGGCGGGGCCTATCCCGACCCGGTTCGCGCCGCGAAGATCGCCGAGGCGGCCGGCGCCGACGGCATCACCGCGCATTTGCGCGAAGACCGGCGCCATATTACCGATTCCGATATCGAGGCACTGATGGCTGCCCTGTCGCTGCCGTTGAACTTCGAGATGGCCGCGACGGAAGAGATGAAGGCGATCGCGCTGCGCCACCGGCCCCACGCGGTCTGCATCGTGCCGGAGAAACGCGAGGAACGGACCACGGAGGGGGGCTTGGAAGTTGCGCGCGATGAAAACCGGCTGGCGCACTTCATCGCGCCCTTGCGCGACGTCGGCTGCCGGGTGTCGATCTTCATTGCGGCGGAACAGCGCCAGATCGAGGCTGCACACCGGATCGGTGCGGAGGTCGTTGAGTTGCACACAGGTGCCTACTGCGACTTTCACGCAGAAGGGCGGTTCGACGAACGCGATGGTGAACTGGCGCGGCTGGCCGAGATGGCAACCTTTGCCGACAGTCTCGGCCTGGAAGTCCATGCCGGGCACGGTCTGACTTACGAGACAGTAGGGCCTGTTGCGGCCCTGCCGGAACTGGTCGAGTTGAACATCGGGCACTTCCTGGTGGGTGAGGCGATTTTCCTCGGGCTGGATGCCTCGATCAGGGAGATGCGGCGGCTGATGGAGGATGCGCGTGCTTGATCCGCACTGAAGCCGTTAAGTCCAGGCCTGTAGCGAGGCTGCGCGCCGTCGCACCTTTGCCAATCAATAAAAAAGAGGGGGCGAGATGCCCCCTCTCTCGTTCGTCTTGCAGGGCTCTACGCCAGCGCTTTGTTCAGCGCCTGGTCCAGATCGGCAATGATGTCATCCGGATGCTCGATGCCGATGGACACGCGCACGACATTGGGCAGGGCCCCGGCTGCTTCGCGCTGCTCGTCCGTCAGTTGGCGGTGCGTTGTCGAGGCCGAGTGGATGATCAGCGAACGGGCATCCCCGAGGTTTGCGACGTGGCTGAAGAGCTCGACCGAGTCGATCAGCTTGACGCATGTATCGTAGCCGCCCTTCACCGCGAAGGTGAATAGCGCGCCTGCGCCGTTCGGGCAGATCCTGGCGACCCTGTCGTAGTAGGGCGAGGACTCCAACCCAGCATAGGTGACGCTTTCGATCCGGTCATCTGCTTCCAGCCACTTGGCGACCTTCACGGCGTTCTCGACATGCTTCTGCATTCTCAGCGACAGGGTCTCGATCCCCATCAGCGTGTAATGCGCCCCTTGCGGGTTCATCGTCATCCCGAGGTCGCGCAGGCCGATTGCGATCGAGTGGAACGTATAGGCCATCGGTCCGAGGACTTCGTGAAAGTTCAGCCCGTGGTAGGCCGGCTCCGGCTGGCTGAGCGATGGGAACTTGTCCGAGGCGGACCAGTTGAACTTGCCGCTGTCGATCACCGCGCCGCCGGTCACGGTGCCGTTGCCGGTCAGGTACTTGGTGGTCGAGTGCACCACGAGCGTCGCGCCATGATCGAAGGGCCGACACAGGTAGGGCGTGGCCGAGGTATTGTCGACGATCAGCGGCACGCCGGCGTCATCGGCGATCGCGGCGATCGCATCGAGATCGGTAATATAGCCGCCAGGGTTCGCTATGCTCTCGCAGAAAATTGCGCGGGTATCGTCGTCGATGGCCGCCTTGACGGCATCGAGGTCGTCGAAATCGACAAGTTTGGCCGACCAGCCGAAGCGTTTGATGGTCTGGGTCAGCTGCGTGTAGCTGCCGCCGTAAAGCCGTGTCGAGGCCACGACATTGCGGCCCGGCATCATCAGCGGGAACAGCGCCATGATCTGGGCGGCGTGGCCAGAGGAACAGCAAATGCCGCCGGCGCCACCTTCAAGATGCGTGATCCGTTCCGCCAGCGCCGCCACCGTTGGGTTCGTCAGCCGCGAATAGATGTAGCCGACTTCCTGAAGGTTGAAGAGCCGGGCGGCATGATCGGCGTCTTGAAAGACATAAGCCGTCGTCTGGTAGATCGGTACCTGGCGGGCTCCGGTTGCGGGGTCCGGCGCAGCGCCGCCGTGAATCTGAAGCGTGTCGAAATGAGGCTGTGTGTCAGACATTGTTTGGCTCTCCCTGGATTTTCGGCGAACCTACGTCGCGTCGGGACATACCGCAATGGTGTGTGCTCACCGGCCGGGAAGATATGCGGCCCGCCTGGACTACCTTGACCAGAGGCGAGCCCGCTTGATCCGGTTCCGGATGGCCTTCTCGTGGCGAGGCAATTCGTTCCGGTCGAAGAGTGCCCTGATCTTTCGGCCGCGGCCCTGGTAGATGATGCGTTTGAAGGGGTCGTAAAGCTTCAGGACCTTCTTGATCCGGTTCGGCGCCGTGAGGTCCTCGAACATGACGATCGTCTCTTCGGGGGCCTTGGCATAAAGAAGCGGCAGCGCGCGCCAGTGCAAGGTCACCCCTCCATCGAGACCGCAGAGTTCCGGGCCTGGCCGCCCTCCGCCCAGCCCCGTCACGACGGCGGGCAACGCAATCTGGTCAAGCCAGGGGTCGAGGCTCTGGCAGGACAACTCGTGCGGGGGGTCATCCCGAAGGCTGACCATCAGCTCGATCATCCGCCGCGCGAATACGTTCGGGCATTCGTAGAAGAACCAGCCGGCATTGAAGTAGAGATGCCGTTCCCAATGTCCTTCGGGCTGGGCCAGATCGAGCGAAGGGGCCATGTCGACGCCTGCGCGCGCGAAGACAGCTTGCCAGATATCGGCAAGATCGGGGCCATAGAGGGGGACAACGGGCCAGGTGTTTTCCCGCGCCATCGAAGCCGCGGGGCGGTCGAAAGGGAACTCAATGGCATCGACCGGGCCGAGGACGAGTGTATCAGTATCAAAGAAAACGAAGGGTCGGTCCGGGGGAAGGGCTGCCAGCATCTCGACCTTGTTGCCCTGTGGGTATTGCGGGCCGAAATGGCGGCATTCGAACGGATGGATGTGCGCGCCAAGTGACACCAACAACTTGCGCGCATCGGGGTCGATACACGGTGAGGCGGGCCAAAGCGGCCCTGGTTGTGGCTCGCCGACAATCAACTTGCCGGCAAAGTCCGGCGATGCGCGTCTTAGAGACGCGGCAAAAAGGACAGCTTCATAGGACAACCGCCCGGCCTGCCCGACAATGCAGATATCAAAACTTGACGTCATCGGTTCTCGGAGGCCGACCTTTCTTGCTCTGCCCCGATCTGACTACGCCGGGGGGAGCATCGCGTCGAGTGCCCGAAGTCCCAAATGCGACCACAGGCAGTCGATCCGCAGGGTGCAGGTCTGTCGAAATCGTTGACGGTATGCGATGGTGGACGGCTAAGTATCAGAAAATTAGATAAAAATGCTGGCTCTCGCAACTCAATGGTCTATATCTGAGGTTGCAGAGAGGCGCATGCGATGAGTCCGATCAAAGATCACAAACTGCGGTATCAGCTCGCAAACGAGCTGCATGCGCGACCGTTTCCCACGCTTCAGGCGCCGTGCCGGGCAGCCTATCTTGCGATCAAGCGACCGCAGAATGCTGCCGCGCGCGACCGGGAACTGGATCTCAAGCATTTGGCGACACTGCTCGAACGGCACGGCGCGGCGCATCCGCAGCCCGGGGCGACGCATTATTTCGGAGAGATCGGCCGATACAAACTGAAATGGGAGAGCCACACCGAGTTCGTTACTTACACGATCTTTGGCGACGGCGTGGCTGAGACGCCTTTCGATGCCTCGACATTCTCGATGTTTCCCGAAGACTGGCTCGCTGACGCTCCGGGCGAGCGCATCACGTCGGCGTTGATCCGTGTTGAATTGGCAGAAGATGACGATGGTATCGGGGGCAAGCTTGACCGTTGGTTCTTGCCGGAGAGCCTCGCCATCAGTCGCGTCCTTGACGACACGGCGATCATGGCGGGCGATTTTCGGATCGACGCGGCAGGACATATGCGGTTCGCACTTTTTGCACGGCCGGGTATCGGCGCCCGTCGAGTCGGTCGTGTGGTTCAGCGCATTTGCGAGATCGAAACCTACAAGACGATGTCGATGCTCGGCTTGGCGCGGGCCCGTGAACTTGGCGGAAAAATCGGTGAGATGGATACTGCCCTGACAAGGCTCATGTCGGAAATGAAGGGGCAGTCGGGACGTTCCGAGGATACACTCAAGGCGTTGCTGGAAGTCTCAGCGGAACTTGAAAGCTTGCTCGCGCAATCCGCGTTCCGCTTCGGGGCGACCGGCGCCTACGAGGCGCTGGTCAATCAGAGAATTGCCGTTCTTCGCGAAGAGAGGTTCGAAGGCCGGCAGACCTTCGCGGAGTTCATGATGCGGCGATTTGATCCCGCGATGCGGACGGTGAAGGCGGTCGAGGGGCAGTTGCGCATGATGGCCGAACGGGCCGAACGCGCGGCCAATCTGCTGCGTACCCGGGTCGATGTCGAGCGGTCGGCGCAAAACCAGGATTTGCTGGCGTCAATGGATCGCCGGGCCGATCTTCAGCTGAGGCTCCAGAAGACAGTGGAAGGTTTTTCGGTTGCCGCCATCACCTATTATGCTGTCAATTTGCTTTCCTATGTAACTTATCCGGTGTTCGAGGGACTGGGGATCGGCAAGAACTTGTCGCTGACCATCCTCACGCCACTGGTCCTCGCCTT
>JAJDOD010000021.1 GCA_022340315.1 Silicimonas sp. | reverse complement strand
TCGCGCGCTCTGAACGACGCGCCCGATATCGGCGAAGCGACGAAGGAAAAGGTGCGCGAGATCGCCCGGCAGATCGGCTACAGCCCGAACCGCGCCGGTCTGCGTCTGCGAACGGGCAAGACGAACGTGATCGCTCTGATTCTCTCGACCGAGCATGACATGATGAATCACACCGCACGTCTCATCACCGCGATTGCCTCGGGCACACGGGGTACGCCCTATCACATGATCGTCACGCCCTATTTCCCTGACCAGGACCCGATGGACCCGGTACGTTACGTGACCGAAACCGGCTCGGCCGATGGGATCATCATCAATCAGACCCAGCCGCGCGACCCGCGGGTACGCCATTTGATGGACATCGGATTTCCATTTGCAACGCATGGACGCACCGACTGGAGTGAACAGCATCCATTCTACGACTTTCATAACGGTACGTTCGGTGCCATCTCGGTGCGCCGTCTCTTCGAGCGCGGGCGCCGTAACATCCTTCTGGTCGCACCACCCCAGGATCAGTTCTATTCCATCGAGATGATCGAAACCGCGCGCGCTGAAGCAGATCGCCTGGGCGTCCGATTCGCGGTCCTGGAAAGTGCGTCTTCGGATGACGGGGCGAACGCGGTCGAAGCAGGGGTTTCGGACGAACTGCGCCGCGGCGGCGACTTCGACGGTGTGATCGCGGCATCGACGACCGCGGCGATGGCTGTGGCCGTTGCCATCGAAAAGCACGGAGGCACGATCGGCGGGGATGTCGATCTGATCGCGAAGGAAGCCCTGCCGTTCCTGCGGCGGTTTCGGAACGAGATCCTGGTGATTCCCGAAGACGTGACCCAGGCCGGACGGTTCCTCTGCCGTGCCGTGATGCAGGCCATCGACGATCCCGAAGCGCCGCCGATGCAGTATCTAGAGACGCCGTCCGGCTGACCTATCCGGACGTCATCATCTGTACGGCACAGCTTCGACGGTGCGGGCGACTGCGGTGCTCGAAAAGATAGACACCTTGCCATGTGCCGAGAAGAAGCCGCCCGTTCTGGACCGGGATGGTCAGGCTGACCGGCAATACCGCCGCCTTGATATGGGCGGGCATGTCGTCCGGGCCTTCGAGCGTGTGGGTCAGATAGCTCATCGAGGGGTCGTCGGCGGGGGGCACGAGGCGCTCGAAAAAGGCGTTGAGGTCGCGCTGAACATCGGGATCGGCGTTTTCCTGGATCAGGAGCGAGCACGAGGTGTGACGGACGAAAACAGTCATCATTCCGTCGCCTTCGGCCAGGGGATGCAGTTTGCCGGTGAACTCGTAGAGGCCGGGGCCGCGGGTCTCAATCGTCAGGAGATGAGCCAAGGCGCGGATCAGCCTTTCATGAAAGCCGCAAAGGCGTCTGAATAATCCGGGTGCCAGCGTGAAAGCGCGGGCCGGTTCTCGATGATGTCGCCGATGGCCCAGGCCATGCGTTTCTCGTCGGTCTGCCGGTCCACGTCATTGTCCGGGCAGAGAATGTAGAAGTCACCGCGATTGAGGCTCTCGATCATGAAGGCCGCGTTCTGATCTGGCGTCCAGGCCCCTGCAGGTCTCTCGGTGCGACCTTGCGCGTTGAGTTCGGTAAAGACGAAACCGGGAATCAGGAGATGCGCAGTGATCGCGTGGCTCCTGCGGTTGCGGAGGTCGTGCGCCAGCGCCTCGGTAAAGGCTTTGACCGCGGCCTTGGAGGTGTTGTAGGCCGGATCGCCTGGCGGGGTCGTGATCCCCTGTTTCGAGCCGGTGTTGATGATTGCGCCTGGACGGCCGCGCGCGATCATGCGTGGTGCGAAGACCTGGCTGCCGTTGATGATACCCCAGAGATTGACGTCGAGGATGCGGCGCCAGTTCGCGGGATCGTCCAGCATGGTCGATCCGGGCTGGATGCCGGCGTTGTTCATCAGGATGTCGGTGCCGCCGAAACGGTCCGCAATCTCTGCCTCGACCTCGGCCAAAGCTGTGCGGTCGGAAACATCGACCGTTGCGGTCATGACGTCGCGCGCGCCGGCCTCGCTCAACTCAGACGCGGCCTTTTCCAGCAGTTCCGGACGGTTATCGAGGACAGCAACCGCCATACCCATTGCGGCATAGGCCCTTGCGGAGGCAAGGCCGATGCCCGCTCCTCCCCCGGTCACGGTTGCGACGCTGTCGGAGGTCAGCGCGGGATGTCCGGTCTCAGCCAAAGATCCGGTCTCCCTGCTCGTCGATCACCTGCCGCGCCTTTCGCAGCGAGGTGGCGGTTGCGTCGTCCAGTGTCTCAAGCACATCGGCACGGATCAGGTGGTGGGTCTTGCCGTCCTTCTCGATGGTGGCGCCGACGCGGAAGCGGCCGCCCTCGCGGGACGGGGCCGGTGTAATGGTGAAGTCCTTGTAAGTCTCGGACTGGGACTCGGGCGCGGAACCGCCGCCGCCGAAGAGCCTGGAAAGTAGCGACATCTGACGCCTCCCGGATTGGTCGGGAAGAGAGTGCCGGATCGGACGGCGATTGTGAAGGCTCAGAGCTTGCGGACAGTATCTCCGACGTTCACGGTGCCGTCCTTCGTGACGCGGGCGTAGATGCCGCGCAGGCGTAATTCCTTGCCTTTTCCGGTATTTACGAAAAGTACTGCATCCCGTCCGTAGCGGTCGATGAACTGCTGGCAGCCGTTATGCTTGACCTCGGTGACGACGAACTCCGCCGAGCCGATTGCGAAACGGGTGCCCGGCGGCATGTTGGCGGGTGTGAGGTCCATGTCGATGAAGAAGTTGTCCCCCGCGGGCGGCCATTTCGATTTGTCGTCGCCCGCAATCGCGCGAATGACGCCTGACATCATGATGCAGATCTGCGCGTCGGGATCGCCGGTGCCGTCTTCCAGCGCATAGCCGCTGCCGCGCTTCCAGTGGTCACCGGGAAGGCCGTTTTCCAGAGTGACTTCAAAGCTTTGCGGGACGACGCGTTCGCCCGGCTGGGGGCGCATGACGATAATCTCGAGGGTGCCTTCGTCTTTCGGGGCGGCAGCGAGGATGCCCGGCAGCTTGGCCATCAACTGGTCGAGGGATTGAACGGTGTCTTCGGGAATGACGCGGTCGAGCATGGGCCGGGCTCCTCTGGCTTAATTCGGTGAAGTTTAGATGTGCTTGGGGCGTCTTGGAAGGAGGGTTTCACGGTTTTTCCGCCCGCGCGCGCAAGTTTGGTTAACGCGCCTTGTTTTGCTGGCCGTGGGGCAAAAACCCAACGTCGGTATTACGTCGGTATTACGTCGGTATCGCGTCGGTGCGGGTTCGGTGGTTTTTGTGGC
>JAJDOD010000183.1 GCA_022340315.1 Silicimonas sp. | reverse complement strand
CTTGCGAATGGGGTGGTTCTGGCCTTCGGCCAATTCACCCCTTGAGGATATATCCCGACCGATGAAGGACTTTGGGCGTGCAGGTTGAGTTTCCTCCTCTGCTGACCGGCCTGGCTGTTGCAGGCGACCCTTTCGAGGCGGCGGTTTCTGCCGCGTCCGGGGGCGAGCCGGGGACGGTCTTCTACTCTCCCGACGAGGCGGTGATGCGGGCGGCGATCTTGCTTGCGCCCGAGACGCCGCTGGCCCAGGCGGTGAGCGTGAGCTTCGCGGTTGCGCTTGGGCTCAATGACGCGATCGGCGTTCTGGCTCCGCCGGAGGTTGGCGTGCACCTGGTCTGGCCCGACCGGCTCCGAGTGAACGGGGGCCTATGCGGGCGGATCAGGATGGCGGCATCGACCGGCGATCCCTCCGAAGAGCCGGACTGGCTGGTGGTCGGGGCCGAGGTACAGGTGTTGCCACTCGCTGGTGTCGAGCCGGGGCGGAGGCCCAATGAGACCTGCCTTCACGACGAAGGCTGCGGGGACGTTTCCGCGACGGCGCTTCTGGAGGCCTGGGGCCGGCACATGATGAGCTGGCTCCATGTCTACTTGACCGACGGGTTCGCGGAACTTCACGAAGACTGGCGGGCCAAGGCGCATGGTCTGGGCGGCGAGATCGAATATCCCGAAGCGGGTCTTTTCGTTGGGCTCGATGAGTGGGGCGGCATGATCTTGAAAGACGGCGAGGCCACGCGCATCCTGCCGCTGACCCGGTTTCTGGAGACAGAATGAAATTTGCCCGCGTGATCCGGCTGGACGAGAGCGATGTCGAGGTATTCCGCGAAGCGGCGGAGCCTGGCGAATGGGCCGTTCCGGGCACCTTCGCATTTTCCAACTGGACGGAGGCGGAATTGACCGGGAAGCCGGCGCAGGAGTTTGCGCATGGCTGGCTGGGGCTGACGAGTTTCGGGCGCGCATCTGTCGTGGCAGTGACGTCGATCACCGAAGCCGAGCGCGACACACTGGTTGATATCCTGGCGTTTCACTTTGCCGAGGCTTGGGGCGCGCCGGACCTGAAGGCGGCACGGCCGGTGGCGGAGGAGGAAATAGCGCATATGTCCGGGCTATGCGCTGACCAGGCCGAGAACACGCTGATCGTGGTTGCGCGGGAGTTGACGGATGCGGGGGTGAAGGACGGTTTCCGGCTGATCCCGCCGCAGGACGCGTCGCTCGATGTTTTCGCGGTGCACGGGGACTAGCCGGAAGAAGCGACGGGCGCGCGGGATTGTCCTTTGTCATTCCGTCAGGTTCAGTTTGACCGGTGCCTGCGACGCGGCACTTCGCAAGGCGCTCTGACAGGCAGCCAGCACCCGCGTTTTCTCGCTCTTCGGCATCCGCGTGTAGTCGCGTGCCGTAAGTTTTCCGGGATGATCGTCCGGCCAAGGACCTGCGCGCCCGACGATATGGATTTCCCCGTTGCGGGATCGGCAAGCGAAGCGGAGAGACCGACCGTACAGGCGTTTTCGCCGATCATCGCCTTGCTTGCGCCGGGATTGCGGACCCGGACGACGAAGCGAGGCTTGTAGGTCCTGGATCTCGCTTCTTCTGCGCCCGCCGGTTCGAGTTGATCGCGCACCAGACGGGCTGTGCCGGCGGAAGCACTCCAGCCAAGCCGCCCTTCGACAGACATCGGCTCGGAAAAGGCGCCTGCCCAGTAACTCGAGAGCACCCGATCGCCGACGTTCGGAACCTCTGCGATGGGCGCGTACTTGGTGCGTGCCCCGGAAGGTAGTCCGGACTGGGTTGTTTCTATGCAGCCCGAAACTCCGGCGATGGCGACGAGGGCAAGCGGGAGACCGGTGAGACGATGAAACGACATGGGTATTCCTTCCGTCCAGGCAGATGTCTTTTCGGAATTCTTGGTATTGGCGGAGCGGCGGCAGCGGACTGGCTGCGCTCAAATCGCGGGACGGTCGGAGGGACAGACAAAAAAAGGCCGGGCTTGGGGCCCGGCCAGTCCAACAGGGAGGTACCATGCCATTGCCCGGACATGGAAACGGGATTCCGTAGGGATCAGGCGACGAGTCGGTAGCCACCCGATTCGGTTACCAATAAACGCGCATTTGAGGGGTCTGGCTCAATTTTTTGGCGCAGTCGGTAAATATGTGTCTCGAGTGTGTGAGTTGTGACACCCGCGTTGTAGCCCCAGACCTCGTGCAGAAGCACGTCGCGGGCCACCACGCCTTCGCTCGCGCGGTAGAGGAACTTGAGGATGTTGGTCTCTTTCTCGGTGAGCCGAATCTTCTTTTCGTCTTCTGTTATCAACATCTTCTGTGCAGGCTGGAAGGTGTACGGCCCAAGTTGGAAGACCGCATCCTCGGACTGTTCATGCTGGCGCAGCTGTGCGCGGATGCGGGCCAGAAGCACCGGGAAGCGGAATGGCTTGGTAACGTAGTCGTTGGCGCCCGCGTCGAGGCCGAGGATCGTGTCGGCGTCCGAATCATGCCCCGTCAACATCAACACCGGGCATTTCACGCCGTGTTTGCGGAGCACGCGGCAAAGTTCCCGGCCATCGGTGTCCGGCAGGCCGACATCGAGGATGACGAGATCGTATATGCCTTCCTTGGCTTTCTGCATCGCTTCGACGCCGTTGCCGGCCTCGAAGACATCGAAATCCTCGGTCATGATGAGTTGTTCGCCGAGCGCCTCGCGCAGGTCGTCGTCGTCGTCGACGAGCAGGATTTTCTTCAGGTTCTGGGCCATGTCGGTTCCCCGTTCGTTTGTCTTGCCGGATGACATGCGGCTGGACCGGTCGCATTGCAAGAATTGCTGCAAGTCTTCACGCGCTCGTGTCGGAAGGGCCGGGTTTATTTCAGCCGTATTACAGGAGCGGCGCTTGTTTCCATCCGCGGTGGAAAGGCATTACATGGCGGGGATGACACTTGTGCCGACATTGAACGAGCGCCTTGCGCGAGCGCGGACCGACCTCAGGCTTGGTCTGCCGGTTGTTTTGCAGCAGGGCGAGGAGGCGGTACTGGTCCTTGCCGCCGAGGGCCTGACGGAAGCGCGTTTCGCGTCATTGCGGGCGCATGGCGGGCCGGTGCTGGTGATCTCGGCGCGGCGGGCGGAGACGCTGAAGGCGAGGGCCTATGACGGCGATCTTGCGCGGCTTGAGGTGCCGGGGGATGCGGATTTCAGTTGGGTGCGTTCGGTGGCCGATCCGCAGGACGACCTGTCGTCGCCCATGAAAGGGCCGTTCCGGTCCCGGCGCGAGGGCGATGCCTCGCTTGAGCGGATCGCGCTTCAGCTGGTGAAGTCGGCGCGTTTGCTGCCGGCGGTTCTGGTCGTGGCGTTGACTGCCGAGGCGGATGCCGACTGGACGCGGCTTCCGGCAGCGGAGACCGCCCGGGTTCTGGCATCGGCGGTTCACCATGACCGGGTCGTTTCGGGACGTGTGCCGGTCGAGGTCTCAAGCGCAGGACGGGTGTATGTATTCCGTCCCAATGACGGCGGCGAGGATCACGTAGTCTGCGAGATCGGGCAACCGCCGAGGTCGGAGCCGGCGCTGGTGCGGCTGCATTCGGCGTGTTTCACAGGGGATGTGCTGGCCTCGCGGAAATGCGATTGCGGGCCGCAGCTTCACGCCGCGCTTCGGGCGATGGGCGAAGAGGGCGCCGGCGTCCTGCTGTATCTCAGCCAGGAAGGCCGCGGGATCGGGCTGGCGAACAAGCTGCGGGCCTATGCCTTGCAGGACCAGGGGTTCGACACGGTGGAGGCCAATCACAGGCTGGGCTTCGAGGATGACGAGCGGGACTTTCGCACCGGGGCCGATCTGCTGAAGCGATTGGGGTTCACAAGAGTTCGGCTGATGACCAATAACCCCGCCAAGGTGGCGATGATGGAAGCGCAGGGGATCGAGGTGGTGGAACGGGTGCCCCTGCGGGTCGGGCGGCGGGAGGAGAACACCGCCTATCTCGACACCAAGGCGCGGAAGTCGGGGCACCTGCTGTGAGGATTTCGGCTCCTTCGGAGCCGATCCGCCGGGGGCGCTGCCCCCGGACCCCCGGGATATTTACGGACCGATGAAGGATGCAGGCGACCTTGTCGTTACGCCGCGCGGGGTGCGCTTCCTCGGGCGGCATCTCCCGTGCGTTGTCGGGCGGGGTGGGATTGTGCGCGACAAGCGCGAGGGTGACGGGGGGACGCCTGCGGGGGAACATGCGCTGGTGGGGATGCTCTATCGTCCCGATCGTATGGCGCGGCCTGCCGCCTGGGCGGTGCCGATCGGGCCGCGCGATCTCTGGTGCGACGATCCGGGGCATGAGGAGTACAACCAGATGGTGCGGGCACCGTTTCAGGCTTCGCATGAGCGGCTTCGGCGGGCGGACCGGCTTTATGATCTGGTGATCCTGGTCGCGTGGAACTGGCCTTTTGCCGAGCGGGGCCGGGGGTCGGCGATCTTCATTCATCGCTGGCGGCGGCCGGGTGTGCCGACGGAAGGTTGCGTGGCGTTCAGGGACGATCATCTGAGATGGATCGCGGCGCGGATCGTGCCGGGGACGCGGCTGATCGTTCAGCCGTAGTCGCGTTCACCGAAGATTGCCGAGCCGACGCGGACATGGGTTGCGCCCTGGGCGATGGCTTCTTCGAAATCGCTGCTCATGCCCATGCTGAGGCCGGTCAGGCCGTTGCGTCCGGCGATCTTTGCGAGAAGCGCGAAGTGCAGGCTGGGCGTTTCGTCGACGGGGGGGATGCACATCAGGCCTTTCAGCGGCAGGCCGAGGTCGCGGCAGGTTGCGATGAGGGTGTCGACGTCGTCGATGGCGCAGCCGGCTTTCTGATCTTCGTCGCCGGTGTTGACCTGTACGAAGAGGTCGGGGCAGGTGCCGGTCTCTTGTGCGATCCGGGCGATGGTCTGGGCGAGCTTGGGGCGGTCCACGGTGTGGATCACGTCGAAGAGCTCCATCGCCGCACGGGCCTTGTTGGTTTGTAGCGGGCCGATGAGGTGAAGCTCGATGCCGTCGAAGCGGTCGCGGAAGGCGGGCCATTTGCCCTGGGCTTCCTGCACGCGGTTCTCGCCAAAGACGCGGTGGCCCTGGTTCAGGACGGCTTCGACGCGGTCGAGGGGCTGGACCTTGCTGACGGCGATCAGGTGAATGTCG
>JAJDOD010000178.1 GCA_022340315.1 Silicimonas sp. | reverse complement strand
GAACCGGCCCGAGGCGCCAGCGCCAGCCGGGCCGCCGTTGACGGGGGGCGAGAGGGAAGGGTTTCGCGTCGCCATCAGCCGGTGCTGGAACGTGGGCAGTCTCTCGACCGATGCGCTGGCCACCACGGTTGTCGTCGCGGTCGAGATGGAACAATCGGGCAAGCCCATCACCGGGTCGATCCGGCTGGTTTCCTCGAGTGGCGGATCGTCGAGTGGCGAACGGCAGGCATTCGAGGCGGCCCGGCGCGCGATTATCCGCTGTGGCGCCAGCGGCTTTGGCTTGCCGGTTGAAAAATTCGACCAATGGCGCGAAATCGAAATGACGTTCAACCCGGAAGGGATGCAGTTCAGATGAAAATACTTCTTGCGATGATCCTCGCCCTGGTTCTTGCCGCCCCCGTACAGGCGCAGGATCGCTCGGGCCCGCTTCGGATCGAGATTACCGAAGGTGTCATCGAGCCGGTACCGATCGCCGTCGCGCCGTTCATCGCCGAGAACAGCGCCGCCGTGGACTATGCGCGCGAGATCACGGCTGTCGTCGCCGCCGATCTGAACGGCACCGGGTTGTTCCGGAACGTGCCGAGGGAAAGCTATATCAGCCAGGTCAGCGGCTTCGACGCGCCCGTGGCCTATGCCGACTGGAAGGCGATCAATGTCGAGGCGCTTGTCGTTGGCGGGGTGACGCTGACCACCGACAACCAGCTTCTGGTCAAGTTCCGGCTTTTCGACATCTTCACCGGCGCGCCGCTCGGCGACGGGCTGCAGTTCGCGGGCGCGACCAATTCGTGGCGGCGGGTGGCGCACAAGGTGGCCGACCAGGTTTACAGCCGCATCACCGGCGAGGATGGCTATTTCGACAGCCGGGTGGTCTTCGTCGAGGAGACTGGGCCGAAGAACGCCCGGCAGAAGCGCCTGGCGATCATGGATTATGACGGGGCCAGCCTGCAGTACCTGACGGACGCCTCTTCCATCGTGCTTGCGCCGCGCTTCTCGCCCACAGGCGACCGAGTGCTTTACACCAGTTACGAAAGCGGGTTCCCGCAGATCTACGAACTGGCCGTTGGCCAGGTGCAGAAACGTCCGCTTTCCAGCCTGGACGCCGAGACGATGACCTTCGCGCCCCGCTATGCGCCGAACGGCCGCACGGTTGTCTATTCCGAGGCGCGCGACGGCAATACCGACATCTACCGGCTGGACCTTGCGAGCGGTGAACGGCAACGGCTTACAAGTGCGCCCTCGATCGAGACCGCGCCTTCGTTTTCGCCCGATGGCAGCCAGATCGTGTTCGAGAGCGACCGCTCGGGCAACCAGCAGCTTTACGTGATGAACGCGGGCGGCGGCGAGCCCACGCGGATCAGCTTCGGGCAGGGGCGCTATGGCACGCCTGTCTGGTCTCCGAGGGGCGACTATATCGCGTTCACCAAGCAGAACGCGGGGCGGTTCCATATCGGCGTGATGCGGACCGATGGCTCGAACGAGCGGCTTCTGACGGCATCGTTCCTGGACGAGGGGCCGACCTGGGCTCCGAATGGCAGGGTGCTGATGTTTACCCGCGAAAGCGCTGGTGCGGATGGTCAGCCCGCGCTGTTCAGCGTCGACATCTCGGGCCGGAACCTGCGGCGCGTGCCAACGAGCACGGCGGCCTCGGACCCGGCCTGGTCGCCGCTGCTGCCCTAATGGCCCGGTTGACCGGCAGGCGCTTGCCGGTCGCGAGCTGTTATTGCCTATCACGGTGCGGACCGGCATGAGTTCGCCGAGGGATCGCCGACCCATTCGCCCCGTTTTCATTGGCGCAAAGCGGTGATATCCTCGCGACAAGAGCAGACAAAACACACCGCAGGTGACACCAATGAAACTTACAACTACAGCGATCATCCTCGCCGCGCTGGCGCTTAGCGCATGTACGAATGCCGACCGGTTCGGGGAAGGCGGCGCGGGAGGTGCGAACGGCGCACTGGGGTCGGTAGGCGATCCGACCTCTCCGGCCTATTTCAACCAGGCCATCGGCGACCGCGTGCTTTTCTCGGTCGATCAGTCCACGCTTTCGCCGGAAGCGCAGTCGATCCTTGACGGGCAGGCGCAATGGCTGTCGTCGAACGGCGAGTATGCCGCTCTCATCGAGGGCCATGCCGATGAGCAGGGAACGCGGGAGTACAACCTCGCCCTTGGCGCCCGCCGGGCCAGCGCGGTGCAGAACTATCTGATCTCGCGGGGCGTCGCACCGGGTCGGCTGAAGACGATCTCGTACGGCAAGGAGCGCCCGATCGAGATTTGTTCGGACGAGCTTTGCTATTCGAAGAACCGCCGCGCCGTCACGGTTATCACCGCTGGTTCAGGGGTTTAAGCGAGGAAACTGATGCGGAACTTCGTACTTGCCGTTCTATTGTTGGCCGGCCCCGCCGCGGCGCAGGACAGCCAGACGCTGGCCGATATCCGGCAGGAGCTGACGGTCCTTTACGTCGAGATGCAGAAACTCCGGCGCGAGCTGTCGACCACCGGGGGCGCGAATGTGAACCTTGCGGGCACGAACACGCTTGAACGGCTGGACGCGATGGAGGCCGAGGTGCAGCGGCTGACCGCGGCGACCGAGCGGTTGACCAACCGCGTGGACAGCGTCGTTGCGGACGGGACCAACCGGATCGGCGACCTGGAGTTTCGCCTCTGCGAGCTGGAAACGGGCTGCGACATCGGCAGCCTTGGCGAGACATCGACGCTTGGCGGCGGCGCGCTTCCTGCCGCCACCTCCGGCGGCACGGGCAGTATCGACGGCGGTGCCGCCGCCTCGGGCGGGTCGGGCAGTTCGGCCAGTGCCCTGGCGGATTTGAGCGGTGTCGAACTGGCGGTGGCCGAGAAGGACGACTTCGAGCGCGCCAAATCCAGCTTCGACGATGGCAATTTCGAGGGCGCGGCAGAGCAGTTCCAGCGGTTCACCGAGACTTACCAGGGCGGTCCGCTGACCGGTCTGGCGCATCTGATGCGGGGCGAGAGCTTCTCGAAGCTGGGGATGACGTCGAGCGCGGCGCGGGCCTATCTGGAAAGCTACTCGGGGACGCCCAATGGGCCGACGGCGCCGATGGCATTGCTGAAGCTGGGGCTTTCGCTCGACGGGTTGGGGCAGAGCCAGGAGGCCTGCATCACGCTGGGCGAGGTGACGACAAGGTTCCCGTCCTCGGACGCCTCGCTGGAAGCGCAGGCGGCGCGGGCGAGCATGGCTTGCCCCTGAAGCGGGATTGCGCCGGGCATTGCCCGCCGCCCGGTGGAGGCTCTGCCCCCACGCCCCCGGAGAATTTCCTGGCCGATGATGGCGGGTCGCGGGGCTGATGGAACGCGCTGTCCCCGGATCGCTTGACGCGCGCGCACGGGAGCTTGGGATTGAGCGTGGAACGCGGCTGGGCGTAGCCGTATCGGGCGGCAGCGATTCCCTTGCGATGCTGGTGCTTCTGCACGAGGCCGGGTGGGCGCTGGAAGCGGCGACGGTCGATCACGGGCTGAGGCCGGAAGCGGCGGCGGAGGCGGCGTTCGTGGCCAGGACATGTGCGGAGCGCAACATTCCACATGCGACGCTGCGCGTTGATCTGACGGGCGCTGCGGGAAACCTTCAGGACAATGCGCGGCGGGCGCGATACGGGGCCTTGCGGGACTGGGCGCGCGAGCGGTGTCTCAGGTATGTGGCACTTGGCCATACGATGGACGACGATGCCGAGACGTTCCTGATGCGGGTTGCCCGCGGCTCGGGTCTCGATGGGCTAAGCGGCATGAGCGGGCGGGTGAGCGACGGCGATCTAACCTGGCTGCGGCCGTTCTTGTCTTGCCGGCGGGAGGAACTGCGCAAGGTTTTGCGGGCGTGGGGCACCACTTGGGTTGAAGATCCCTCGAACGAGGACGAGGGCTTCGAGCGGGTGCGGATGAGGAAGGCGCTGCAAGTTCTTGAACCGCTTGGAATCACGCCGGACAAGATCCGGGCCGTAACGGAAAACCTGTCGCGGGTTCGCGCCGATCTCGACATGGCCGCCAAGGCCGCTTTCGAGGCTGCGGGCGAGGAGCAGAACGGGGATGTCGTGCTGCATTTTCCGGAGTTTCGCGTGTCTGCCGGCGGGAACGAGGTGATCCGGCGCAGCTTTGCCGCCGCGCTTCGCTGGGTTTCGGGAGCGGATTATGCACCGCGTTCCGAGGCGCTGATGGACATGATCGAGGCGTTGCGGACGGGCGAGACGCGCACGTTGCACGGGTGCATTGTCACTTCGGGGCGGGAGGTGCGGATTGCGCGCGAATACAACGCTGTCAGAGACCTCGAGGTGCCGACGCGTGTGGCGTGGGACGGGCGATGGGTGCTGGACGGCCCGCATGCCGATGACCTGGCGATCCGGGCGCTTGGCGAGGCCGTGAAGGACACGCCCTGGCGGGAGACGGGCATGCCACGGCACAGCCTCATTGCGTCGCCGGCGATCTGGCGGGGTGAGGCGCTGGTTGCCGCCCCGCTGGCGGGGCTTGCGAACGGTTGGACGGCAAAAGCCACAGGACGCGGCAAATTCACCGATTTCCTTATCTCCCGTTGAAGATCTGCCCCATGTGGCTATTTAATTACAAAGCCGCGCCGGGTCTGTTCCCCGGCCAAGAGTTCCCAAAGGAGTTCCCCTTTGAACAACGCGCGTAATATCGCCTTCTGGGTCGTCCTGTTCCTGTTGATCCTGGCGCTTTTCAACCTGATTTCCGGTGGGCAATCGACAATGGCGACTTCGACGGTCAGCTATTCGGATTTCGTCGACCGTGTCGAAGGCGGCGACGTCACCAATGCCACGATCGACGGCGAGAAGATCATCTTCCGCGGCGGCGACGGGCGGGACTATGTGACCATCCAGCCTGACGGGGCCGACACCACCAATCTTCTGGTCGAAAACGATGTCAGCTTCGCGGCCAAGCCGCAGGAGCAGTCGGGCTTCGTCACGATCCTGATGACGTTCCTGCCGTTCCTTTTGCTGATCGGCGTCTGGATCTACTTCATGAACCGGATGCAGGGCGGCGGACGCGGCGGCGCCATGGGCTTCGGCAAGAGCCGGGCGAAACTGCTGACCGAGAAGCATGGTCGCGTCACCTTTGACGACGTGGCCGGCATCGACGAGGCGAAGGACGAGTTGGAAGAAATCGTCGAGTTTCTTCGCAATCCGCAGAAATTCTCCCGCCTAGGCGGCAAGATCCCGAAGGGCGCGCTTCTGGTCGGCCCGCCGGGCACCGGTAAGACGCTGCTGGCGCGCGCGATCGCGGGCGAGGCGGGTGTGCCGTTCTTCACCATCTCGGGTTCCGACTTCGTGGAGATGTTCGTGGGCGTTGGCGCGAGCCGCGTGCGCGACATGTTCGAGCAGGCGAAGAAGAATGCGCCCTGCATCGTCTTCATCGACGAGATCGACGCCGTTGGTCGCAGCCGGGGCGTTGGCTATGGCGGCGGCAACGACGAGCGCGAGCAGACGCTGAACCAGCTTCTGGTCGAAATGGACGGGTTCGAGGCGAACGAAGGCATCATCATCGTCGCGGCGACGAACCGCCCCGACGTTCTCGACCCGGCGCTTCTGCGTCCCGGTCGGTTTGACCGGCAGGTGCAGGTGCCGAACCCCGACATCAAGGGCCGTGAGAAGATCCTTGGCGTGCATGCGCGGAAGGTTCCGCTTGGCCCGGATGTGGACCTGAGAATCATTGCCCGCGGGACCCCCGGCTTCTCGGGAGCCGATCTTGCGAACCTCGTGAACGAGGCGGCGCTTATGGCCGCGCGTGTCGGGCGCCGTTTCGTCACGATGGAGGATTTCGAGAACGCCAAGGACAAGGTCATGATGGGCGCCGAACGCCGCTCGATGGTCATGACCGAGGACGAAAAGAAGCTGACCGCCTATCACGAGGCCGGCCACGCCATCGTCGGCCTGAACGTCCCGCAGCACGACCCGATCCACAAGGCGACGATCATTCCGCGCGGGCGTGCGCTGGGCCTTGTGCTGTCGCTGCCGGAGCGCGATCAGCTGAGCGTCACGCTGACCAAGTACAAGTCGAAAATCGCCATGGCGATGGGCGGGCGCGTGGCCGAGGAGTTGATTTTCGGGCCGGAAAACGTGACCAGCGGTGCGGCGTCGGACATCCAGCAGGTGTCAAAGATCGCCCGGGCGATGGTGACCCAGTTCGGTTTTGCCGAGGAGTTGGGGTACATCGACTATGCCAACGAGCAGCAGTCCTATCTCGGGGCCTATCAGGGCGGCGCGTCGCATTCCGAGGAAATGCAGAAGCGCATCGACCAGAAGGTGAAGGAGATCGTGGACGAAGGTTACGAGGAGGCCAAGCGCATCCTGACCGAGAAGCGCGACGATCTGGAGCGGCTGGCGCAAGGCTTGCTGGAATACGAGACCTTGACCGGCAACGAGATCACCAAGGTGATCGCGGGCGAGCCTCTGAACCGAGGCGACGACGACGAGGACGACACGCCGGACACCGGCGGCACGGCTTCTGTCACGGCGATCCCGAAGACGAAGCCGCGCAAGAAGCCAGACAGTGGCGAAGGCGGGCTTGAACCGGAGCCTTCGGCCTGAGAAACGAAAAGCCCCGCGTTCTGCGGGGCTTTTTCTTTTCCGGGATTTCGGGTTGGTTCAGGTCACGAAGCCCTCGCCGCCGCAGTTCGGGCAGCGCCGGGTCTTGTTGCCGAAACACGCCGTGCAGCGCCCCATTTCCGGCCCCTTCATCACGTCACGGCTGGTCACGACCTTGCCGGTTCCGCCACAGGCATGGCAGGCGCAGCGGCCCTGGCCGTGGCAACGGTGGCACCGCCGCTTGGTCGGCTCGATCTTCCGCTGGCGTTGCGATCTTTCAAACTCGATCATTTTGACGTTTCCCCTCGCAAAAAAGGTACGTTTTGCGACGTAACGCCGGAATTGTGGCGATTATCAGGCGCGGGCATGTTCGGGTTTTGCTCGAGTGGTGGCTTGCCCTGGCGTCTTTCCGGGCGAAAGCCGGGTGCGCGGGACAGGCGCGCGCTACGCGCCCGCGTGCCGGAACGAGGCACCCAGTCCTTCCATGAGGCTTTGGAAAACCGGGAAGCTGGTGGCGATTGGCGAGGCGTCATCGACGGTGACGCCGTTCCTCGCGGCGAGGCCAAGGCAGAGAAAGCTCATCGCGATCCGGTGGTCGAGGCGCGCGGCAACGGTCGCGCCGCCGGGCACGCCGGAAGGGCCGAGGCCGGTCACGGTCCACCAGTCTTCGCCTTCGTCCACGGCAACGCCGTTCGCGCGGAGGCCGGTAGCCATCGCGTCGATGCGATCGCTTTCCTTGACGCGAAGTTCCTTGACGCCGCGCATGACGGTCTGGCCTTCCGCGAAGGAGGCCACGACCGAGAGGATGGGGTATTCGTCGATCATCGAGGCGGCGCGTTCGGGCGGCACTTCGATCCCTTTCATCTCGGGCGAGAAGCGGGCGCGAAGGTCGGCCACGGGTTCGCCGCCAACCTCGCGGAGATTCTCGTAAGCGAGGTCGGCGCCCATGTCGCGGAGTGTCTCGAAGAGACCGGCGCGGGTGGGGTTGAGGCCGATGTTGGGCACCAGTACGTCCGAGCCCTCGACGATCAGCGCCGCGCAGACCGGGAAGGCGGCCGACGAGGGGTCGCGGGGGACGTCGATGCTTTGCGGTTTCAGTTCGGGTTCGCCGGTGAGCGTGATGACGCGCCCTTCGGGCGTGTCCTCGACGTTCAGCGTCGCGCCGAAGCCGCGCAGCATGCGTTCGGTATGGTCGCGGGTGGCCTCGGGTTCGATCACGACGGTTTCGCCGGGCGCGTTGAGACCGGCGAGGAGAACGGCGGACTTCACCTGTGCCGAGGGCACGGGAAGCGTGTAGCGGACGGGGACGGGCGAGGCCGCGCCGACGATGGTCATGGGCAGGCGGCCTTTCGAGCGGCCGTAGCTGGTGGCGCCGAACAGCGCGAGCGGGTCGGTGATCCGCGCCATCGGGCGCGACCGCAGCGAGGCGTCGCCGGTGAAGGTCGCCGTGATGGGTGTCGTCGCCATCGCGCCCATGATGAGCCGCACGCCGGTGCCGGCATTGCCGCAGTCGATCACGTCCTCCGGTTCGGCGAAGCCGCCGGTGCCGACGCCGTGGACGGTCCATTCGCCGGCCTCGGACCGGCTGACATCCGCCCCGAAGGCCCGCATGGCGTTGGCGGTGGCCAGCACGTCGTCGCCTTCCAGAAGGCCCCGTATGCGGCTTTCGCCGACCGAGAGTGCGCCGAGGATCAGCGAGCGGTGCGATATCGACTTGTCGCCCGGCACATGGGCTTCGCCCGACAGCCCGGTGGCTTTCACGGCTGTGAGCGGCTGGGCCGGTCCATGTGCTGACATCGTCGTTCTCCTCGCGTCCGGCGCTTCTGTTAGCCCAGCGGTGATGAGGGGTCCATGCCCTTTCAGCGCGGGGCTTTGCGGAAGGTCAGGTAATGGGGTGTCCGTCCTTCGCGGAGCGCCTTTTGCTCGTAGCGGGTCGAAAGCCAGTCGTCCCAGGGTTCGCGCCAGTCGGCGGCGTGCTCGGCCAGCCAGTCGAACCCGGCCATCGGCACCTCTTCCAGCGCCTGGCGGACGTAGTCGGGGATGTCGGTGGCGATGCGGAACTCGGCGCCCGGGGCGAGTGCGCGGTGGAGGGGGCCCAGATGCTCGGCCGTGACGAAGCGGCGGCGGTGGTGGCGGGCCTTGGGCCAGGGGTCGGGGTAGAGCAGGAAGGCCTTGGAGATCGAGCCTTCGGGCAGCACGTCCATCAGGTCGCGGGCGTCGCCGGGATGGATGCGGACGTTCTCCGCCCCGGTCTTTTGCAGTTTGCCCAGAAGCGTCGCCACGCCGTTGATGAAGGGTTCGGCGCCGATGAAGCCGGTGCCGGGGTTCTGCATGGCCTGGTGGACGAGGTGTTCGCCGGAGCCGAAGCCCACCTCCAGCCAGACCGGGTTGCCGCCGAAGAGGGCGGTCAGGTCCAGCGGCGTGCGGTCGGGGTTGTCCTCGCGCGTGACGGCGGGGACGGCGAGGCGGTCGAGGTCTTCGAGGTAGCGCTTGTGCGAAGGCTTCAGGGCCTTGCCGCGGATGCGGCCGTAGAAGTTGCGATGCGGTGCGTCGGACATGGCGCGGCGTCTCGCAGTCGGCGGAGGGAAGGTCAAGGCTTGCCAAGGCGAGGGGAGAGGACTTAAGAACGAAGCATGAACTCCGTGGATTTCGACTTTTGCGGCGAAACACTGACCGCCTGCCCTTCGGGCGCGCTGTTCCTGGCACGGGAACGGGTCCTTGTGGTCTCGGATCTGCACCTGGGCAAGTCCGAGCGGATCGCGCGGCGCGGCGGCGCGCTTCTGCCGCCCTATGACACGGTCGAGACGCTGACGCGGCTGGGGTCGGACATCGCGGCCGTTCGACCGGGCACGGTAATCTGCCTCGGAGACAGTTTTGACGATCTGGCGGCAGCGGAAGCCCTGGACGCGGCGCATCACGAGGCGATTGCGCGGATGCAGGCCGGACGGCGCTGGGTGTGGATCGAGGGCAATCACGATCCGGGACCGGTGGCGCTTGGGGGCGAGCATCTGGGTGAGTTGACGCTGGGTGCGCTGACCTTTCGGCATGTCGCCGAGGCCGATGCCGGCGCGGGCGAGGTTTCGGGTCACTATCACCCGAAGGCGCGCGTGCGGCACATGTCGCGGCCCTGCTTCATGCGCGACGCGGGCCGGCTGATCCTTCCCGCCTATGGCTCCTATACCGGGGGGCTTGACTGGATGACGCCGGTGCTGCGGGGGCTCTTCCAGCCAAGGGCGCTGGCTTACCTGACGGGCGCTCGCGTGCTGACGGTGCCCGTTCCGGAGGCGGCATGAGTATTGATCCCGAGATCGAGGCGAAGGTGCGGGCGTCGTTTTCCCAGCAAGGCCTGATGGCAAGCTTTGGCGCGGAATTGCTGTCGGTGGATGCAGGCAGGGTCGTCATCGCGGCGCCGGTCAAGGACGAGGTTTCGCAGCAGCATGGCGCGGTCCATGCGGGCCTGACGTTTGCCCTGGGCGATAGTGCCGCGGGTTATTCGGCGCTGACGCTGCTGGCGGGCGAGACCGAGGTGATGACGGTCGAGATGAAGATCAACCTTCTGAGGCCCGGACTTGGCACGCGGTTGGTCGCCGAGGGCGGGGTCGTAAAGGCCGGGCGGCGGCTGAGCGTGGTGCGCGCCGAGGTCTTTGCGGAGGGTGACGGCGGACGCAAGCTGATCGCCCTGCTGCAAGGTACGATGGTGCCGGTCTGAGGCGCTGGTGTCCGGCATTGCAAATCGGCGCAGTTGATGGTCGGATCCCGCGGGAGTGACAGGCGGGGGCCTGATGGAAGACGCGGCAACATCGGAAGCGCCGGGGCGGTACGTGGTCTGTCCGAAATGCGATGCGCTCTATCGCGCGCGCTCGGTGCCGAAGGGTGGCGTGGCAGCCTGCGTTCGATGCCACACGGTTCTGGCCGCGCCGCGCCGCAAGGCGGGAATGCTGATAATCTGTCTTGCACTGGCGACGCTGATCCTGATCGTCGCGGCGATTTTCTTTCCGTTTCTTACGCTTGAGACGCGTGGCTTCAGCAGTTCCGCGTCGCTGCTGGATATTGCTCTCAGCTTCTCGGGTGGCGGGCTTCGGCTGCTTGTGTTCCTGATGCTGGCGGTCGTGCTGGCGCTTCCGGCGATGCGGGCGGCGCTTTTGACCTATGTGCTGGTGCCGCTGGTCTTTGACCGCCCCCCCCGCCCGTTGGCCGCGCCCGCGTTCCGAATGGCGGCGAACCTGAAGCCCTGGGCGATGGCCGAAGTGTTCGGTATCGGTTGCGCGGTGGCGCTGGTGAAAATCACCGACCTGGCGCAGGTCGCATTGGGCCAGGCATTCTGGATGTTCTCGGTGCTCGTGGCGCTGGTTGTCATTCAGGACAGATTCCTATGTAGTTGGTCGGTATGGAACGCGCTCTCGCCCAGAAAGACATCCTGACCGCGCGTGAGGCGCGGCTGGTCGGTTGCCGCCATTGCGCCGAGGCATGGCCCTTCGGCACGACGCGTTGCGAACGGTGTGGTTCCCGACTTTCTTCTCGTGATAACAAAAGCTTGCAGCGAGTCTGGGCGTGGTGGATCGCCGGGCTGATCTGCTATATCCCGGCCAATACCGAACCCATGTTACGGACGCGAACGCTATTTCATGAGGAGGAGTCGACGATTGTCGGCGGCGCGGTTGAGCTTTACGAGCATGGCGACCCGCTGATTGCCCTGATCATCCTGGCCGCGAGCGTCGGCATTCCCGTCGCCAAGTTCCTTTGCATCGCTTATCTGGCGCTGTCCATCACTCGCGGCACCGACCGTTCGCCGCTGGCACGGCACCGGATGTACGACGTTGTCGAGTATATCGGGCGATGGTCGATGATCGACGTTTTCGTTGTCGCGATCCTGTCGTCGCTGGTGCATTTCAGCGCGGTCGCCTCGGTGTCGCCGGGGCCTGCCAGCCTCGCCTTCGCACTGTCGGTGGTATTCACCATGCTGTCGGCGCAAAGCTTTGACTCGCGGCTCATTTGGGACCGTCCCGACACCGCGAGGCCGGCCCATTGACCGACAGCGTTCCAGACTTGCCGTTGTCCGGCAAACGGCGCTCGCTTGCCGAGCGGGTATCGGTCGTCTGGCTGGTCCCGCTGGCGGCACTTCTCGTCAGTCTCTGGGTGGCCTGGCAGTCCTATGCCGATCGCGGTCCGCTGATCCATATTCTGTTCGAGCAGGCCTCGGGTATCCGCGCCGGCGAGACGGAGTTGCGGTATCGGGATGTGACGGTCGGTCTTGTCGAAGACGTCGGTTTTTCCGAGACGCTGGACGCCGTGCGTGTGAGCATTCGGCTGGACAAGTCCATCGCCGAGTTTGCCGATGGCGACGCAGCTTTCTGGATCGTGCAGCCGGAGGTAACCACCCAGGGGGTGAGCGGGTTGGAGACCGTACTTTCGGGCGTCTATATCGAAGCCTCGTGGGATACGACCGCCGGCGGCCTGGTCTCGGAGCATCGCGGGCAGAAGGCGGCGCCCCTGTTGAGCGATGGGCAGGCGGGCACGTCGATCACGCTGACTGCCGGTCCGGGCGTGCAACTGACGGGCAACACGCCCATCCTTCACAAGGGTGTGGAGGTCGGGCGTATCGGTTCCCCCGAATTGTCGCAGGCTGGCAATATCGCGCGGGCCGAAGCGGTGATTTTTTCGCCCTACGACCGTCTCGTGACATCGAATACGCGGTTTTGGGATACGTCGGGCTTTTCATTTTCGCTGGGTGCGAACGGGGCGGAGCTCAATTTCTCGTCCATTGCCACTCTGATCGCGGGCGGCGTCGCCTTCGATACCGTGGTGTCGGGCGGCGGCGCGGTCAGCGACGGCGACAGCTTTACGGTGTTCGTCGACGAAGGCACGGCGCGGGCCAGCCTGTTCCAGGATGACGGTGGACCGGTGTTGAACCTGACAGCGATCTTCGAGGACAATTTCGCCGGACTGGCGGTAGGTGCGCCGGTGCTGCTTGACGGGGTGAATGTCGGAGAGGTCACGAATCTCAACGGCATCGTCGATCGCGAGAGGTTCGGCGATACGCGCGTGCGGCTTTCGACCTCGATGGAGGTTCGCACATCGAAACTGGGGCTTCAGGAGGCGACCGCGGAAACGGCGCTCGACTTTCTCGACACGCGCATCGGTGAGGGCATGCGGGCACGCCTGGCCTCGGCCAGCCTGCTGACCGGAGGGCTGCGGGTCGAATTTGTCTCGCTTCCCGATGCCGGGCCCGCGATGCTGGATCGCGGTGGCGACCCGTTTCCCATCATGCCCGTCGCGGCGGCCGAACTTTCGGATGTGAGCGCCACGGCAGAAGGCGTGATGGAGCGGATCAACAATTTGCCGATCGAGGAATTGCTGGACGCGGCGACGACGTTCCTGACGTCCGCCACGGCGCTGACCAGCGACGAGGATGTCCGCGAGATCCCCGGTGACGTGCGTGGGCTGATGTCGGAGTTGCGCAGCTTCGCAGGGTCCGAGGAGCTTCAGTCGATTCCGGGGCAGGCAGCGGCGCTGCTGGCTGACCTGCAGGCGCTGGCGGGAGACCTGAGGGAGATCTCGGACAGCATCGAGGCGGCGCAGGCTGTTGACCGGGTTCTGGCGGCGGTGGATGCCGCCAAGGCGGCGGCGAGCGGGGTCGAGACCGGTGTCTCGGGTGTTCCGGCGTTGGTCGAGCGGCTTGCGGGCGTGGCCGCAAAGGCGGAGGCGCTGGAGTTGCAGGACCTGGTCAACGAGGTCTCCGAGACGGTGGATGCGGCGAAAGCGCTTTTGGCCGACGAGGGAACGATGGCGTTGCCGGAACGGCTCGGCGCGACGCTGGGCGAGCTTGAAGCGGCGCTGGCCGACCTGCGCGCGGGAGGCGCCGTTGACAACCTGAATGCGGCGCTGGCCTCGGCCAACTCGGCAAGCGCGGCGGTCGAAGAGGCGGCGGCGGACCTGCCCGCCGTCGTCGAGCGTTTCGAGCGACTGGCTGCCGAGGCCACGCGTACCATGGCCGCATTCGGTGACAAGTCCGATCTGAACCGCTCTGCCCGCGCCGCATTTCGCGATCTGCAGGACGCGGCGCGCGCCATCGAGCAACTGGCCCGGACGCTGGAACGCAATCCGAATTCGATAATCCTGGGACGCTGACATGATCCGTTTAATCACACGAATTGCCGCAGTTTGCCTTCTCGCGCTTGCCGGGTGTGGCGACGGAGGTGAGCCGGTGCGATACACCGCGAGCGAGCCGGCGCCGGCGGCGCGGGTTTCGGTACCGGTGCGGTCAATCGCTTTGCGTGAGGTGTCATTGCCGACCCATGCGGCGGAGGAGGGAATCTCGGTTGCGGATTCGAGCGGCGCGATTACCGCTTCGGCGGATCGCATCTGGGCCGATGATCCGACGCGGGCGGTGACTTTGCGGCTGACGAATTCGCTGGCCGACCTGACAGGTCGCGTGGTCGCGTCAGACCCCTGGCCGCTGCGAGAAACGCCGGACGTGGTCGTTGAGGTGCGAATGGAGGAATTCGTCGCCCAGGCCTCGGGGCGCTTTGTGGCGACGGGACGCTACTATGTGGCTTACGAGGAGGGTCTTGGATCGGATCGGGCGATTTCGTTCCGACTGGCGGAGACTTATGACACGGATAGTGGCTTTGCGGGGATCGCCGGGGCGCGCTCGCGCATCATTGCGGCGCTGGCGCGCGATATCGCGCGGCGCGGGTTGCGCTGACGGGCTTTTGAAAGGCTACTGCCGGCTTATGGCCGAAGGCAGTCTTGTGAGCCCTGACTCATTGGAATTCAACTCGGGGGCCACGTCGTCCGGCAGCGGGATCCTGTGTGCGTTCAGT
Source organism: Silicimonas sp. (assembly GCA_022340315.1). Lineage (GTDB taxonomy): Bacteria > Pseudomonadota > Alphaproteobacteria > Rhodobacterales > Rhodobacteraceae > JAJDOD01. Next base: position 6,509 of record JAJDOD010000178.1, on the reverse strand, counting down.
GTCATCGCGACCATCGAGTAGTACCCGATAACCGCCGTAAGCTCGACGACCCCGGCTTCGCCCCAGCGGGTGAAGATGGCGCGGTGAGTGTCGTCCTCGACCTGGCCGCGAGAGAGGAGGTCGCGGCTGTACTCGTAGACCCACATCTCGTCTTCATCGTTGAATTTCGGTACCTGGCATGCACGGATCGCGGAAATTATCTCGGGGTCGAGCCCGGCGCTACGAGCCTCCTGCGCGTGAATTGTCCATTCGAGTTCGCTGTTCCAGTGGCGCCCGGTGACGAGAATCGCGAGTTCGTTCAATTTTGCCGGCAGGCTGGTCTCGTAGCGCAGCACCTGGCCGAGCGCCTGCCAGCGGTCGGCAAGCTCCGGGTTGTGCAGCGCGGCGCGGAGCGGCCCGACGAGTGCCTTGCGCGGTCCGGTGATGATGCGCTCGAAAACTTCGCGCTGCTTTTCGGGTATCTCCCCCGTGGAAAAGAGCGGGATGCGGGGTTCGCTCATTGCTGTGCCTCCTCCTCAAGGCCCAGTGCGGAGAGCACGGCTTCGGTGTGCTCTCCCAATAGTGGCGGTGCCGTCTCGAAACGAAGCGCCGAGCGCTTGAAATGCATGGGACTGGTCACGGACGGGACCTGTCCCGCCAGTGGGTGCGGCAACTGTTTCAGAAGGCCGCGGTGTTTCACCTGCGGGTCGGAAAAGACCATCGGAACGGTGTTGATCGGCCCGCAGGGCACCTTCTCGGCATTGAATGCCGCGATCCAGTCGGCGAGGTCGCGTTCCTTCAGGGCCTCGGAAATGAGCGGGTGTAGCCGGTCGAGGTTCCGCACGCGGTTCGGATTGGTCGCGTAATCGGGGTTCTCGGCAAGCTCGGGGCGGCCGATTGCGCGGGAAAAGCGGACGAATTGCTCGTCGTTGCCCACCGCGATCACGATATGGCCGTCGCGCACCGCGAACACGTCCTGCGGCTGGATGTTGGGGTGTTTGTTGCCCGAGCGTTTGGGCGTGGCGCCGGAGACGAGGTGGTTCATCGCCTGGTTGGCCATCATCGCCGTGGCGACATCGAGCATCGCGATGTCGATGAAATCACCCTTGCCGCTTTCGCTGCGCTCGGCGAGGGCCGCGAGGACCGAGATCGCGGCGTACATGCCGGTCATGATGTCGATTATCGGGACGCCCACCTTCTGGGGGCCGCCGCCGGGCGCACCATCGGGCGCGCCGGTGACGCTCATCAGCCCGCCCATGGCCTGGATCATGAAGTCATAGGCCACGTCCTCGGCGCGGGGGCCGTCCTGGCCGAAGCCCGTGATCGAGCAGCAGATCAGTTCGGGGTTGATGGCCTTGAGCTCATCCGGGCCGAGACCGTATCGGGAGAGGGTCCCGGTCTTGAAGTTTTCGAGCACTATGTCCGAGCGAGCGGCGAGCGCCTTGACCGCAGCTTGGCCCTCGGTCGAGGCGAGGTCGATCTCGACCGATTTCTTGCCGCGGTTCACCGAGAGGTAGTATCCCGATTCCGCTGTGTCGTTGCCTTCGCGGTCCTTCAGATAGGGCGGTCCCCAGCGGCGGGTGTCGTCGCCGACTCCCGCGCGTTCGACCTTGATGACCTCGGCACCGAGATCGGCGAGGATCTGACCCGCCCACGGTCCGGCCATGATGCGCGACAGGTCGAGGACGCGGATGTGCTTGAGCGGGCCCGTCATTGGTGCAGTTCCCTGTCATTCGCCCTTGCGGCGCCGCCGATGCGCGCGAGAAAGCCCTCAAGGGCGGCGGTAAAGGCCTGCGGCTGTTCGAAACACGGGACGTGCCCGGCGTCGGGAATCACGACCATTTCGGCGCCGGCAATTGCGGGTCTGAGCATGCTTGCCATGCTGGCCGGCATCGCACCGTCCTCGGCGCCGGCAATAAGCAGCGTCGGGCACTCGATCCTGGCGAGTTCATCGGAATAGTCGTAATTCATCAGGGCCGTGGCCCCGTGGCGGAATCCGTCGAAGCCGGTTGCCGCCATCATGCTTTCGAGACGCGCACGCCGGTCACCGGATGCGCCCGCCGTCAGCCAGCGTTCGGCGGTTGCCGAGGCGAAGGCGGCGATGCCGTTGGCCTCGGCATCGGCGATCCGCTCTGCCCAGGCGGCGGCGCCACCGGGTGCTGTCCTGCACTGACCGTCACACAAGACGAGGCCGGCAAAGCGGGACTTGTTCAACCGATGTGCCGCAAGACCGGTGGGGACTCCCATCGAGAGCCCGACATAGATCACGCGTTCGAGCCCGGCGGCGTCGATGGCAGCCAGCAAATCGGCCCCGAGATCGTCAAAATCGGACTGGCGGGGGGGCAGGTCGGAGCCGCCATGCCCAGCCTGATCGTACCGCAGAAGGCCGACATGTCCCGACAGCGAAGCGACCTGTTCTTCCCAGATGGTCATATCGGTGAGCAGAGAGTTTCCGAAAACCACGCACGCGGCATCCGGGGCCGGTGCTGCAATCAACTCGGCCGCCAGTGTGTATCCGTTCCGCGCGACGGAGATGCGTCGGGTGCGGTCACGTGCGGCCATGCTGTCTCCATGTTCTCGGCGGGTGTTCCGTCATATCGCGGCTGCGCCGGCCCCCCAGGTTCTTCCCCCGAAGATAGCCTTTGGGTTCCGCGTTGACAATCCAAAAGCTAGATTTATGAATTTTGAAAGGCGCGCCTCCGTCGGCTCGCGACTTCTTCAGGGAAAGCGTTTGGCGTGCGCGGACGCGCAGGCGGGTCAGAAGATTCGGCCCGGTCCCGGTTCAGCGGAGTTTGACCGAGATCTTCATCATGTCGCCTCGGTAGATGCCGTCTGCGACCAGAATCAGATCACCGATTTCATTCACCGCGAATCTCTTCACCCGGCCGACAGGTGCGCCGATCGGAATGTTGAGCGCATTCGAGGTCTCAAGGTCCGCGGTTCCTATGGTGACGACCTGTTGGGCGTCCACGATCTTCTGGCTGGGAAGATCCGCCACCAGGCGCATCGCCGTCACTGTCGAATAGGCGCGTTCGTCGATGTTCTCGCAAACGCGCTCATCAACATAGACATCCGCAAGAAGAAACGCCTCACCGTCGCGCCAATGGCGACGCTTCAGGTGGCGGTAGTTGGGTGCGATGTTGCCGGGCAAGGTATCTCGCCGACGCAGTTGAACATTGCGTTCATCATGCAGAATCTCGATCTCGGCATCGTCACGGGCGATCAGGAGGCCGGTCCAGTCGGTCTTGATCTCGCACCAGAGCTCTTTTTTCGGCATATCCTTCACGAAGGTTCCCTTGGCGCGAAAACGCTCGATCAGGTTCTCCTGTTCCAGGAGTTGCAGGGCCTGCCGGATTGTCATGGTGGCGACGCCGCATTCCTTGGCCAGAACGTCGACGTTCGGGATCTTGTCGCCCACGTCCCATTCACCGCTTTCAATCCGGCTGCGAAACAGGCTGGCAAGCTGGATATAGCGTGCCACGTTGCTCTTCTGCAGCGCCTTGACGGTTTCGTTCTCGGTCGGGGCCTTGGCCATGATGTGCCTTTCGGGATCATGAGGTCGGAACAGGTTACAAGGCTGGGCCATTCCTATCAATCATAAAAACTAGCTTTTTTGATTTTTATGTTGCGCAGGCAGGCATGTGCCGTCTCAACTTCAGGAATAGTACAGATTCCCTTCTGTAACATGGCTGTCCTGGGGCTGGTCGGCGGGTGCCCGGGTCAGGCTGATCGAGGGGCGCACGAGCCAGTCTTGGTTCAGCGTCGCCAGCGTCGGGAAATGTGCGCGCCAGTCGCAGTCGGGCCAGCGGAAGTCCATCTGGCCAAGCGCGCAGATGATCGAGATATGGCCGATCCCGAATTGCGCCTCGCGAAGTTCACCAGCTTCGGCCTCAAGCTGGGCCATCGAGGCACGGACCTTGACCAGCCAGCCATCGGTGATGGCGTGCCAGGGGCCGGTCGGCCGGGTCAGCTCGGTGCGCCACAGCAGCAGGATGTCGGTCACGCCGTCGCCGAGAGACTGCCATCGGAGCGCCTTGTGGCGCGCTGTCCCCTCGGCGGGGAAAAGGCCGCCATTGCCGCGCGCGTCGAGGTACTCGCAGATCACCCGACTGTCGAAGAGGTTCAGCCCGTCATCGGTGATCAGCGTCGGGATCTTGGCGAGCGGATTGTCGGCCAGAACCGCCGGGTTCGGCGTATCTGCCAGGCCCACGACCGAGCGGACGCAATCGACATCACCAAGCTGGCCGGTCTCATGCAGGACGATCATCACCTTGCGGACGTAGGGCGAGAGGGGGGACCAATGCAGTTTCATGTCGTCTCTTTCCTTGAAATGCGGCGTTTCAGGCCGTCTCCAGCGATATTGCGATACCCTGACCGACACCAATGCACATGGTGGCCAGCGCGCGCTTGCCCGCGCCGCGCGCCAGCATCCGGGCCGCCGTGCCGGTGATCCGCGCCCCGGACATGCCGAGCGGGTGGCCAAGCGCGATGGCGCCGCCGTTGGGGTTCACGTGCTCGGCGTCGTCGGGGATACCGAGGCGGCGCAGGACGGCGAGCGCCTGGCTGGCGAAGGCCTCGTTCAGTTCGATCAGGTCGAAATCCTGCGCTGCAAGGCCGAGCCGGGCACAGAGTTTCTCGGTCGCAGGGGCGGGGCCGATGCCCATGACGCGGGGGGCGACGCCCACCGTCGCGCCGCCGGTGATGCGGGCGAGCGGGCTGAGGCCGTTCGATACCATCGCCGCTTCGGTGGCGAGGATCAGTGCCGACGCGCCGTCGTTGACGCCCGACGCGTTGCCGGCGGTCACGCTGCCGCCTTCGCGGAAGGGCGTTGGCAGGGCGGCGAGTTTTTCAAGCGTCGTGGCGCGGGGGTGTTCGTCGGTGTCGAAGATCTTCGGTTCACCCTTGCGCTGGGGGATCGTGACCGGGAAGATTTCCTCTGCCAACACGCCGTTCGCGATGGCTTTGGCGGCGCGCTCCTGGCTGCGGAGTGCAAAGGCGTCCTGATCCGCGCGCGAAATGCCGAAGTCCTCGGCCACATTCTCGGCCGTCTCGGGCATGGAATCGGTGCCGTAGGCCTTCTGCATAAGCGGGTTGATGAAGCGCCAGCCGATGGTGGTGTCTTCGACCGCATTGGCACGCGAGAAGGCGCTGGTGGCTTTCGGCATCACGAAGGGCGCGCGGCTCATGCTTTCGACGCCGCCCGCGATGGCAAGGTCCCCTTCGCCCAGTGCGAGGCGGCGATATGCGGCGAGCACCGCGTCCATGCCGGAGCCGCAGAGGCGGTTGATCGTGGTGCCCGACACAGTCTCGGGCAGGCCCGCGAGCAGGAGCGACATGCGCGCGACCGACCGGTTGTCTTCGCCCGCCTGGTTGGCGCAGCCGTATATGACGTCGACGACCTGTTCCCAGTCGAGGCGCGCGTGGCGCTTCCGAAGCTCTTTCAGAGGCAGTGCGCCGAGGTCATCGGCGCGGACCTGTGACAGGCTGCCGCCATATCGGCCGATGGGAGTGCGGATGTAGTCGCAGATGAAGACGTCCTGCAAGTTTCACGCCTCCCCGGAGAATTCGGACTGGTCCAGAACTTCGAATACCGGGCCGCGACGGTGGCCGTGACCGATCGCCAGGGCCAGGGTGTCGAGGTCGGCGGCGAGCGCGTCGCGATCCTGTCCGGCCGCCCAGTAGAGCGGGCCGCCGCGCCATCGCGGGAAGCCGTAGCCGTTGGCGAGCGTTACGTCCACGTCGGAGGCACGCTGGGCGATACCTTCAGCGAGGAGGAGCGCGGCCTCGTTCACCATCGCGGCCATGAGCTGGCGCTGTATTGCTTCGGTGGCGAGCGGGGCGGGGGTGATCCCCGCCTCGGCGCGGGCGGCGTCGATCACCTGCGCCACTTGCGGCGAGGGGACGGGCTTGCCGTCGGCGTAGTTGTACCAGCCGCCGCCGGTCTTGCGGCCAAGCCGGCCTTCTTCGCATAGACGGTCTGGAATGGTCACGTAGCGTGCCCGGGGATCGCTTGTTGCGGCCTGGCGCTTGCGCATGGCCCAGGCGATGTCGAGGCCGGACATGTCGGAGACGGCGAAGACGCCCATCGCAAAGCCGAAGCCGGTGATGGCGTCATCGACCTGTTCTGGCGTGTTGCCGTCGAGCACGAGCAACTCGGCACGGCGACGGTAGGCGGCGTAGATGCGATTGCCGATGAAGCCTTCGCCCACACCGGCGACCACCGGCTGTTTGCCGAGTTGGCGGGCCAGTGCGAGGCCGGTGGCAAGTGCCTCGTCCGAAGTCAGGTCGGCGCGGACCACTTCCAGAAGCGGCATGATGTCGGCGGGACTGAAGAAATGCAGCCCCAGCACGCGTTCGGGGTGGTTGAGCGCCGCGGCCATCTCGTTGATGTCGAGATAGGAGGTGTTCGTGGCGATAATCGCGTCGGGCGGCAGGATCGCGTCGAGATCGGCCAGAAGCTTGGTCTTGATGGCCATGTCCTCGAACACCGCTTCTATCACGAGGTCCGAGCCGGTAAGCTCGGTGACCGA
>JAJDOD010000089.1 GCA_022340315.1 Silicimonas sp. | reverse complement strand
GATGACATGGCCGAGGAGACGCTACGGATAACCCGCGCCACCTCGGAGAAGCTTTTCCGGTTCGCCTTCGAGTTGGCACGGCAGCGCAAGGCTGCAGGGCGAGGCGCGGGGCGGGTGACATGTGTGGACAAGGCCAATGTTTTCAGAGCGTTCGCGTTCTTCCGAAGGATCTTCGATGCCGAGGCCTTGGAGTATCCTGACCTGGTCGCCGACCACGCCTATGTCGATGCGACCGCGCTCTGGATGGTGACGAAGCCCTGGAGTTTCGACGTTCTGGTGACTGAGAACATGTTCGGCGATATCCTTTCGGACCTGGGCGCCGGTCTGCTGGGTGGATTGGGACTGGCGCCGTCGGCCGATATCGGCGAACGCCACGCGGTGTTCCAACCCTGCCACGGTTCCGCACCCGATATTGCGGGGCAGGGGATCGCCAATCCGTTCGCAATGATCCTATCGGCCGCCATGATGCTGGACTGGCTCGGGATACGGCACGGAAACGCGGCAATGGTGCGAGACGGAACCCGGTTGCGCGAGGCGGTTGAACGGGTCGTGGCCGAAGGGCGCGCCGTTACCCGCGACATTGGAGGATCGGCGTCTACCGATCAGGCCGCCGAAGCGGTGGAAGCTCTGCTTGCCAGGGACCGGGCATGAGCCTGAAGGTCGTCTGCATCGGGGCCGGCTATTTCAGCCGCTTCCACATTGACAGCTGGCGGCGGATGGAACGCGCTGAACTCGTCGCCGTCTGCGACCGCGAGGTTGCGCGGGCAGAGCAGGCTGGCGTCGCGGCCTATTCCGACCTGACTTCCATGCTGTCCGACCATGCGCCGGATCTTCTCGACATCATTCTGCCGCCCGACGCGCAGGCCGAGGCCATCCGGATGGCACTTGCGAGAGGCATTCCGTGGATCGTTTGCCAGAAACCCTTCTGTCGGTCGCTTGATGAGGCGCAGGCCCTGACAGCTGAAGCAAGAGAGGCTGGCGCGAAGCTTGTCGTACATGAAAACTTCCGGTTTCAGCCCTGGTATCGCGCGATCCGTGACGCGATTGCAGATGGTGCGATCGGACGTGTGCGCCAAGCGACTTTTCGGTTGCGGCCGGGTGACGGGCAGGGGCCAGACGCGTATCTCGACCGCCAGCCGTATTTCCAGAGGATGGAGCGGTTCCTGGTGCACGAAACCGCGGTCCACTGGATCGACACTTTTCGTTTTCTTCTCGGCGATCCGCTGGCGGTTTATGCCGATTTGCGGCGGGTGAACCCCGTAATTTCGGGTGAGGATGCGGGATATGTCCTGTTCGACCATCCTGGTGGGGTGCGTGCACTTTTCGACGGCAACCGCTCGCTCGACCACGCCACCGACAATCTGCGACGCACAATGGGCGAGGCGTTGATCGAGGGAGATGAGGGTACGCTGACTCTCAACGGCGACGGATCGGTGTTGCTCCGACCGTTCGGCAATCCGGAAAGCCGCGTCATTCTTGGCTCGGACACTCACGGCGGGTTTGGCGGCGATTGCGTGCATCGGCTGCAAACCCACGTTGTCCTGGGAATTCTTGAAGGCGCCCCGCTGGAAAACCTTGCCGACGACTACCTGACTGTCATCGAGATCGAAGAAGCCATCTATTCTTCTGCCGCCGAGGGTCGCAAGATACGTCTGGGAAAGTACCGAGGATGACCCGAAAGAGCTCGATGTCGAACGCCCAGCGTGCCGCCGTTGCCTTGCGGGAGTTGATCTTCTCGGGTGAACTGGCGGCGGGCTCGGATCATCTTGAGACCGAACTGGCCCAACGGCTTGGCATGTCGCGCACGCCGGTTCGCGAAGCGGCGCTGGTGCTGGAAGGACAGGGACTGTTGGAGGTCCGCCCGAGAAAAGGCGTGCGAATATGCCCGGTCTCGCCCAGGGACATGCATGAGATCTACGAGGTGCTGACCGCATTGGAGAGCCTTGCCGCAGAGCGGGCGGCGCAGGCGGGGTACTCGGACGACGCTCTCGAAACGCTTCGCTTGGCAATCGAGGACATGGAAGCCGCAACCGGCAGAGAAGACCGCCGCGCCTGGGCGGAAGCGGACGACCGCTTTCACGCCGAGCTCGTCCGGCTGGGCGGGAACCGGCGGATTGTCGAGATTGCCGGAAAGTTGAGCGATCAGGTGCGACGCGCCCGCATGGTCACACTCTTTGTCCGGCCGCCTCCGGTGCGGTCGAACGTGGACCACCGGGCCGTCTACGAAGCCATTCGCAAGGGCGACGCGGGCGAAGCGGGAGAGCGTCACCGTCGACACCGCAGCGACGCACGGGACGAGCTGGTGTCGCTTCTTGAGCAGATGGGGCTGAACCAGGTTTGATAAAAAAGACCGCCGTGGGGAGGGCACGGCGGTCTTGTGACACCGAAACGGTGGAGTTTATGCCGGTTCCAGCAGGCCCTTCGCTTTCGCAAGTTCCTGCATCTTCTTCTGAAGCTTCTCGAACGCGCGCACCTCGATCTGGCGGATGCGCTCGCGGCTGACATCGTACTGGCCCGAGAGCTCTTCCAGCGTTACAGGGTTATCCATCAGCCGGCGCTGGGTCAGGATGTCCTGCTCGCGCTCGTTCAGAACCGACATTGCCTCGGCCATCATCTCGCGGCGGATCTCCAGCTCATCGCGTTCGGCATAGTCGCCCGCCTGGTCGGCGTCTTCGTCCTCAAGCCAGTCCTGCCATTGTGCGGCGCCTTCGCCGTCGGCCGAGATCGTCGCGTTCAGCGAGGCATCGCCGCCCGAGAGACGGCGGTTCATCGAGATCACTTCATCTTCGGACACGCTCAGGTCGTTGGCGATGCGCGCCACGTGATCGGGGTGCAGATCGCCATCTTCAAGTGCGCCGATACGGGCCTTTGCCTTGCGGAGATTGAAGAAGAGCTTCTTCTGGGCCGACGTCGTGCCGAGTTTCACCAGCGACCAGGACCGCAGGATATATTCCTGGATCGAGGCGCGAATCCACCACATTGCATAGGTCGCCAGTCGGAAACCCTTCTCCGGATCGAAGCGCTTGACGGCCTGCATAAGGCCTACATTCGCTTCCGAGATGACCTCTGCCTGAGGCAATCCATAGCCGCGATAGCCCATCGCGATCTTCGCGGCGAGGCGCAGGTGCGAGGTCACGAGCGTATGGGCCGCTTCCGTGTCCTGGTCCTCGACCCATCTTTTCGCCAGCATGTACTCCTGTTCCTGCTCCAACATCGGAAACTTCCGGATCTCCTGGAGATACCGGTTGAGCCCACCTTCAGGGGTCGGTGCGGGGAGATTTGCGTAATTCGCCATTTTTTCCTTTTCCCTGTCAGCGCCAATGTTTCGGCGCTTAACATATTTGGTAAACCGTTCAGTTCAGTTCAAGTGCGGGCCGATGAAATTGTTAGGTACCCGCAGTGTCTGCACCAATTCTTACTTCATCGTCGTGCCGACGACACTCACGGCCGTGTGTGCTCACGGTCTCGTGCACAGACAGGGCCAAATGTTGCAAATGCGTGCGGAAATGCGCATAACGAGCGCCGTCTTTGCACCAATCTGCCCAAAACCCGGTGAAAAAGCCTGTCTTCCTGAGACATTTCCAAACGAGCCGCAATCGTTTACGTCGTAGTCAGGCGCAAATTGTAACAATTCGAGGCTGCTCATTACCGCTTTGTCGCAATCTGATCACGGCGTTGAGACCCGTTTGTTGGCCCGGTCGGCCGGCTTGGCATATCTTGTCATCATAGTTGCGGGCATTTCGGCCGAATTGGCCTTGCGCGCTCCACTGCGCGCCCTGGGTCCCGAGGCGCTGACCTCGACACTGGTGACCACGCCTGGATTGTTCCGAATAAGCCTTCTGGCCGATCTCGTGATGATTTCCGCCGATATTGCTTTGGCGATCCTGTTCTTCCTGCTTCTCAAACCCGTTGGTCCGCACCTGTCGCTTGCCGTCCTGGTGCTTCGTCTGATGCAGGCAGCGATCATCGCCGCGAGTCTCATCCCCTTGACGGCCCTTCCCGACCTTGCAGCCGCGGGCGAGGGTGAACTGGCCGCAACTGTCCTTGATATGCACGCCACGGGCTATGACGTGGGCCTCTTTTTCTTCGGGCTGAACAGCGTCCTGATGTGGCGTCTGTTGCGGCTGTCGGGTGGCGTGCCTGGACTGATCGCGGCGGGCATCGGTCTTGCCGGGCTTGTGTACCTGACCGGAAGTATCATCCGCCTTGCCGCGCCCGAAGCCGTGCCGGCGTTCGAACCCGCTTATCTTCTGCCACTGGTAGCCGAGACCGCACTCTGCCTGTGGCTGTTGGTCAAGGCCCGCATCTAGCCGCGCAGCGCATCCAGAATCTCGCTGAAGTCCTCGGGCAGAGGCGATGTGAATGACATCTCCTCGCCGGTGACAGGATGAATGAAGCCAAGCGTGGCCGCATGAAGCGCCTGCCGCGGGAAGTTGCGCGCGGCCTCGGCGCCCGGTGCATCGGCCTTGAGCCGCCGCCGACCGCCATACACCGGGTCGCCAATCAGCGCATGGCCGATATGGGCCATGTGAACCCGAATTTGATGTGTGCGCCCGGTTTCGAGACGGCATTGGACCAGCGCAGCCTGATCGCCGAACCGCTCCTCGACGACCATCCGGGTCACGGCGTGGCGCCCGCCCTCGAACAGGACTGCCTGGCGTTGCCGGTCGGTCTTGTGGCGGGCAAGCTGCGTGGTGATCTTGACGATGCCGCCTGGTTCGAAACTGACGCCGCGAACCCCTTTCAGTCGCGGATCGCCAGGGTCGGGGACGCCGTGGCAGATTGCCAGATACTGGCGATCGACGCTGTGCGCCGCGAACTGGGCGGCCAGTCCGTGGTGCGCGGCATCCGACTTGGCGACCACCAGCAGGCCGGACGTATCCTTGTCGATGCGATGCACGATTCCCGGCCGCTTCTCGCCGCCGACACCGGAAAGCGCGCCGCCGAAATGGTGCAGAAGCGCGTTTACCAGCGTGCCCGTCGGCGAGCCGGGCGCTGGATGGACCACCATGCCGGCCGGCTTGTCGATCACGATAAGCTCGGCGTCTTCGTAGGCGACCACCAGGGGAATGTTCTCGGGGACGGTCTCAACCTCTGCCGCTTCCTCAATGGTGATCTCGAAGACCTCGCCTTCGGATACCCTCCGGCGCGGATCGGTGACGGTCTCTCCGTCGGCTGTCACCGCGCCGTCCTCCAGAAGCCGCGCCAGCCGCGAGCGCGACAGATGGGCGTCCTCTGGCACATCGCGGGCGAGCGCTTTATCAAGGCGCGGCGGCGGATCGGCGCCGATGGTGACAGGGACGATGCGCGACATGGGCGAGGGCGGGGCTCCGGACGACAGAACGCTGAGGTATCTCAAGGCGCTGGTGACGATCCTGACCGTCACCATGATCCTGGGCTTTCTAACCATCGTCGCGCTGTTTGTCATGCGCTTCGCCGAGATGAACCGGGTCGAGCTGCCCGATGAGATCACCTTGCCGGATGGGGCGGTTGCCACGGCGTTCACGCGCGGCAAGGGTTGGTTCGCAGTAGTAACCGAGGACGACGAGATCCTTGTCTACAACCGGGCGACCGGGAACCTGCTTCAAAGGGTCCGCATCGAGGCCGAGTGACGCGCCCTTTGCGCGACAGCGGGGAACGTGACCGTTTTGCGGGTGCGCTTTATTCTCCGGGCAATTGTGATCGAGAGGGCTTGTTCGCGACGGCGGGCGCGCCTATGTCCCTCAACTGGCGGGTACTGCCCTTTTCGTGCCGGGGACAAATTCCGGTGGCCTTAAGCAAATCCGAGGGAGCTGGCTCTGGCCGGATCGTGGTCCGGTTACCTGGCGCCCACCTGTGTAAACAGGTCCTCGGGAATTCAGCTGCCCCTACGGTTGCGGCGGTCCCGCCACATCACTCCGCAACGGTCCATCGCAGGTCAGTCCCGATTGGCTTCGCGCCCGAGTTGCATCACGGTGATCCCGAACTGCACGCCCGCGAACACGATGCCGTTGAAGAGGCAGAGCATGAGAAAGGCGAGCCAGCCGCCGTCGACGTTGCCAACAAGATGCCCCAGGTTGCCGACGTTCAGAATGACAATCGCCATCGAGAACACGATGGCAAGTGCGAAGCCAAGGAGGCATTCGCGGACATAAAGCCGGACAAGGCGGGGCATTCGGACGGCTTGCTTCATCAGACGACGACCTCCATTGCTTCCTGTTCGCCCACACCGAAGACCCGCTTGTAGCGCGCGATCTGGTCGGCGGGCCCCATCGCCTTCTTCGGATTGTCCGAGAGTTTGACCGTGGGCCGGCCATTGGCGCTGACCGCCTTGCAGACAAGGCTGAAGGGCGCCAGACGGTCGTTTGGCACCAGCCCCCGGAAATCGTTCGTCAGCATCGTGCCCCAACCGAAACTGACCCGGACCCGATCGACGAATTTGGTATGCAACTCGACAATCTTTTCCACGTCGAGGCCGTCGGAAAAGATCACGAGTTTCTCTTGCGGGTTCTCGCCGCGCGACTTCCACCACTTGATCGCGGTCTCGGCTCCTTCTTCGGGATCGCCGGAATCGATGCGGATACCGGTCCAGCCGGCCAGCCAGTCGGGGGCGTTCTTCAGGAACTGTTCGGTGCCGTAGGTGTCGGGCAGGATAATGCGCAGGTTGCCCTCGTGTTCCTCGTGCCAGTCCGCGAGAACGCGATAGGGCGCGGCGGCAAGCTCCTCGTCACTATCGGCGAGCGCGGCATAGACCATCGGCAATTCATGGGCGTTGGTACCGATCGCCTCGACGTCGCGGCTCTTTGCAATCAGGCAGTTCGACGTGCCGACGAAGGCATCGCCCAGCCCCTCGGTCATCGCCTGAACGCACCAATCCTGCCAAAGGAAGCTATGGCGGCGGCGGGTACCGAAATCGGCCAGGCGCAGGTCCGGAATGTCGCGGAGCCGCTCCACCTTTTGCCAGGTGCGGGTCATTGCTCGGGCGTAGAGAACTTGAAGCTCGAATTTTCCCAAATCCTTCAAGACAGCGCGTGCGCGCAATTCCATCAGCACAGCAAGAGCGGGGATTTCCCACATCATGACCTCTGGCCACGGGCCCTCGAATGTCAGTTCGAATTGCCCGTCGCGCTTCTCGAGATGATAGGGCGGCAGGGTCAGACCCTCGAACCATTCCATGAAGTCCGAGCGAAACATCTGGCGCTTGCCATAGAAAGTGTTGCCGCGCAGCCATGTGCTTTCGCCGCGCGTCAGCGATAGGGAACGAATGTGATCGAGTTGTTCGCGCAACTCGCCCTCATCGACCAGATCAGCAAGGCGGACTTCCTTCGTTCTGTTGATAAGGCTGAAGGTTACGGTCGTGTCACGGCGATTGCGGAAGACAGACTGGCACATCAGCAGCTTGTAGAAATCCGTGTCGATAAGCGAACGCACGATCGGGTCGATCTTCCACTTGTGGTTCCAGACACGGGTCGCGATGTCGACCATGATAACGTCCTCCCTGACGACCCTTTCTGCCAAGGGTGCCTGGGGGATGTCCAGCGCACAGGCGGGTTTGCGCCGTCTCCTGTCCGGCAGAGAGCTATTTCAACTTGCCGCCGGAATAGGAGTCTTCGGGAACGAGTGAACCTTGCCGCCCGGCGAGCGACCCCGCTGCACCGGAAGGGTTCCCGGCGCCGCCGCCGTGAAGTGCGCCGCAATTCACGGCATGTACCGTCGAGGGCGTGTCGAGCGCCGGGCCGGGCGGTCGCGGCGCGAATGTCGCGCGGCAGCCTTCGCTATCCGAGGAATAGGCGCCGATGGCCACACCGTATTGAAACAGGACGACGACGTAGGCTTCGCTGCTCCCGAACTGCGGGGCGTAATAGCCCGGCGGGTTTTTCATGTTGCGATAGATGAACGCCGTTTGCCCACCCTCGCGCAGTTTCTGGGTCGGGTGCCCCCATCGAAGCGAGAATTGCTTTTCAGTGGTATGTCCCGGCCTGACGCTGGCGAGCATCGCATGACGGGACTGCGGGTGGTCCGCAACGGTGGTGTTCCAGGCCACGCCGCCACATGCGGCAAGGAAGAGTAACCCGGTAATCGCGATGGTCAGGCGCATTCTGCTGCCCCTTTCGGTTTGCCGGGACAGAGTCTATCCAGTCAGTGCTTAGAATATGTTACCGGAGACCGCCGCGCATGATCCTCGGCATAGGCACCGACCTCTGCAATATCGAACGTATCCAGGATACGCTGGACCGGTTCGGCGACCGGTTTCGCAATCGCGTCTTTACCGAGATCGAGCAGCGCAAGGCCGAGCGGCGGAAGGATGTCGCGGGGACCTATGCCAAGCGCTGGGCTGCGAAGGAGGCGTGCTCCAAGGCGCTTGGAACGGGCCTGCGCATGGGGATCGCCTGGAAGGATATGTCGGTCAGAAACATGCGGACGGGTCAGCCTGTGATGGAGGTGACCGGCTGGGCGGCCGAACGCCTGGCGGAAATGACGCCTGAAGGGCACGAGGCAGTCATCCACGTCACCCTGACCGACGACCATCCCTGGGCACAGGCGATGGTCGTGATCGAGGCGCGTCCGATCGGGGCATCCACTACCTGAAACGCGCTCGCGAGCGGGCCGTCGTGTTTGCGCTACGCGCTTGACTCGTGGCCCTCGCGCACCCAGAAAGCGCGCACGAATACGAGGCGGGATCGCATGAGTGAGAAAACCGGAACGCTGATGGATGGCGTGGTCGAGACTATCAAGACCATCGTCTATGCTCTTCTGATCGCGGGTGTTTTCCGAACCATCTTCTTCCAGCCGTTCTGGATTCCGTCCGGCTCGATGAAAGACACGCTGCTTATCGGTGACTTCCTGTTCGTCAACAAGATGGCCTACGGTTATTCTCAGGTGTCGTGCCCGTTCGGCATTTGCCCGATCACCGGGCGCATCCTGGGCAGCGAGCCCGAGCGTGGGGATGTCGTCGTCTTCCGCCACCCCGTGAATGGACAGGACTTCATCAAGCGCGTGATCGGACTTCCGGGCGATACCGTTCAGATGCAGAACGGCAGGCTCTATATCAATGGCGAGGAAGTGCCGCAGGTGGCCGACGGATACTTCGTCGAACGTTTTGCACCGCAAGGTCCGCTGCAAACCTTCCCGTCCTGCGTTCAGGGCCGGGTGCCGGAAGGCGCGGATTGCACCAAGGAAAAAGCGATCGAAACCTTGCCGGGCGGCCGCGCGCATTCGGTTCTGAATGTGTTCGACGGCAGGTTCGACAATACCGGCGTATTTTCAGTTCCCGAAGGCCACTATTTCTTCATGGGCGACAATCGCGACAACTCGACCGATAGCCGCGAGCGGCAGGATTTTGGCGGCGTTGGGTTTGTGCCCTACGATTACCTGATCGGCCGCGCCGACCGGGTGATCTTTTCATCCGCGGGGCGCTCGCTGCTCTTTGTCTGGACTTGGCGCCCCGACCGGTTCTTCAAGAAGATCCAGTGATGCGCCTGAGCGCCGATCTGGTTGCCTTTTCAAGACGGCTGGGACACGGCTTTGGCGAGCCGGAACTGCTGATCCGCGCGCTGACGCACGCGTCGATCTCAAGTCCGCAGCGGCCGGACAACCAGCGGTTTGAATTCCTCGGTGACCGCGTGCTGGGACTGGTCATCGCGGATGCGCTGCTGAAGAGCGACCCGTCGGCCCGCGAAGGCCAGCTTGCCCCCCGCTACAACGCTCTTGTCCGCAAGGAAACCTGCGCCGAGATCGCGCGCGAGCTTGGCCTCGGCGAGGTGCTGAAGCTCGGTCGTTCCGAGATGAAATCCGGAGGGCGGCGAAAGAACGCGCTTCTTGGTGATGCGATGGAAGCGGTCATCGCTGCGGTCTATCTCGATGCGGGCTACCTCGCCGCCGAGACGTTGGTTCTTCGCCTTTGGCAGACGCGGATCGCAACGGTCGGCGAGGACGCGCGCGATGCCAAGACCAGCTTGCAGGAGTGGGCGCAGGCAAGGGGCTACGCCCCGCCCGACTATGTTGAACTGGACCGGACAGGGCCGGACCATGCGCCGGTTTTCACCATTGAGGTCCGGCTGGCCAACGGCCAGAGGGCGACAGCCAGCGCACCATCCAAACGCGCTGCAGAACAGATTGCCGCCAGGACCTTGTTGGATCGGCTGGAGTAAGCAGCGTGGAGCCCGGCCAATGCCAATCGGGCGAGGTCAATCTCAGGGTTTACGGTACGCTTCATGACATGCCCTACAGGCCGCTCCGATGTCACGCAGGGCTGCGCTCAGTTCGTCAACGACGGACAGTTCGTTAGCTGAGCGCGCCGCAATGCGCTCAAGCTCTTTTGACTTTCTTCGGAAATCGGCGAAATCCTCCCAGATCGCAGGATCGCCCTTCGACTTCGGATCGTCGTTGGCACCGGCGAATAACTCCGGCGTCCGGCGTGCCTCGTCTGAGATGAGCGCCAAAGATTGTCGGGCCTTCAGGGGATCGAAACGAGCTTCCCCCTTCGCCATCGCGCCCAGAAACTTCGTTGCCTTTCCGATTTCCTTCATTGAGTCCATGCGTGCGAGTACCGCCGGGTCCTTGACCCCCTCGTGGGCGAGTACCGGTAGTTGAACGAAACAAGATACGCCTGCGGCGAGAAGCCAGCATGTCTTGTTCATTGCTCCGCTCTTGACAATTATCCTTTGCGTTTGTGGAGTTAGTTCATGCGACCCGATCCGGCCAGTATTTTCTTTCGAGACCTTGAAATCGGCGACACGGGGTGGCTAGTACAACGCCACGCCGAACTCTACGCCCGCGACGAAGGCTTCGACATAACGTTCGAGGCGATGGTGGCCGAGATTCTTGCGAACTACATCCGCACCCGAGACCCGGCACGGGAACGCGCCTTTATTGCAGTCGAGGGCGATCGAAGACTCGGCTCGATCTTTTGCACCCGGACTGAAGAGCGGCGTTTCGCCAAGCTGCGGATGTTTCTGCTGGAGCCTGAGGCGCGCGGGATCGGTCTGGGGCAGCGGCTGCTCGATGCCTGTATCGGCTACGCTCGCGCGGTCGGGTACAGCAGGATGAAGCTGTGGACCCATGAATCGCACCGGGCGGCCTGCGCGCTTTACGCGAAGAATGGGTTTGTGTGCGCGGGCTCGGAAGCCACGCATTCGTTTGGGGTCGATGTGGTCGAACAGACCTGGGAACTTGACCTGATCTGAGACTTGCAATCGAAAGCGCCCGGCGCTAGGGAGGCGGTCGTGCCGCCTTAGCTCAGTAGGTTAGAGCGCTTGATTGTGGATCAAGAGGTCCCCCGTTCGAGCCGGGGAGGCGGTACCAAAAATCAGTAAGTTACGCAGATTTTTTCGCTTCATCCGTATCGTGATTTGTCTTTTCGACAACATGTGGGGTAGCAATAGGCTCATTTCCCTTCAGCCGCTCCATCGCGCCTGAAATTCCACACCCTCCTCTTTCGGTCGCGATCCTCGCGTCATTTGAAGAGCACAGTCCGGCCGGCTCAGGTTCCGATGAATTGCGTTTGCCCCGGTTCCTGTGCGCCGTCTATCGCGGTTTCGGCGGTCATGGCAGCATATTGCTGCGGCTGAGACGGGAGTTTGGAAGATACCATCGCGTCCCACTCTGCCTTCGTAAGGCGTCAAATTCTTCGGGTGAGCTTCGATGAGATAACTCGGCTTGGAATCCCCACGGCGCCAATCTCGCGCATCAGCCTTGCATATTCGACCTTGGTGCATCGGTTCATCACCACGTCCAACCCTTCCGCCTCGGCGCGTGCGGCGGCGTCTTCGTTGACAATGTTGAACTGCATCCAGACCGATTTCAAACCCGGCATGAGATGCGCAATCGCCGCATCTACGATGTCCGGTACCTGGTCGGAGCGGCGGAAGATGTCTACCATGTCCACTTGGCAGTCGATTTCGGAGAGATCTGAAACCACGGTTTCTCCGAACAGTGTTTCACCCGCGATCGCCGGATTTACTGGAATGATCCGACGGCCCCTCGCGTTGAAGTAACTGGCCACGAAATAAGATGCACGCACCTTGTTTGTCGAGGCTCCGACCATTGCAATGACCTTGGTTTCCTCAAGCACGCGGCGCAGAAAGTCGTCGGAATAATTCATCTCGGCGCCATCCTAATTGCGCCATCAAGGCGGATCACCTCACCGTTCAACATCGAGTTTCGTATGATCGCCTCGACGAGAGCCGAGAACTCCTCCGGTCGTCCCAGTCGGTTCGGGAACGGTACCTGCTGCCCCAGCGAGGTTTGTGTGTCCTCAGGCAAACTCTCCAGCATCGGGGTCAGGAAAAGGCCTGGTGCAATTGCCATGACGCGGATGCCGCTTTTGGCAAATTCGCGCGCCAATGGAAGTGTCATGCCGACAACGCCAGCCTTGGACGCGGAATACGCAGGCTGGCCGATCTGCCCGTCGAAGGCGGCAACGCTGGCGGTGTTGACGATTACGCCGCGTTCCTCGTCACCCAGCGCCTCGGCGGCTTGCAGGCGGGCGGCGAATTGCGAAAGGAAATTGAAGGTGCCCAGCAAGTTCACCTCGATCACGCGCGCGAATGCAGAGAGTGCCAGCGCATTGCCGTCGCGTCCCACCGCCTTGGCCGGGGGGGCGATCCCGGCGCAGTTCACAAGTATGCGTTGCGTGCCGGAGAATGCCCCGGATCGGTCGAGAGCTTCGGCGACTTCCGCAGGCTTGGTGACATCGGTGCGGACAAAAAGTCCACCGATCCGGGCCGCCAGGGCGCTGCCGCCCGTTTCGTCAAGATCCGCAATAGTGACGCGTGCCCCCGCATCGGCCAACTGCCGCGCGGTGGCCGCGCCCAGTCCCGACGCGCCCCCGCTTACCAGGGCACCCAGTCCTGAAATCTCCAAACCGGCCTCCTTTTGGATTCGCATTGTCTATAGGATCTTGCAGCCTGGGGCGCGAGACCGGATTGTGCAGTCATGAGACTTGCGGTTCTAAGTGACATCCACGGCAACAGCGCGGCCTTGGAAGCCGTTCTCGACGACATCGGCCGGCACGGGATTGCGCAGGTCGTCAATCTCGGGGACTGCTTCAGCGGTCCGCTCGACGGGGAGGGAACGGCACGGTTGCTTGCAGACACGCCGATGCTCACCGTCAGTGGCAATCACGATCGTCTGCTAGTGGACCGGCCAGCCAGCGCGATGGGGCTTTGGGAAAGCTGGGTGATCGAAGACCTGAGCGATGCGACGCTGGACTGGGTGAGGTCTCTGCCTCTCACGGCAACGCTGGGCGAGTTGTTTCTGTGTCACGGCACCCCGGGCTCGGACGACGAAAACTGGCTTGATCACCGCGGCCCGGACCAGCGGCTTGTGTCGCGCGACCTTGACGCGACGGAGGAACGACTGAACGGCGTTTCCGCATCGGTCATCCTTTGCGGACACACCCACACTCCGCGCAGTATCCGCCTGCCAGGTGGCCAGCGGATCGTGAACCCGGGAAGCGTCGGTTGCCCGGCCTATCTCGATACCCGGATGGAGCCGCATTTCGTTCACCAGACCGGAGCGCCAGACGCGCGTTATGCGATCCTCGAGTCTGTGGCGGGCGACTGGATGGTTACGCTCCGGTCTGTTCCCTACGATGCCGAACCGATGATCGCCATGGCCGAAGCGAAGGGCGCGTCGAGTTGGGCGCAGGCCTTGCGACATGGATGGCTGGCGTAGGCTGGAGCGAGCAGAGCTGCCGGCCCGCGACCATTGGAAACATTTTCTCACGTACGGTCACGCCCCATCACGAGGAGACGCGAAAGTGCTCTCGATCCCGTGAATATACTGAAATTAATACATTTTTTCTCCAAATGCACAGAGGGCTGTGCAGAAATCCATGTTTGACCGCTCGCTGGGCTCCCCATCTGGTTTGGCACAACGGCGGACATCCCGCCAAACCCAAAACACAAACCTTGAGACTGGAGATAACCAATGAAAACCCTCGTTCTGGCCCTCGCCACTTCTGCAATCGCCGCCACCGCCGCTTCGGCCATGTCGGTCGGCAGCTTCGACACCAATGGTGATCGCTTTGTCAGTTTCGCCGAAGTCACTGCCGTCAACCCGCGCGTCTCGCGGAACGACTTCCGTGATCTCGACGCCAACCGGGACCGCCGCCTTTCGTCCGTGGAGCTGAACGCGCCGGGCGCGGAAGCCATCCTTGAACGTGGCATTAACGGCACCGGCGCAACGCGCTCGGTCGCCGACATCTCGGGCGGTACCTTCGCCTCTGAAGCCGATTTGGCGGCCGCCTACCCAGGCCTGATGTCGCATGAATTCGACATCATCGACGCCAACAAGGACAATCGTGTAAGCGCCAACGAGATCTATGCCCCTGAAGCACAGACCATCTTGCGTCAGCACGTGAGCGGCGGTGGTGTGCTGGTTTCGCTGGATCAACTCGATACGGACGGCTCTGGTTTTGCATCGCTCGCGGAACTGCAGTCGGTTTATCCCGGTACGTCAGCAAACGACGTCCTCAACTTCGACGTAAACCGCGACCGTCGCATCTCGTTCAATGAGCTCTATTCCGCCGAAGCGATCAGTACGCTTGGCGCGAACAAGTAAGTTCCTCAACGGTTCGCAAAGGCGTTTCGAGAAAGTCCCCGGTGCCATTTGAGCATCGGGGATTTCGCGCATTCATTATGGGCCTCTCTACCCGTAGAGGTCTTTTCCCTTGCACGATGTTTATGTTTTGTTCACAATTGGTTTATGAACATTTGGCAATCCATCGACATGCGACCAGGTCAGCTTCTGGCAAGAGGTGTATGCCGCCACTTGGCGAGCCTTGACTTTGTCTCGGTCGAGGAACTGATCCCGTCGGCGGGTCTGCGTGTCGATGTCATGGGGTTGGGGCCGAAAGGCGAGGTCTGGATCATCGAGTGCAAGTCGAGCCGGACGGACTTCCAGTCAGATCAGAAGTGGCGGGGTTATCTCGAGTGGTGCGACAGATACTTTTGGGCCGTTGACGACGATTTCCCCAACGAGTTGCTGCCCGAAGATACCGGACTTTTGATTGCTGACGCCTACGATGCCGAGATCGTGCGCATGGCACCGGAAAACAAGTTGCCACCTGCGCGGCGTAAGGTCTTGATCCAGAAGTTTGCCCGCCACGCAGCGCTCCGCTGGCATTCGGCGCGCGATCCGGGTCTTGTTGTATCCACGGTCTGACTAGATTCCGTAAGGCAGCTTAGCGCTTCTTGCCGCCTTTTGGCGCCATCGCCCGGGCCCGCCCGGCGGCCGCGCGAATCTCGTCGGCGATCTCCTCGGCCTCTTCGGGGTCGAAATCCATAGGGATCTCGGTACCATTTGCTTCGACGAAGATACGCACCATGCCGAGGCTGGTCGGGCCGATCTGAAGGTTCGCCGAGACGTCGCTTTCGCTGTCGATGCTCATGTCCAAGATCCCTTCGCGGTTCGATGGGCGGGTCTACAATTCCCGCGCCAGCTTGACAAGCGCGGCATCGAAGGAGAAGTCCGTAAGATGTCCCGCCGTTGGCCGGGGCGACCACGACATTCCAAAAGGGGAGGGCGGCGTGACTGCACCACTCAAGGGACTTCGGGTTCTGGAACTGGCCCGCGTACTTGCCGGGCCGTGGGCAGGCCAGACGCTCGCCGATCTTGGCGCCGAGGTCGTTAAGGTGGAAAGCCCCGAAGGCGACGACACGCGCGCATGGGGCCCCCCTTTTTTCGAGCGCGAGGGCGTCAAGACGGCTGCATATTACCACGGCTGCAATCGAGGCAAGTCGAGCGTAGTCGCCAATCTGCGCGACCCCGAGAGCCTCGCCCGTGTCCGCGCGCTGGCGCTTGAGGCTGACGTTCTGATCGAGAACTTCAAGCTGGGCGGACTTGCCCGTTTCGGTTTGGATTACGCGAGCATCTCGCGAGACAATCCGCGGCTTGTCTACTGCTCGATCACCGGTTTCGGACAAACCGGTCCGCGCGCGAGCGAACCGGGTTACGATCTGCTGATCCAGGCCATGTCCGGGATCATGGACCTGACGGGAGACCCGGACGGGCCGCCCACCAAGATGGGCGTCGCATTTGCCGATATTTTCAGTGGGCTCTACGCCACCATCGGCATCCAGGCGGCGCTGGCGGCACGCGCGGTGACGGGCAGGGGCCAGCATGTCGATATCGCGCTTTTCGACTGCATGTCCGCCGTGCTCGCCAACCAGGCGCAGAACTTTTTCGCCACCGGCAAGTCGCCCCGCCGCGCGGGCAATGCGCACCCGAACCTGACCCCCTACCAGGTCTTCGCTGCCGCCGATGGCGACATGGTGATCGCCGTCGGCAACGACGGGCAATTCGCCAAGCTCTGCACGGTCCTCGGCCTGCCGGAAGTGCCCGCCGACGCCCGCTTCAGCAGCAACTCGGCACGGCTCGCCAACCGCGATGAACTGGCAACGCTCCTTGCGGGGCGTATCGCGACATGGGAGAAGGCTGTGCTCTTTGCCGAACTCACGCACGCGGGCGTTCCGGCGGGCCCGATCAACACCGTCAGCGAGGCTCTCGCCGACCCTCAATCCCTCGCCCGGGGGATGACTATCGCGCCAGAGGGCGACAAGGGGCTGAGAACGCCGCTCGTCTTCTCCGAGACCGGACTGAAACTCGACAAGGGCGTGCCCACGCTGGGCAGCACGGCGCTCGCCGACGCCAAATGGAGCACGACATGAACGAAAGACCCAACCTGCCGAACGATCTCGACGCGTTCTGGATGCCGTTCACCTCGTCACGCGCCTTCAAGGCCAATCCGCGCCTGATAGTCGGTGCAGAGGGCTGCCACTACATCGCCGCCGACGGACGGCGGATGATCGATGGCACGGGCGGGCTCTGGTGCTCGAACGCGGGCCACGGCCATCCGAAGATCACTGCCGCGATCCAGAAGCAGGCGGCGACCATGGATTTCGCCCATTCCTTCGGACAATCGCACCCGCTCGCCTTCGAAGTCACCTCGCGCCTCGTGGCACTCGCGCCCGGCTTCGACCAGGTGTTCCTGACCAACTCCGGCTCCGAGGCCGTCGACACCGCACTCAAGATCGCGCTCGCCTATCACACCGCGCGCGGCGAGGCAGGGCGGCGCATCCTGGTCGGTCGCGAGCGCGCCTATCACGGCATCAACTTCGGCGGGGTCTCGGTGGGCGGACTCGTCGCCAACAAGCAGCAGTTCGGCACGCTCTATCCCGACAGCCAGCACATGCGGCAGACGCAATTGCCCGAGAACGCCTTCTCGCGCGGCCTTCCCGAGCACGGCGCCTACCTTGCCGAGGACCTGCAACGCCTCGTCGATCTTTATGGTGCCCAGCGTATCGCGGCGGTGATCGTAGAGCCCGTGGCAGGAGCAGGGGGTGTGCTGCCGCCGCCGAAGGGCTATCTCGAACGGCTGCGCGAGATCTGCGATGAAACCGGCATCCTTCTGATATTCGACGAGGTTATCACCGGTTTCGGGCGACTGGGCACCGCCTTCGGTCACCAGAAGCTCGGTGTGACGCCCGACCTCTTCACCGTGGCCAAGGGTATCACCAACGCAACCGTTCCCATGGGCGGCGTCTTCGCCCGGCCCGGTATCCGCGACGCGATGATGACCGGCCCCGAGTGGATGCCCGACCTCTTCCACGGCTACACCTATTCGGGCCACCCGCTCGCCTGCGCGGCTTCTCTGGCCACGCTCGACGTCTATCGCGACGAGGGCATCTTCGAGCAGGCCGCGAAGGCCGCACTGCTCTGGGAGGACATGCTCCACAGCCTGAAGGGTCTGCCGGGCGTAGTCGATATTCGCAACTGCGGCCTTATGGGCGCTGTTCAGATGGAGGTGAGCGCCACGGTCGGGGAGAGGGGACGCGAGGTCTACGACAAGCTCTGGGATCGCGGTCTGATCGTGCGGCCCATCGGCGACAACCTCGCCATGTCGCCGCCCCTCGTGATCACCGAAACGCTCATGGCCGAAATTGCTGACCATTTCACCAGTGTTCTGAAGCGCTGAGGCAGGTCAGCGAATGAGCTGCGGGCGATAGCGAATGCGCTTCCGCTCGCCCGGCAGATGCTGGTTGAGCCGCTTGTTGATGATCGAGAACAAACCGATCACCGTCAGCGTCAGCAGGATGAAATAGAAGGCGACGATTGGGTAGGCAACGAAGGGGTTGAAGGTCTTGTCCGCGAAATAATTCGCGTAGTACAGCGCATCGCCGCTCTGCTGCCAGGCCGGGAAGCCCGAGAAATAGACCAGCGTCGTGGCGTGGAAGAGAAAGATCGCCTCGTTTGTATAGGCCGGCCACGCCAGTCGCAGCATCGTTGGCCAAGTGATCCGGCGGAACTTGTTCCAGCCTGTCAGCCCGTAGGCCTCCGCGGCCTCCATGTCGCCCCTGGGCACCGATTGCAGCGCCCCGTAGAATATCTCGGCCGAATAAGCGGCGGTGTTCAGGAACAGCACGATCAGCGCACCTGCCCAGGCCCGTGTCAGCCAGCGCGTTTCGGCGGTGATGCCGAAAATCTCGATGCCGTCGCGTGGTAGCAGGACAAACAACTGGTAGGCGAAGAAGAACTGGATGAAGAGTGGTGAGCCCCGGAACACGAAAACGAACCACTCGCAGGGTTTGCGGATCAGCGGGTTCGCCGTTGCCTTGCCAAGCGCAACGGCCGTCGCGAGAAAGAAGCCGAAGATCAGCGCAAGCACCCCGAAATACACGTTCCATATCAGGCCCGAGCCGATCAGCGTGAAATGCTCGCAAAGGGTGAAGCCTTCCCTCGGCAGCAGCCGCTCGCCATAGCCCAGCGAGCGGAATGCATAGGCGGCTATCGTGTCCCAGCAACCCACGCTCACCCCCTCAACGCCTCACCGGCCACCGTCGCCTGGCCGTGGCTGAGCTTGCGCGTGATCCGCCCCAGGACGACCTCGGAGACGCGCGTGAGGCCGAGGTAGAAGACCAGCAGCGCCGAGAAGTACCACAGTGACCAATCTGGATGCGGATAGTCGAATATCGGTCCCTTCGAGCCGCCCAACTCGCGCGCCCAGTACACGATGTCCTCGACGCCCAGCAGGAACAGAAGCGGCGTTGCCTTGACGAGGATCATCCAGAGGTTCGAAAGCCCGGGCAGGGCAAAGATCCACATCTGCGGGATCAGGACGCGCCAGAACGCCTGCCGGTGCGACATTCCGTAAGCCTCGGCTGTTTCCATCTGGGCGCGGGGAACGGCACGCATCGCGCCGAAAAGAATGTTCGCGGCGAAGGCCCCGAACACGATGGCGAAGGTCAGAACCGCAAGGAAGAAGCCATAGACCTCGTGCACCGCCTGCGGCGCGTTCGACAGCGGCAGCTTTGCCGCCGGGCAGACGACGAAATCGCTGCCTTGCCGGATCGGCTCGGTCCAGTCGGGACAGAGCACCTGGTGACGCATCCACTCAAAGCCCTGGTCCAGCGCGATTACGAAGAAGAGGAAGAAGACGATATCCGGCACGCCGCGAACGATGGCCGTGTAGCCCTTGCCCAGCCACCTGAGCGGCGCGACAGGGCTGCGGGCCGCCGTTGCGCCCGCGAAACCGAAGGCGAGCGACACGGGCGCTGTGATCGCCAGAAGCAGCATCACCGTCCCGAAAGACATATATGCCGTTAGGTGCTTGCCGTTGGTCAGGTAGCAAGCGACCCAGGCAAAGCCTTCAAGCGTGTCGGGATCGGCGCACCATTCGAACATCAGGCAGCCGGTCTCCGTCCCCGAGACTGACAGGCAAAACGGCGCGTTTTCGGGAAACCGGGCTCTGCGCCGGAAGCCGGCGCAGAGAATGCGTCATTCTCTGCGCCTGTCACGATCACCACTGGCTGGACACTTCCCACTTGGCGATCAACTCGTTCAGCGAACCGTCGTCTTTCATGGACTGGATTGCCGCGTCGAACTTGGCCTTCAGCTCACCATCCGACTCGCGAAGCCCCATGCCGACACCTTTGCCGAGCACAACCGGCTCGCCGGCCTCCATCAGGTCGCTGTTTGCCGCCAACGCTGTCTCGATGAAGCTCCAGTCGGCCAGGACCGCATCGGCCTCGCCATTCGTTACAGCTGCAATCGTTTCATCCGGAGTTGCAAACTCGATCAGCGTCGCACCGCTCTCGGCAACATATCCGGCTTGCAAGGTGCCAGCCTGCGCAGCGATCACGCCGCTCGTCACGTCCACGTCATCAGACAGGGCCGCGTAAACAGAGGGATCGGGCGGCGTATAAGCCTGCGTGAAGTCGATGACCTCGTCGCGCTCGTCGGTGATCGACATGCCGGCGATGATCACGTCGTAGTTGCCCGAGACCAGGTTCGGAATGATCGAATCCCAGTCGTTGGTCACCCACTCGCAGGTCAGTTCGGCGCGCGCGCAAAGCTCGTCACCCAGTTCACGCTCGAAGCCATCGACCTCGCCTGCGTCATTGATGAGGTTCCACGGAGGGTAGGCGCCCTCGGTGCCCATGCGAACCACCGAGTGGCTGCCGGCATGGGCCATGCCGGCGACCACAGCCAGCGTGGCGGCGGACAGGATCAGTTTCTTCATGTTCTTTCTCCCCTTGGGTTAAGCAGACACGGCGGACAGGAACTGTCTCAGCCGTTCGGATTTTGTTGCGCCGAACAGTTGGTCCGGTGCACCTTCTTCTTCGATCAGGCCCTGGTGCAGAAACACCACGTGGTCGCTCACATCGCGGGCCAGGTTCATGTCGTGTGTGACGATGATCATTGTCCGGCCTTCCGTCGCCAGCGCCTTGATCACGCGGATCACCTCCTGCTCCAGTTCCGGGTCCAGCGCGCTTGTCGGCTCGTCGAACAGCAGAGCACGCGGCTCCATGCAAAGCGCACGCGCGATCGCGGCCCGCTGCTGTTGGCCGCCGGAGAGCTGCGCGGGCCAGACATCGCACTTGTCGCCGATCCCGACCTTGGCGAGGTACTCGCGCGCCTTCGCCTCGACCTCGGCCCGGTCGCGCTTCATCACGGTAACCGGCGCTTCCATCACATTTTGCAGTATCGTCAGGTGGGACCAGAGGTTGAACTGCTGGAATACCATCGAAAGGTTCGTGCGGATGCGCGTCACCTGCTGTTTGTTGGCAGGATGCCGGTTCAGCCCCGAACCGCGCCATTCTACCGCTTCTCCCTCGAAAAGGATCTCGCCTTGCTG
>JAJDOD010000036.1 GCA_022340315.1 Silicimonas sp. | reverse complement strand
GCACGGGCGCGGGCACGCGGGTTCGGATCACGCAACTGGAACTGCACAAGTGCCGCGGCGATCAATCCCCGAATACCGCTGTTCGGTTTCAGCTGCTTGTAGTTGTCGTCCGGCACCTCACCTATTTCAGAGCCGTCCGCGAAGTCGAATACCCGGATCGTGTCGCGGTCGACCTCCTCGGCCCAGACGAAAAGCCCGGTCTCCTCGTTCAACCACATTTCCTTCGACTGCCAGCGGTCGAGGACAGTGCGCGCCTCCTGAAGCCCGCTGGCGGCAAGCGCGTCGATGGCAGGGCCGATGGTCTTGCGCGATGACTTGGCGATGATGTCGCCGTGTTCCTGCAGCAGGCGCTGGATCGGCGCGTCGGCGTCCTGTGCGGCAAGCGGCAGAGCAAGCACTGTGAGAAGCACCGACGCGATGCCGACGTAATACCGATGCAATACCGACATTGATTCCCTGCCCCTCAGCCAGTCAGAGGGCGGCCCGAAAGCCGCCCTTCAGAGGGCGGGGTCATGCCCCGCCACAAGCACTCAGTAGTTCGACTTGATCTGCACGCAGGTTTCAGTCTCGGTGTTGTACATGCCGCAACCAAGTTCCTGCCAATCCGACTTCAGGACCGCCGATTCCGGCAGGAAGTCGGTCCATGCATCGCCCGGAACCTCGTCGGTCTGGCTGATGATGTCGAACTGCCCATCTTCCTGGATCTCACCGATGAGCACCGGTTTGGCGAGGTGGTGGTTCGGCAACATGACCGCCGTGCCGCCCGTCAGGTTCGGGAACTCCTGGCCGTACATCGCGGTGCGCACCGCGTCGACGTCGGTGGTTCCGGCCGCCTCGACTGCGTTCACCCACATGTTGAAGCCGATATAATGCGCCTCCATCGGGTCGTTGGTCACGCGCTCATCGCCCATGCGCCCTTTCCAGGCCGCAACCCATTCTTCGTTGGCCTCGGTGTCAGCCGACTGGAAGTAGTTCCACGCTGCCAGGTGACCGACAAGGTTCGACGTGTCGAGGCCTGAAAGCTCTTCCTCGCCGACCGAGAAGGCTACCACGGGGATGTCGTCGGCCGAGATGCCCGCTGCCGCCAGTTCCTTGTAGAAACCAACATTCGCGTCACCGTTGATAGTGCTGATAACGCCAACTTTCTTGCCATCGGCGCCCAGCGCGACCACGTCGGCCACGATCTTGGACCAGTCGGAGTGACCGAACGGCGTGTAGTTGACGAAGATATCCTCGGCAGCAATACCCTTCTGCTGCAGGTACGACTCGAGAATGTTGTTCGTGGTCCGCGGGTATACGTAGTCAGTCCCCAGAAGCGCGAACTTCTCGACCCCCAACTCCTCGAGGAAGTAATCCGTTGCCGGGATCGCCTGCTGGTTGGGCGCGGCACCGGTGTAGAACACGTTCTTGGACGATTCCTCGCCCTCGTACTGGACCGGGTAGAACAGCAGCCCGTTCAGTTCCTCGATGACGGGCAGAACCGACTTGCGCGAAACAGACGTCCAGTTGCCGAATATCACGTCGACATCATGCACCGTGAGAAGTTCACGCGCCTTTTCCGCAAAGAGCGGCCAGTCCG
Organism: Silicimonas sp.; assembly: GCA_022340315.1. Taxonomy (GTDB): domain Bacteria; phylum Pseudomonadota; class Alphaproteobacteria; order Rhodobacterales; family Rhodobacteraceae; genus JAJDOD01. The sequence goes on along the minus strand of JAJDOD010000036.1, from coordinate 10,155 downwards.
AGGCAGGATCGACCACGACCGCTTCCAGTTCGCAGCCCAGAACGCCGCCCTTCTCGTTCTGGATGTCGATCAGCATCTCCATCGTGTCTTTCAGCGTCGTTTCCGAGATCGCCATCGTTCCCGACAGCGAGTGAAGAACACCGACCTTGATCGGCGCGTCGCAGGCCCAGGCCGAAACCGTACCGGCGAGCAGCGCGGCGGCGGAAGTTGCAAGCAGTTTCCTAGACATTCCTAATCCCTTTGCATGTCGCGCGGGAATGTTGAGTTTCGGCTCAGACGCACCATAATCTCCCCCACGCATATCATTTGCGGAGTGCGATGGTGTCTGGGTTTGCTGGTCCGGCGCCATCGCACGTTTCGCTCGGACTTTGGTCCGGCGCCAATTCATAGGCACTGCTGTCGATCTGCCTCAATTCTTGGCGCTTGTTTCTTGTGCGTTTGCTGGCCGATGCTCAGATTTAGGGCGGCCATTGGTGCGCCCAGCCACTTTTATGGGCGGTCGGCAATCGTTTTCGGAACGGGCGTTCACGGCCTTGAAAACTGAATTTTCGCTATCGAATGCCCGCGCCTGCGGCGTGCCTGGGCTGGCAGCTACGGCTGCGCCAGTACTTTGACTGCCGTTCTACAAAACTGGTGGGCGATGACGGGCTCGAACCGCCGACATCTTCGGTGTAAACGAAGCGCTCTACCAACTGAGCTAATCGCCCGCCGAGCGTTCCTTATCCGCTCTGGGTTCACTCGGCAAGCCGTCAGGCTAGTTCGCTCTCTCCCCCGGTCCATCGTCGCGGTCCCGAACCGTTGCGGGCAAGCGAGTCTTCCGGATTGTAGAGCGGGCAGCTGTCCAGCGACAGGCACCCGCAACCGATGCAGAACCCCATCTGGTCACGAAGACGCTGCAGCAGCATGATCTTCTCGTCGAGCATCTCGGCCCACGGTTCGGCGGCCTTCGCCCAGTCGTTCTTGCCCACAGCCTTGCTGCGCGGAACGCGATCAAGGACCTCGCGCACTTCCTTGAGTGAAACACCGACAGTCAGGGCAACGCGCGCGATGGCAACGCGCCTCAACTCTCGCCTGTCGTATCGGCGGTGATTGGCTGGCGTGCGCCAGCTTTCGATCAGCCCCTCCGCCTCGTAGTAATGAATTGTCGACACGGGAACACCCGCGCGCTCGGCCATCTCGCCCACGGACAGGTCATTGAGTTTCATTGGCGGCTCCGCAAGATTTCACTTTACCTCAAGTTAACTTGAGGACGTAGCTTGAGGGAAATCAAACAGCGAATCAAGGAGTATTTCCATGCCGTTTCCCCTCTTCCTGCTTGCCGACGCCATTGACAGACACGCCGCCGAGCGGCGATCGCGCCGGCGGCTCGCCGATATTCAGACCGATCCGCACCTGTCACGCGACCTGGGGCTGCCGTTTCGGCCGCACCCGCGCACGAGGACGGAACAATGGTAAGGGCATGGTTCAGGCGCGCGCTCATGCCGCGCGATGTGTGCGGGCCGCTCTGCCGGGCGGTTCAGGACGAGGTCGAGAGCATCGGCCGCGCGGCCGACCTGGCGCGTTACGCCCAGACCCGTGGCAAACACCGGCCCGATATGCGCTGACCGGAAATGAAAGGTGTGAAAATGGTGGGTGATAACAGATTCGAACTGCTGACATCTTCGATGTGAACGAAGCGCTCTACCACTGAGCTAATCACCCGCCGGGGCGTTTCTTTAGCGCCAGTTTCCCACCGGCGCAAGCCTGTCTCACGCCTCGGGAATGTCGAAATCCGGCGCGGCAAGTTCGAAGCCGTCGAAAGTGAACCCCGGCGAGACGGTACAGCCGACCAGCGTCCAGTTGCCCGTGGTCGCGGCGCTTTGCCAGTGACCCTCCGGGACGATCACCTGCGGCGCCTCGCCTCCGACCAGATCGGGGCCGAGCCAATACCGGTTGGCCGGTCCCGCCGCCTCGGCCGCGATGCGCAGAACAAGTGGCGCGCCGCCGTAGAAATGCCAGATCTCGGTCGCATCAACCCTGTGCCAATGGCTTCGCTCGCCCGAGCCCAGCAGGAAGTAGATGCACGTTCCGCTCGGTCGCGGCCCGTCCGCCGCCTGCCAGGTCTGCCGGTACCAGCCGCCTTCGGGATGCGGCTCAAGCGCGAGACGTGCGATTATCTCATCGGCGGTCATGCGCGACGGGCCAGGTCCTGGAAATCCGAGGCCACAATGTCCCAGTCTTCCGATGGCTCCAGATCGGTTTGCTGGCCGACACCATGCTCGGTGGGCCGGGCCACGAAAGCCGTCGATAACCCGGCCGCTCGTGCCGCAACCAGATCGTCGTTATGCGCGGCAACCATCGTGACCGCAGCAGCTTTAAGGCCGAGGGCCTCGACCGAGGCGAGGTAGACCCGGGCCTTGGGTTTGTAGTCCTGCGCGATATCGGCGCCGAGTATGGCGTCCCAGGGCAGCCCGCTCCAGCGTGCCAGCCGCGACATCAGCGCGATGGAACCGTTCGAGCAGGTGGCGACCAGCCCTTTGTCGCGCAAAGCCGTCAACCCGGGCACGACATCGGGCCAGGGATCGAGCCGCTCCCAGGCCCGGTTGAGCGCGTCCCGGTCAGGCACGTCGACGCCGAAGCGTTCAAGAACGCGATCCAGGTTCTCACGGTGGAGCGGATCAAGTTTCACATAGCCTCGGCCCCCGGAGCGAATGCGCTGCATCGCCGGTTGGTACTCGCCACGCCATGCATCCGCGAAGGCATAGGCGTCGATCTCGGGCAACGCAGCCGCCACATCGCGCGCCACCGAGTTCCGCCAGTCCACGCAGGTCCCGAAGACATCGAAGATGAAGGCGCGATTCATGGCCCCGTCCTGGCCTTGAGGATCGCCTCCTGCCGGGTTGAAACACCCAGCTTGGCGAATATCCGCGTTGCATGGTTGCGGACCGTCTTTTCACTCATGTCGAGAACGCGCGCGATCTCCTTGTTGCTCCTGGCAGAGCAGATCTCGTCAAGGATCGCCTGCTCGCGCGGTGTAAGCCCGAAGTCGTCCCGTGTCGCGGCCCCGACAAAGGCGAGAATCGTATTGCGGGCCTCGTCCCATGCGGGTTCGGTGGCTTGCAGGATGTGGTTCGAGCTGTCCAGGACATGAAGCTCGGCGTTGGGGATTCGCTGTGCCAGATACCGCCCTTCGGAAAGCGGAGCGACCCCGTCTTCGCGAGCGTGCAGGATCAGCGTCGGGCATCTTACCTTGTCCAACCAGCCACTCGCATCCATCTCGCCGCGCGCTGCCAGAAGCCGCGCGCCGGTCTCGGCGTCAGTAGTCCTGCGACAGAGGTCACTGAACCAGGCCATCTGTTCGGGATCTCCATGCGGCACGAAACGCCTTGTGAAGACATCGCGGAAGGCCGGGTTTCGTTCGTCGAAACCCGCGCCGAAAATGTCGACCACGGCCTTGTAGAGTGCCGCACCCTTCGGATCGTTGCGCTTGAACGCGCCGCGTGAATAGCCGCCGATCAGGACCAGGTGCGAGACATCGTCGGGGTTCTCGGCGGCATAGCGCACTGCCGCGCCGGTGCCCTGCGACATCGCGAGCATTGCGAAGGGCTTCGGAAATTCGGCAGTTGCGATCACCCGGGTGAGATCATCGGTCCAGCTGTCGATGCCCAACGCTCCGGTATTCCGGTCCGAAAGGCCGCAACCGCGCTCGTCGTAGCGGAGGTAGTCGAAATTCTCCTCGAAGAACGAGACCCAATGTGCCCAGAGCGGGCTTTCGTCATCGTGCTCGAGATGTGTCAGCCAGGCTGCCACCTTTACAAGCGGCATGCCGGTTCCCGACCGGGTCCAGGCCAATGACAAACCGTCATGTGTCGGAACGAATCTGACCGGCCGCATCCCTGTTTTCCCTGCTTCGGGACATCTGCCCCATGACTTTGTGCACTGCCGCATCCGAACCGGGACATCTGTCCGATATTTCAGGCGGCAACGCCCCCGCATGATGGCAGCATCAAAAGCGAACTGACAACCACCCCGCACCGATCCGGTGACAAAAAAGGACCAACAGATGTTCAAGCGACTTACACGCCCGAGCCGACCAGTGACCGCGAATGCCCTGAACGGGGTTCTGGACGCACAAACCGCACGGAACGGCCGCGATCAGATGGCGGATACAGGCGCCGAAGCCGAACGCTCGTTCCGCCAGCTTCACGCCAGCAACCGTTTCCGGGCGCGCCTCTATCTCTGAATTCCCGCTTTGCAAGTGCGGGGACAGGCGCGGCGACCGGCACTCCCATGACGGCGCCGCGCCATTTCCGACCCCCTGGGGCGAAAGAAAGAAAATCTAAACGCAGATCGGATAATCCGCGCGGAATGGTGCCTCTCGATCTCGTTACCATTGCTCTGCTGCTTGGCGTGGCCGTCCTTGCGTCCGCGCTTTATCCCATTGCGCTGCTGCTCAGGATAACGAACTCGCGGTCCTTGCAGCGGTGCTGGAGTGCTCTTGCCCTCCTCATCCTCGGCTTCATTGCTGGCTACCTCGCACTGATCTGGACATTGCCCCATGACCTTGCCCCGTTGCTCGAGGCGATCGTTTGCGCGGTGCTTTTCGGCGGCAGCATCTTTGTTCTTGCGGTGTCCGTCCTCGCGACGCGAACGGCCAGCGATGTTGCCCGGCTGGTACGCCTCGAGCACGAGGTGATCGTCGACCCGCTGACCGGCGCCTATAATCGGCGGTTCTTCGACAAGCGCCTCGGCGAGGAAGTTGCCAGGGCCGAGCGCAACGGCTCGGAGCTTAGCCTGCTGGTCATGGATCTCGACCGGTTCAAACGGGTCAACGACACGCATGGGCACAGCGCCGGCGACCGGGTGCTGGCCGTGATTGCCGCAACGATCGCAGCTGAGCTGCGACCAAACGACATTCTTGCCCGCATTGGTGGCGAGGAGTTCGTTGTCATTTCCCTTCTGAATGGCGCCGCGCCTGTGCGGCAGATGGCCGAACGCCTTTGCGGCACCGTTCGCAGCGCCCGGATACAATTGGCGGGCGATCAGCAGATATGCGTGTCCATCAGCGTAGGCGTGGCCACCCTCAGTCCCGGCGAGACGGCCCAGGCGCTTTTCGACCGGGCAGACAGGGCAGTGTTCGAGGCCAAGGAACTGGGCCGGGACCGCATCGTGGTTGCGCCCGACTTCGAACGCCAGGCTGCCCGTCAACCGACGCCGCGCCGACGGATCGTCTCGCGACAACCAAGCGGCCCGGCGTTTTGACAGGACCTACCTTAGAATTGACTTCCCGGCATAGACCGCGGTCTCGTCGAGCGTTTCTTCGATCCGTATGAGCTGGTTGTACTTGGCCAGCCGGTCCGACCTGGCAAGCGAACCTGTCTTGATCTGCCCGCAGTTCGTCGCCACGGCCAGATCGGCAATCGTCGCGTCCTCGGTTTCGCCGGAACGGTGGCTCATCACCGCCGTCATCCGTGCCCGGTGCGCCATGTCGACCGCCATCAGCGTTTCGGAAAGCGTTCCGATCTGGTTCACCTTCACCAGAAGCGAGTTGCCGCATTTCCAATCGATCCCCTGCTTCAGCCGTTCGGGATTGGTCACGAACAGGTCGTCGCCCACCAACTGCACCTTGCCGTCCATGACTTCGGTCAGCGTTGCCCACCCGTCCCAGTCATCCTCGGCACAGCCGTCCTCGATGGAGAGGATGGGATAGTCGCTGGCCAGCGCCTGAAGATAGGCAACATTCTCGTCCGAGGTCAGCACCTTGCCTTCGCCCTTCATGTGATAGGCGCCGTCCCGGTAGTACTCGGTCGAGGCGCAATCGAGGGCCAGCATGATGTCGTCGCCCGGCACGTAGCCTGCCTTCTCGACTGCCTTCAGGATGAAATCTAGCGCGTCCCTGGTCGATGACAGGTTCGGCGCAAAGCCGCCCTCGTCGCCGATCCCCGTCGAGAGACCTGCTGCCGAAAGCTCTTTCTTGAGCGTATGAAATATCTCCGATCCCATGCGCACCGCCTCGCGGATGTTCTCCGCGCTCACGGGCATGATCATGAATTCCTGGATGTCGATCGGGTTGTCGGCATGTTCGCCGCCGTTGATGATATTCATCATCGGAACGGGCAGAACCCGCGCCGAGGTTCCGCCGACGTAACGGTAGAGCGGCTGCGAGGTATAGTCCGCGGCAGCCTTGGCAACCGCAAGCGAAACACCAAGGATCGCATTGGCGCCCAACCGTCCCTTGTTCGGCGTCCCATCCATTTCGATCATCGCGGCGTCTATGGCCTGCTGCTCGGTCGCATCGAACCCCACAAGCCCATCGGCGATCTCGCCGTTGACGGCCATGACCGCTTCGAGCACGCCCTTTCCCATGTAGCGCGACTTGTCGCCGTCGCGTTTTTCGACCGCTTCATGCGCGCCGGTGGATGCGCCGGAGGGCACAGCCGCCCGGCCCATCGTGCCGTCTTCAAGGGTGACATCGACCTCAACGGTCGGATTGCCCCGGCTGTCGAGTATTTCGCGGGCGTGAATGTCGATGATCGTGCTCATGGGGCAGGCTCCCTTCGAGAGATGGATTGAGGCTGCTATAGCAAGTGTCGCGCCAAGGTTAAACGCGAGAAACGCGAAGCTCAGCCCGCCGCCGCAAGCCGCCGCTCGCGCAGGAATGCGTAGAGTCCCGAACCGACGATAAGCGCTGCGCCGAGAAGCGTGTAGGCGTCCAGCCGTTCTCCGAAGATGGCGACGGCGATAAGGAGCGCGAAGAGAATGCGTGTATACCGGAAGGGCGCCACCGAGGAGACCTCGCCGGTTCTCAGTGCCGTGGTCAGCAACACGAGGGCAACCGCGGCAGAGATCGACATGCCAAGAAGCCAGAGCAAGGCCATGCCATCGAGCGGGTGCCATCCACCCTGAAACGGCATGATAATGAGCCCGGCGATCGTCATCGGCACCATCGCCCAGACCACCGCAAAGGGGGTCGAGACATGCGTGGGCAAGGCGCGGCTCGCCAGGTCACGTGCGCCGAGACCGAAGATATAGAGCAAAACCCAAAGAAGATTGGGATCGAACCCGCCCATGCCAGGTCGCAGGATAACCAAAACGCCGATGAATCCGAGCAGTACTGCCGCCCAGCGCCGCCAACCCACCTTTTCACCAAGGAAGAGTGCGGCACCCAGCGTCACGGCCAGCGGCTGCGCCTGGCCGAGTGCCGACACTTCGGCCAGCGGCGCGAGCGCCAGGGCCATGATTATTCCAAAGGATCCGACGACTTCACCGGTAGAACGAATCAGAAGGACCGGATCGCGCCATTCCGCCGCGAACAGGCGTCCGCCGTCCCGCCATACCCAGAGGATGAAGACTGCGAAGATAATCGCCGATGACAGCGCCAGGATCTGCCCCGCGCTCATCGTCCGGCTGGCGAACTTCACGAAGGCATCAACCCCCGCAAAACACGCCATCGCACCGGTCATCATCAGAATGGCGCGGGTATTTGCCAAGTCCTAGCGCTCGACGCTCACATCCTGCATGACGTCCGGCTCGCCGATGACCGACCCGTTCGGACCCGTGCCGCGCTTGATCGCGTCGACCACGTCCATGCCCTCGATCACCCGGCCCACCACGGTGTATTGCCCGTTCAGGAAATGCCCCTCGGCGAACATTATGAAGAACTGGCTGTTGGCACTGTTGGGGTTCTGTGCCCGCGCCATGCCGACGATGCCCCGGTCATAGGGCACATCCGAGAACTCGGCGGCAAGATCGGGCCGGTCCGAGCCTCCGGTCCCGGCGCGGCGCATGTCGCCGCCGGCCTTGCCGAACTGAACGTCGCCGGTCTGCGCCATGAAGCCGTCGATCACGCGGTGGAAAACCACTCCGTCATAGGCGCCCGCCTCGGCCAGCGCGGTAATCTGTTCCACATGACCAGGCGCGACGTCCTCGAGCATGTCGATCACGACACGTCCGTTGGCTTCGCCTGCAATCTCGATCACCAGGTTCGGTCCCGGCCCGTCCTGGGCCAGCGCCGGCGTTGCGACCATCGCCGCAAGTGCAATGAACTTACGCATCGGAAGCCACCTTCACGCTATGCATCCGATCCGGGTTCATCGGCGGTTCGCCGCGGGCAATCGCATCGACATGCTCCATCCCCGAGATCACGCGACCGTAAACGGTGTATTGCCCGTTGAGGAAATGATTGTCGCTGAAATTGATGAAGAACTGGCTGTTGGCACTGTTCGGGTTCGCGCTCCTCGCGGCGCCCAATGTCCCCCGATCATGCGGTATCTTCGAGAACTCGGCATTGAGGTCCGGCAGGCTCGACCCACCGGTACCCGCGCGCCGCAGGTCGAAACCTTCTACGAAATCCCCGTGTTCGACATCGCCCGTCTGGGCCATGAAGCCATCAATCACGCGGTGAAAAACGACATTGTCGTATTCACCTGCCCGCGCCAGTTCCTTCATGCGCGCCGCGTGACCGGGTGCGACATCCGGCAGAAGCTGAATAGCAACCGTGCCGTCTTTCAGTTCGATCAGGATCGTGTTTTCCGGGTCTTCGTAGTCGGCCATGCAAAAGCCCTTCCATGTTCGTGTCGGTTTGGACCCTAGTGCGACTGTCCGGGAAGGAAAACCCGTCTCATCGTCGGTGCCGGAATACTGCGGGGGTTCGGTGGCAATCTTCCCGGCGGATCGTCGCGCATCGCGCGGCGAAAGCCCTTCTTGACGTCTTGCCGAAACCCCTTACTCAAGGGCGCAACAGAACGGAGACGCGCGATGCCCTGGAAAACGCTCGACGACATCGACCTGGACGGAAAAGTTGCGCTTGTGCGGGTCGATCTGAATGTGCCTGTCGAGAATGGCGCCGTTACGGACACCACCCGGATCGAGCGGATCAAGCCCACCATTGACGACATTCTCGACAAGGGCGGACACCCGGTCCTGATGGCGCATTTCGGGCGACCGAAAGGAAAGCCGAACCTCGATTTCTCGCTCTCTCAGATCAAGGATACGGTCGAACAGGTCCTGGGTCACAGGGTAACATTCGCATCCGACTGTATCGGCAGTCCCGCGAAGGAAGCCGTCGCGGCGATGGAACCCGGCGATATCGTTCTGCTGGAAAACACCCGCTTCCACGAGGGCGAGGAGAAGAACGACGACAGGTTTGCCGCGGCGCTTGCAGCACTTGGCCAGGTCTACGTAAACGATGCCTTTTCGGCGGCGCATCGCGCCCATGCCTCGACCGAAGCCTTGGCGCAGCTGCTGCCCGCCGCTGCCGGGCGTCTGATGGAGGCCGAGTTGAAGGCGCTGGAGGCCGCGCTGAGCGAGCCCGAGCGCCCGCTTGTCGCCGTGGTCGGTGGCGCAAAGGTCTCAACCAAGCTCGATCTGCTTGGCAATCTCGTGCGCAAGGTGAACACGCTGGTGATCGGTGGCGGCATGGCAAACACCTTTCTCGCCGCCAAGGGCATCCAGGTCGGCAAGTCGCTGGCCGAACATGACATGGCCGAGACCGCGCGCGAAATCATGGCAAAGGCCGAAGAGGCCGCATGTGACATACTCCTCCCCGTGGATGTCGTTGCCGCGTCGGAATTCGCCGCCAACGCCGAGCATGTTACCGTTGCCGCAACAGAGTGTCCGGCTGACAAGATGATCCTGGATGCCGGACCCGAAAGCGTCGCCGCCATCGTGAAGGCGTTCGAGACGGCGCGCACGGTCATCTGGAACGGCCCGCTGGGGGCCTTCGAACTCGAACCCTTTGACGCCGCGACCAACGCCGCGGCCCGCAAGGCGGCGGAATTGACCCGCGCGGGCAAGCTTGTGACCGTGGCGGGCGGCGGTGACACCGTCGCGGCCTTGAACAAGGCGGGTGCGGCGGAGGACTTCACCTATATCTCGACCGCCGGCGGCGCGTTTCTCGAATGGATGGAGGGCAAGACGCTTCCCGGCGTCGCCGCGCTCGACCAGGCCTAAAGCAGGCTGGAAAGGTGCGATTGTTTTTCCGGGGGCCGAAATTCGAGTGTAATCCGAAGCGTTACCGCTACCTCCGTTGACTTGTCCCGGCCCCTGCCGCAAACGAATGCCAACATCCAACGAACGAGGATCACCCATGTCACAAGTCGAAAAAACCGAACAGATGCGCACCGGCAAGGGCTTCGTCGCGGCACTCGATCAGTCCGGCGGCTCGACGCCAAAGGC
>JAJDOD010000086.1 GCA_022340315.1 Silicimonas sp. | reverse complement strand
ACGACCGGAACGGAGGGTTTGAAGCCCGGCAGCGGCTTGGCGCAGGGCTTCTTGTCGTGGGTGATGGTGTCGCCCACCTTGGTGTCGCGCACCTGCTTGATCGAGGCGGTGAGGACGCCGATCTCGCCCGGCCCCAGTTCCTTGATGTCGACCATCGCGGGTTTCAGGACCGCAAGCTTGTCGATGCCGTATTTCGCGCCGGTCTGCATCATGCGGATCTGGTCGCCCTTGCGGATCACCCCGTCGATGACGCGGATCATGACGACGACGCCGAGGTAGCTGTCATACCAGCTATCGACCAGCATGGCCTTGAGCGGCGCGTCGCGGTCGCCCTTGGGCGCAGGCAGGCGGTGGACGATGGCCTCCAGCACATCCGGAATGCCGAGGCCGGTCTTGGCGCTGATCTGCACGGCGTCGGAGGCGTCGATGCCGATGACGTCCTCGATCTGTTCCGCCACGCGGTCGACGTCGGCCGCCGGAAGGTCGATCTTGTTGAGGACCGGGATCACCTCGTGGTCGGCGTCGATCGCCTGGTAGACGTTGGCCAGCGTCTGCGCCTCGACGCCCTGGGAGGCGTCGACGACGAGGAGCGAGCCCTCGACGGCCTGCATAGAGCGGCTGACCTCGTAGGCGAAATCAACGTGGCCGGGCGTGTCGATGAGGTTCAGGATGTAGGTTTCGCCGTCTTTGGCGGGGTATTCGATGCGGACGGTATTGGCCTTGATGGTGATGCCGCGCTCGCGCTCGATGTCCATCGCGTCGAGAAGCTGCTCCTTCATGTCACGCTCGGACACCGTCCCGGTGAGCTGGATCAGCCGGTCGGCGAGCGTGGATTTCCCGTGGTCGATATGTGCGACGATGGAGAAATTGCGGATATGTGCGAGGTCGGTCATGGTTGGGGAGATATGGAGCGAAGCGAGGGGGTTGTCGAGGGCGATCCGGTTCAATCAACGCCGATTTGGATCCGGTCGTCCAAGGGCGGTCGGGCGTGCACGGCGTGTCCTTAGGGAGAAGTCGCCGGCCGCTTTTTAGCGAAAGATCATACGGGCTGCTGTTGCCTCAGGCGAAACACCCCTGCCCGTCCTCCATCGTCCAGACCTTTCCGAAATAGGCCTGTGCCTGCGTGACCAGCTTGGCGATGGCTTCCTCGCTGTCGGCACCGACACCGGTGAAGGGGCGGCGGTGAAGACCCGGGGGCCATTCAAGCTGGATGGCGGCGTCGATGGCAAATGAGGGGGAGTCCTGGATCGCGATGACGGGAACGGAGATGCTGCCATCGCAGCCGGGCCTGAGAGCCGCGGTGAGTTCGGCGGCAACGCGCTCGGCGATGGCCTCGGGGCTTTCTGAGTTATGGAAGAACGCGCCCGCCGGAGCGGCCTGCGCGGCGAGCGCGCTGCCGAGTGCGAGTTTCGAGAGTTCGCGGCGGGTGAGTCTCATGGTTTGCAGAATGCCGCGATTGACGGGCGCCCACAAGGCTTACGCCGCCTCGGGAGCCATGACGCCGAGCAGCGCCTCGACCAGGGCATCGTCGCGCAGGCGCAGGGGCGCGTTCAGCGCATCCGCCATTGCCATGCGCAGGATCAGCCCGAGAAGCGCGGTATGGATGGCAGCCGCAGCGCGCCGGGCGTCGATCAGGCGGTCATAGCGGCCGCCTTCGACCAGCCGCTCGGCAAGGGTGTCGTACATCGCGGTTGTCGCGGGATGGATGCGGCCGAGCGTGGTCAGCATCTGGCCGTTGCGTCCGGGGCGCTGACCAATCTGGGGCGTGACGTACATCAGGCGGAAGCGGTCGAGGTCGGAGGTATGGAACACCGCGAGCGCACCGAGATAGGCGCGGATCGCCTCGGACGGTGTTGCTTTCGAGGTAATCGCGCGGCTTCCGGCGGTACTTTCGGCTTCGAGCGCGGGGCGAACCAGCGCCTCGATCAGCCGCGCCTTATTCGGGAACCAGTAGAGTACGGCCTGCTTCGAGACGCCCACACGTGCCGCGACCGCATCGAATGTCAGGGAATCCGGGCCTGTGCTCCGGACAATTTCACGCGACGCGGCCAGGATACGCGCCGCGGTTTCACCCTTCTTGGGCATACCATTCACCATCACTTACCGGCGGCAAGGATACGGCTTCGGGTTGGCAGGGGAAAGTCACGCCAGGGAAACCGAGTGTTTCCATACGCGGAACAGTGCGAAGGGGCGGACCTGGGCCCGCCCCTTGTCTTGTTACGGGTTTCAGCTTCCGCCGGTGAGCAGCGGCGTAATCCGTCGCACGGCGGCCCGGCGGTTGGCGCGTTCGGCATCCAGCGTGCGGATCTTCAGATCGCTCTCGCCATAGCCCTGCACGACCAGGTTCTCCGGCGGGACGTCGAAGTACTCGGTCAGTGCGAGCGCGACCGATTCCGCGCGGCGGTCGGACAGCGCCAGGTTCATCGCCGCGTTTCCGACCGCGTCGGTATGGCCTTCGATCAGGAAGATCTCGTTGGGGCGTTCGGAGATGTAGTCGACAATGAGCGTGCCAAGGTCGGAAAGTTCGCGCGCTTCCTCGGCCTCGATCACCGCGCTGCCGGTACGGAAGTTGATCGCGTCGAGCGCGATGGCCGGGGCCAGCTTGCGGACACGTTCGATGTTGCGGACCTGGTAGAGCGCGAAACGGCGGTCGGCGCGGTTTGCTTCCCCAAGTGCCGCGCGGAGCGTTTCGACATCGGCGGCGGCGGTTGTCGACTCTTGCTCGGAAAGCTCCGGCAAGGCCAACACGTCGACGGGCGTCACATCGCTGGTGTCGTCGATGAGCACCGTGCGGGTGCCATCGGGCGCGATGCGGACGCGGCGCAGGACGCGCAGCTCGGGGTCGCGGATGGTGACCACCTTCACGCCGTTGTCACGGGTGACGACCGTGCGGGAGGAGCCGTCTTCAAAGGTCTCGCGGCGCACGGTCGAGCCGGGACGCTCGATCAGCTCGTTGTCGTCGCGGATGACGCGGTAGCGGCCGTCCTGGAGGACCACGACGCGGTCCTGGGACTTGCTGACGACGCGTGCATCGTCGTTGTCACCCAGCGCCTTGCCGACCACGACCGCGCCGAGCCCGACGAGGAGCGCCTTTTCAAAGTCGCTCAGGCCACCGCCGCCGGAAGCCTCTGCCGTGGCACCGGCGGAGGTCTGCATTTCGCCCTCGAACTCTTCCGAGCTTGAGCGCGAGGTCTCCTCGGTCACGACAACTTCTTCGACCTCGGCGGCCTCGGCGGTATCGTCTGCGGCGGCAGAGGTTTCTTTCGGCGCTTCCTGTTCGGCGGCCTGGGCCTGTTCCTCGGGGGCGGTTTCCTCGACAGCCTTTGCCTCGATCGCCTCTTCTTCGGCGGCGAGTTCCTCATCCACCGGGGCGTCGGCAGAGGCGGTTTCTTCCTCGGTTTCGGCTTCAACCTCGGCTTCGGCCGTCGCCTCAGCGCCTTCTGCCTCGGCCTCGGCTTCGGCAGTACTTTCCTCCGCTTCGGTTTCGGCCTCGGCTGTTGCCTCCTCGGCTTCAACTTCAACCTCCGCCTCGGCTTGTGCGGTCGCCTCTTCGGTTTCCGCTTCCGCCTCGGCGGTCGCTTCGGCGCCTGGCTCAGCCTGAGCGCCCGCATTGGCGATCAGAGTGGCGATCTGTTCGTCGGTCGCGCCCATCTTGGCCAGCCGGTTGGGTTTGAGGCAAAGCCCCCGTTCCTCGCCGACCATAGTAAGCTTGACGTTCTTGGTTTCTTCGCCGGTCTCGAGCGCGGTCCGCTGGGCCTTGTTCAGTTCAAGCTCCATGGCGTCAGCGATTTCGGCGGTGATGGCGAGCGCGTTGCCTTCGCAAGCGTCTACGCCCTGCTGGGCGGTCGCGATCGAGGGCACGGTCAGGGACAGTGCCGCGATCAGGGCCGTTGTGTTCTTGAGTGTCGGATGCATGATTGCGGTCCTCCTGGCAGATATATTCTGCAGGAGAACCATTGAGTCGTCATCCGGTTCCCGAATTGAGCGGCGTGCGCCTAGAGGAAGAAGACGTCGTCGATCAGGAAGTCGTCGCCGTCGCCCGCTTCGACCGTGAAACTCGTCACGCTCGACGCGTTCAGGAACTCGAGGATATTGTCGCCGTTCAGGTCGGCAGACGTCACCGTGACCGTGCCGGTGTTGCCGGCGTCGTCGTTCAGGGTGAAGATCGCCTCTTCGCCGGCGTCCAGACCCGTGATCGTCATGCCGCCGAGGTCGAAGGACTCGCCCGTCTCGTGCGTGATGCCCAACAGGTGCGCGGTGCCGCCGGGATCGGTCCAGACGCGGAACTCGTCGTCGCCGTCATCGTCGTAGTCGAAATCGCCGGCTGCATCGACGTCGCGGATCTCCCAGATGCCGGTGTCGCCGGAGAGCTGGCTGACGATGTAGCTTTCGTTCGGGCCGTCATAGTACCAGTTGAAGCCCAGCGCGATTTCCCCAAGTTCGTTGTATTCCGGCGTCATCGTCTCGAAGTCGATGTCGCCCGGCGGGGGCGGATAGCTGACCGAGAAAGTGACGTCGCCATAGTCGGAGGCGGTGCCGTCCGAAGCCTCGTAGGTGAACGATATCACCGGTGTCTCGCCGGGGTCGGTATCGTACATGCCGTTCGGGTCCCAGGTCATCGTGCCGTCGGCAAGGACAGTCAGGATGGAGCCGCCGAAAAGTTCGACGCCGTTGGCATAGTCCTCGAAAGGTACGCTTTCGTCGATGAAATTGGTGTCCCACTGGCCGTCGCCGTCAATGTCGATCTGGAAGTCGGAGATGCCGACGACCGCCAGGCCCTCGCCCAGCGTGCCGCCTTCGAGGTAGTCGTTTTCCAGCACGTTGATCGTCACCGTCTCATCGAAGCCGACAACGGCGAAATCGCCCTGGGTGATGATGGTGCCCGGCGCGGGGCC
>JAJDOD010000210.1 GCA_022340315.1 Silicimonas sp. | reverse complement strand
CTTCGATCGGCGGCGACGGTGGTCAGCGCGCCCATGAAACTCCCGTCGGGGTTTGCGGCGCGGGGCCAGATGTGGCCCTTGTCGAGATGCGTGTGCATGTCGGTGAAGCACGGCATGACCATCGCGCGGGCGAGGTCGACAGGCGCGCCCGGTTCGTCGGTGATCCGGCCGTCCTTCAGTGAAATGTCGGTCACGGTGAGGTCGTCCGAGTTGCCCAGGAGGCAGCCCGGAACGGTCGCTTTCTTGAGGGTTACATGACCCTCGGGGATGTCGCGGAAGCCCATTTTCATTCGCGTTTCAGCGCACTTTCGTGCCACTTCCTGAGCAGCAGGTAGCTGATTGTCGAGGTGATGGCGAAGATCACGATGCCCATCGTCGAGATCAGGATCAGGGCCGCGTAGAGGCGGCCGAAGTTGAAGCGGTAGGAGGCTTCCAGAAGTGTCGAGGCAAGGCCGAGGCCGGTGCCGGCGCGGCCGATGACGAACTCGGCCACGACGGCGCCGATGAGCGCAAGGCCGCCGGCGATCTTCAGGCCGCCAAGAAAGAACGGCAGGGCGGAGGGTGCGGCGAGCAGGCGGAGGCGCTGCCAGCGGGTGGCGCCGTAGATGGTGAAGAGGTCTTCGAGGTTGTGGTCCGCGCTTTTGAGGCCAATCGTTGTGTTTGAAAGTATTGGGAAAAATGCGACGATCCAGGCGCAGAGGAGCGCCGCGACGAAGGCGCTTTCGACGTATATCTGCAGAAGCGGCGCGATGGCGACAACGGGTGTAACCTGAAGGATTACCGCGTACGGAAAGAAGCTCATCTCGGCCCATTTGGACTGGGTGAAGGCGACTGCCAGGGCGACGCCGCCGAGGATGGCGAAGAGGAGCGCGAGAACCGTCAGGCGGGTCGTGATCAGCATGGCTGGCCAGAGCAAATTCCAATCGTTTACAATGGATTGCGCGACCAGAAGAGGTCCGGGGAGGATGTAATGGGGAATCTCGTTGATGGTGACGTAGAGATGCCAGGCAAGGATCGAGACAACCATGACGAGGCTTGGAAGCGTCCACTTGGCGATCCGGTTGACGCGGGCGCGGCGGGCGCGCGCGGCTTCTTCCTCGTCAACGATTGCCGGTGCGGGAGCGTTGTCGGCGATAGTCACGAGGCACCTCCCTTAACGAGGGCTTTCCGGGGCGGACGCAGAGGCAAGATCCGGTGGGAAACCGGCTGACGTGACCCGAAACGCAACGTCGGTATTACGTCGGTATAACGTCGGTATTGCGTCGGTGCCCGACACTGACATTCCAAATGGAATGCTGCGTCAACCTTGTGGCCTTGGCGCATGGAGGCGGGGGCGTTCATGCGGCCTCTCCTATTGCATCGCCAAGGGCGGCGGAGGCAGCTCGGGTGTGCGCGGCGTATTCGGCGGAGGTGCGGAAGTCTTCGTGCCGAGGATAAGGCGTATCGACCTCAAGCTCGTGGATGACACGTCCCGGCCGCGCTGCCATGACGATGATGCGGTCCGACAGGAAGACGCTTTCAAACACCGAGTGGGTAACGAAGATCACCGTGCAGCCGATGGCGGCTTTCAGTTCGAGCAGGTCATTGTTCAATTTGAAGCGCGTGATCTCATCGAGCGCGGCGAAGGGTTCGTCCATCAGGATGAGGCGTGGTTTGGTGACCATCGCGCGAGCAATGGAGACGCGCATCTTCATGCCGCCCGAAAGCTCGCGGGGGTAGGCAGTTTGGAATTTCTCGAGACCCACGAGACGGAGGGCTTCGAGGATCTCGTCTCGGACCTCGTTGTAGGCGATACCGCGCAGCCTGAACGGCAGCCAGACGTTTTGCGCGACGGTTGCCCAGGGCATGAGTGTAGGTTCCTGGAAGACCACGCCGAGATCGTCCGACCCTTGCCCGCCGGTCCATTCGATCTTGCCGCGTGTGGGGTGCATCAGCCCGGAGATCAGCCTAAGCGCAGTAGACTTGCCGCAGCCGGAAGGGCCGAGGAGCGAAATGAAGTCGCCCTCGTTCACGGTAAGGTTCATATCCCTGAGCGCGACGATGTCGCCTGCAAAGGTTTTCTCAATGTGGTTCATCGTCAGGAGCGGTGGCCGCTCGCGGATCGGCGTCATGGACTTCCCCCGGCAGTTCGGCCCGGCCCCGAGGGAGCGGCCGGGCCGTCTTGACTGGTTACTTGAGGTCCATTCCAACGCCCTGACCGACGAAGTCGGTCGTGTAGGCGGCCTTCCAGTCGATGTCGGCTTCGATCACGCCGGCCTCGACCATCTTGTTGAAGAAGTCTTCGACCTTGGCATCGGTGATGGCACCGATGCCGAGGGTTTCGGTGTCGCCGCTATCGACGATGCCGAACTCCTTCATTTTCTCGATCGCATAGGCGATCTTGTCGTCTGTCATCTCGGGGTTGGCTTCCTGGATCAGTGCGTTCGCCGCCGAGGGATCGCCGTAGAGATAGTTGTACCAGCCCTTGATCGAGCCTTCGACGAAGCACTTCACCGCGTCCGGCTTCTGAGCAATGGTGTCGGCCATTGTCTCGATTGTGGTGGCGTAGGTGGAGTAGCCTGCGTCCGCGATAAGGAAGACGTCAGGTGTGAAGCCGCCTTCCTTCTCGACCAGAAACGGTTCGGACGAGAGGTAGCCCTGCATGCCCGAGCGCTTGTCGGCCAGGAACGGGGCGGGATTGAACGTGTAGGGTTCGCGCTGTTCGGCAGTGAAGCCATGGGCCGCCATCATCCACTGGTAGTAGGACTGGTAGCCGTTGTCGCCGATCAGAAGCGTGAGATCCTTGAGGTCTTCCCAGCTTGCAGCCTCGCCCGGATGGGTCACGATGACCTGCGGGTGCTTCTGGAAGATCGCGGCGACCGAGACCACGGGAATGCCTTCCTTGACGGCCGAGAACGCCTGGAGCAGGTCGCCGCCCATGTGGAAGTCGATGCGGCCGGCCAGCATCAGCGCGCGGTTGTTGACTTGCGGGCCTCCGGGCACGATCGAGACCGACAGGCCGCAGGCCTCGTAGGTGCCGTCCGCGACGGACTGGTAGAAGCCGCCGTGTTCGGCTTGGGCGACCCAGTTGGTGCCGAAGGAAACTTCCGTCAGATGGCCGCCCGCACTTGCCGCGCTGGCCATGAGCGTCGCTGCAGCGGCGACGGCGAAATTGGTTTTGTGGGGCATCCCCTCACCTCCTGTTGGTTTCTTGCCTGACATAGGGCTTGTTTGTCGTGTTCCGCCATTTCCGGCGCACGTGTCCCCGATCAATGCTTATGCGTTTGCCCAAGGATGAGACAGTTCGCGCCGATTCGCACGAAATTTCAGCACATTCTTTTGACATGTCCGGAGGACTCGCCAAGGTGGCCATGACTTGACGGATGAGGAGAGGCGAATGGCGATCAGGATGCTGGAGCCGAATGGTATTGCACCGCCTTTCGCACGCTATGCGCATGGGGTGATCGTGCCGGAGGGCTACCGGCTGATCGCCACGTCCGGGCAACTGGGTGTGGCGTCGGACGGTACTGTACCGGAGAGCGCCGAGGCGCAGGCGGAGATCGTGTTTGGCAACCTGACCGGGATACTTGCCGCGGGAGGCGCCGGTCCTGCCGACGTGGTGCGGATCAATGCCTATGTGACGGATCGCGCTCACATGGCGGGCTACATGTCGGTGCGCGACCGCTGGCTGGCGGGTGTCGAGCGGTTGCCGGCTTCGACACTGGTGATCGTGTCGGGGTTCACGCGGGAGGAGTTCAAGGTCGAGGTAGAAGTGACGGCGGCGGTGCGGGCATGAGCGGTTGCGCCGGCTTTGCCGCCGCGCCGGGCGAGGGGCGCTGCCCCTCGCGCACCCCGGAGTATTTTTGGGCCGATGATCAAAGGGAGTTTGGGTATTGCCGGGGCGGTTGTTCCTGACGACACCTGTTGCCGAGGTGGCAATTGCACTCGGGGCCGGGGATTGGCCGGAGGACGAACCGCCGCGCCGGAACATGGCGCCTGGCCAGGACGTTTTGGTGTTTGACGGCAATGTACTGAAACGGATGCGCTGGGGCATGATCCCCGTGGGCCGCGTCAATGCGCGGGGGCGACCGGTGATGGAGACGATCATCAATGCGCGGTCGGAGACGGTTTTCGACAAGAGCGCTTTCAAAGGTGTCGGGCGCGCCGTGGTGCCCGCGGACGGGTGGTACGAATGGACTGGCAAAGCGCGGCGGAAACAGCCGTGGCGGTTGCGGGCGGCGGACGAAGGCCTGTTGTTCTTCGCCGCGATCACGGATCACTGGGACGCGCCGGACGGGCGGCGAATTGCACAGGTCGCAACAGTGACATGCGAGCCGTCGGAGGATGTGCGGTCGGTGCATGACCGGATGGGCGTGCTTTTGCCGCTGGCGTCGGTTTCGACTTGGCTCTCGGGTCCGGAGGCCGAGGCGCGGGCCTTGGCGGTCCCCTTTTCGGACGGATCGTTGATCGTTGAACCGGCTGGGGACGTGGATTGGACAGCCCCTTGAGAGCGCCATTGCATCAGCTCGGCCGTTGACTTACGCTGCAATGCAGCATCTCGGGGCTGGAGGGGCTCATGGCCGGCAAGATCATCACGGTGGCGCAGCAGAAGGGCGGCGCAGGCAAGACGACGATCGCCGCCAACCTGGCGGTTGCACTTTCACGGATGGGCAAGGTGGTGTCGCTTCTCGATACCGATCCGCAGGGATCACTGGGGCGGTGGTTCATGATGCGTCGCGAGCGCGGCGATCCCGGAATGGGATTTTCCACTGCAAGCGCCTGGGGCGTGAGTTACGAATGCGACAAGCTTCGGCGGGAGGCGGATTTCATATTCGTCGATACTCCGCCCAAGATCGACAGCGATCTGAAGCCTGCGATCCGTGAAAGCGACCTGGTTATCGTGCCGGTATCGGCAAGCCAGGTCGATGTATGGGCGACCGAGGGCGTGCTTGACCTGGCGGGTCGCGAGAAGGCGGATGTCATGGTCGTTCTGAACCGGGCCAAGGCCGGGACACGGGTCGCCGAGGATGTGGACAAGAGCCTGAGGGAACTTGGCGTGGCGCGTGCGAAGACGATACTTGGGCATCGGGTCGCGTTCCCCGAAACGATGGGAGCCGGCAAGGGCGTTCAGGAAAGGGGCAAGGGTGCCTGGACCGACGAGATCGAGGCGCTTACCAGAGAAGTCGTGAAGCGGCTGAAGTGAGCGGTCGCCGTCTTTGACTAGAGCTTGCCTGCGCGGCGAACGGTCGGAATTACCTTTTCTTCCTTCTTCGGCAGGGCAATCGGGATCACCTGGTCGAGAACAAGAAGCGAATTCGGTTCAGTTGCGGCCACCACCTCCTCGGTCCACGCCGGCGAAAAGAGGCGCGCGAAAATCTCGGGTTTGGCGTGTACCGCGTTGTGCATCGTCGTTGTCGCCACGCCGATGCCGATCAGCAGAAGCAGGACGTACCTGGCACCGCGGAACGGAAAGAGCAAAAAGACGAGAAAGCTGACCACGACTGCCGCGCCAGCTTCGATCCCGGTGGTGATCTCCGGTTTGTCGCTTATCATTGCGGTGCCGGTGGAGTGAAAGCGGATCAGGCGGACGGCGACGACGACACTCATCCCTACCAGAAGCGCGATGAGCCAGCCGGAAGCATAGAAGACGTCACGCCTCCAGTTCGGCAGAAGGTCGACATGAGGCCGCATCCCTCCGCGCTGATCGTGGGCGTCTGCATCGGAATGCGAACGGGTCTGATAGGTCATATTCCACACTCTGTCGCCGATTGGTCTACTATTGGCGACGGTTCTCAGTTGATTCACGGGAATGTTGACGAGTGATCGCGGCAAAAGCGGGGCAGAAATGTCTCAATTAGCGGGCGGCTAGGGACGCGGAATTGGATTAACAAATTTCGGAACATCATACCCCCTTTGTACGGCCGGACGGTCCGCAATCCGAAGGTACCAGTCACAGACGTTGGGGAATTCGGTGAGGTCAATCTGCTGCCACTCGAACCGGCTGGCCCAAGGCCAGGTGGCCATGTCGACGATCGAGTAATCCCCAACCATGAAATCGCGGCCTTGCAGGTGTCGGTCGAGCACTCTGTAGAGGCGTCTGGCCTCATTTCCGTAGCGCTCGGACGCGTAATCCGACTTCTCTGGATTGTACCGCAGGAAGTGGTGTGCCTGTCCAAGCATCGGGCCGAAACCGCCCATTTGCCACATCAGCCATTCCATTGCCTGCCAGCGGTCGTCTGGCATGAACTTCCCGCATTTCTCGGACAACCAGAGAAGGATCGCGCCGGATTCCATGAGGTGGAACCCTGTCTCGCGCTCGACGATGGCCGGAATCTTGTTGTTGGGCGAGATGGCGAGGAACTCGGGCGTGAATTGCTGGCCCTTGCCGATGTCGATGGCATGAGGCTCGTAGTCGATGCCCATCTCTTCGAGAGCGATGGAGACCTTGCGGCCATTGGGGGTGGTCCAGGAATAAAGGTCGATCATGTGAGTAATTCCTTTGCGGCGCGGCGCAGCATGGCTTCCCGGATGGCAATAAAGGTTGTGGCCGCGACAATGAGTGCGCCACCGAGGATCACCCAGCCATCGGCGGGTTCTCCGAAGAAGATGGCGCCGGTGAGTACAGACCAGACCAGTTGCAGGAAGACGACCGGTTGGGTGACCGAAACCGGGGCGGCTGCGAAGGCAAGTGTCATCGTATAGTGTCCGGCAGTGGCGAAGATGGCGACGACGAACATCCAGAAGAGTTGTTCCGGAGTAGGCATGACCCAGACGGCTACAGCGAATGGCATAAGGCAGATCGTAACGGTGATCGAAAGCATCGCGACCACCGCGGTGGGCGAGACCTGATCGGCCAGAAGCTTGGCGGTGAGATAGCTGACCGCGAAAAGCATAGCCGCGCCGATCATTGCTAGATGCCCGTCGGTCAACTCTCGGAAGCCCGGCCGCAGGATGATGAGCGCTCCGGCGAAGCCCGCCGCGATGGCGATGAGGCGGCGGCTGGCGATACGCTCGTTCAGGAACAGCGCGGCGCCGATCGTGATGTAGACGGGGTTCATGTAGTTCATCGCCGTTACCTCGGCGATGGTTATCCGCGTCATGGCATGAAACCAGAGAATGATCGCAAGGCTATGCGCTAAGCCCCTGATCCAGAAAAGTTTCTTTTGGGGCGTCGTCAGCTTCGCCTCCCTCAGTGGTCTTAGCATCGGGTAGAGGAAGGCAAGTCCGAGGACGTAACGCAGGAAGGCGGATTCGGCGGCCGGCAGACCTCTCGCACCGTGCTTCACGGTGGCGGTGACGGCAACGAACAACAGCCCGGCAAGCACCATCCAGAGGATGGCGTTCAGGGGGCGTTGTGTCCTGACGTCGCTAAGTGGTGGTTCCGGTTCGGCCATGCCACTTCATGCGATGCCCTGCAGACAGGCGCAATCTCAGATCAATGCCCAGTCGTCGAATGTCCAGGGTTTCGGCGGCTCGTCGTCTTTCCGGTCCATGATCGGTCTCCTTTCCATATTAACAGGTGGGAGAGCGATCTGTTCCCGTCGAGGCGGGTGCCAGAGGTGTGACCTGATGTGATGCAGTGCGCCCGTCTCGTTTTCGAGGCGGGCGCAACCAGCGCTATTCTCAGAGCAGCGAGAGGTTCTCGGCGCTTTCGCGGCCATCGCGGCCGGCGGCGAGTTCGTAGCTTACTTTCTGGTCGTCGGCGAGGCCGGTGAGGCCCGAGCGCTCGACGGCGGAGATGTGCACGAAGACGTCCTTGCCGCCGCCTTCAGGGGCGATGAAGCCATAGCCTTTGGTGGTGTTGAACCATTTCACTGTGCCGTTAGGCATTGGGTTTCTCCCATAGAATCAATCCGTTCGCGGTATTGCAACGGTATGGCCAGAGCGTTCTTGTCGATACTGAGGCCGGTTAGGGAGACAGGGTCGAGGTAGAAGGTAGCGGCGACGATTTACGCCTTTTGCGCCACGAAATCAAGGTTTTCCCAACATCGGTATCACGTCGGTATCGCGTCGGTGCAACAATTGAAACCCGGGCCGACATGGCACTGAAACGCTGCGGGCGCAGGCTTTTCCCAGATCAGAGGAGACGAACCGATGACACGCACGCCAACGCCGCTGCCGCCCGTCGAGCTGCCCTCGCCCGGAGCGCGCGCGCCCGAGACCTGGCGCTTCACCGACTGGGCCGCCATCTGAGACCGCTTTCCCGGCGCCGCGCGATTGGCTAGGGTCGCGGGACGGGGGGCGAGATGATTTTCACCGGAATAGTGATGGGGGTGCTGGGCACCCTGGCGATGGACCTCTGGGCGCTGTTCCTTGGCGCGCTGGGCCAACCGAAACCCAACTGGGCGATGCCGGGGCGCTGGCTGGGGCATGTGATGCGCGGGCGGGTGTTTCACGACGACATCGGCGCGGCGGAGCCAGTCGAGCGCGAACTGGCGCTGGGCTGGGCACTGCACTACGGCGTGGGAGTGATCTACGGCGTGGTGTTCGTCGTGCTGGCGGGCCGGGACTGGCTGGCCGCGCCGACGTTCCTGCCGCTCTGGGTGTTCTCATTGGCGACTATCGCGGCGGGATGGTTTCTGTTGCTGCCGGGGATGGGCCTCGGCTGGGCGGGGTCGCGGACGGCCTCACCGTGGAAGGTGCGGGGGCTGGGCATTGTGGCGCACACGGTGTTCGCGCTGGGGATGTGGCTGGGCGTGCTGATATGAAAAAGGCGCGCGATTGCCCGCGCGCCTTCGCATCGGTTCGGCTGAGGCTTACGCCAGCGCGAGGTTCTCGGCGCTTTCGCGGCCGTCGCGACCGGACTGAACGTCGTAGGTCACTTTCTGGTCGTCGGCGAGGCTGGTGAGGCCCGAACGCTCAAGCGCGGAAATGTGGACGAAAACGTCCTTGCCACCGGATTCCGGGGCGATGAAGCCGAAGCCTTTGGTAGAATTGAACCACTTCACTGTGCCATTGGCCATGTGATGTCTCCTAAGTTTTATGCTGCCCACGACATGCGGCAGCCCGGCTTGGTCGGTCTTGATCGATAGACTGAAAGCCGGATTAGGGAAGACAGTGGGTCGATAGAGAATAACGTTCGCA
>JAJDOD010000200.1 GCA_022340315.1 Silicimonas sp. | reverse complement strand
TCGTGATCCTCGTCGAGACCGGGCTCTCGATAGTCCAGCTTGGCGACGCCTACATGCGCTCGCCCCGAGACGAGAAGCGCGAGAAAACCGGTTACGCCGGGCGCGCGGAGCGCGCGGTTTTGAACTGCACCATCGGCATGGCGCTGTTCGCTCCCGCGGTTCTGCTGCTGGCTTTCACCAACGGCTTCACCGCGACGACGGCGGCAACCGCGTGGGTCTACCTGATCGCAAGGGTGGTCTACGTCGCCTGTTACATCTTCGGCATCCCGACGATCCGCACGCTTGCGTTCGTGGCCGGACTATTTGCAACCCTGTTCCTCTACGTCCTCGCGCTCTGACCGCACCGACGTAATACCGACGTAATACCGACGTGATACCGACGTCGCAGAATGAAGGAAAAGACACATGGCAGCCTATGACGTCATCGTAATCGGCAGCGGCCCCGGCGGCTATGTCTGCGCCATCCGTTGCGCGCAACTGGGCCTGAAGACAGCCTGTGTCGAAGGGCGCGAAACGCTGGGCGGCACCTGCCTCAACGTCGGCTGCATCCCCTCCAAGGCGCTTCTGCACGCGACCGAGATGCTGCACGAGACCGAGGAGAATTTCGGCAAGATGGGCCTGAACGTGGCCAAGCCGAAAGTCGATTGGAAACAGATGCTTGCCTATAAGCAGGAGACCATCGACGGCAACACCAAGGGCATCGAATTCCTGTTCAAGAAGAACAAGATCGACTGGCTGAAAGGCTGGGGCTCGATCCCCGAACCCGGCAAGGTCAAGGTCGGCGACGAGGTGCACGAGGCGAAGAACATCGTCATCGCGAGCGGCTCCGAAGCCTCCTCGCTTCCGGGTGTCGAGATTGACGAAAAAACCGTGGTCACCTCCACCGGCGCGCTGGAATTGCCAAAGCTCCCCAAGAAGTTAGTGGTGATCGGCGCAGGCGTAATTGGCCTCGAGCTTGGTTCCGTCTACAACCGTCTCGGCGCCGACGTGACCGTGGTCGAGTTCCTCGACGTGGTCACTCCGGGCATGGATGCCGAGGTTCAGAAGACCTTCCAGCGCATCCTGAAAAAGCAGGGCCTCACCTTCGTCATGGGCGCCGCCGTCCAGAAGGTCGAGGCCGGCAAGGGCAGTGCGAAGGTCACCTACAAGCTGAAAAAGAACGACAAGGAAGAGACCATCGAGGCCGACACCGTACTGGTCGCCACCGGCCGCAAGCCGTTTACCGACGGCCTCGGCCTTGCCGATATCGGCGTCGAGATGACCGAGCGCGGGCAGGTGAAAACCGACGGCCATTGGCGCACAAATGTCAAGGGCATCTATGCCATCGGCGACGCAATCACCGGTCCGATGCTGGCCCACAAGGCCGAGGACGAAGGCATGGCCGTGGCCGAGACCATCGCCGGACAGGCGGGCCATGTGAACTATGGCGTTATCCCGGGCGTGATCTACACCCACCCCGAAGTCGCCAGCGTCGGCCAGACCGAAGAGCAGTTGAAAGAGGCTGGACGCGCCTACAAGGCGGGTAAGTTCAGCTTCATGGGCAACGGCCGAGCCAAGGCCAATCACGCGGCCGACGGCTTCGTGAAGATCCTTGCCGACAAGGACACTGATCGCATCCTCGGCGCCCATATCATCGGCCCAATGGCGGGCGACCTGATCCACGAGATCTGCGTTGCGATGGAATTCGGTGCGGCCGCGGAAGACCTCGCCCGCACCTGTCATGCCCACCCGACCTATTCCGAAGCGGTGCGCGAAGCGGCACTTGCCTGCGGCGACGGGCCGATCCACAGCTAGATAACGCCGATCCGCCACGACCGGGGGAACTTCTCCTTTCCAGTGCGCGTTGTGGTGCCTAGTCTCGCTGAGAAAGCCTCTGGAGCTCAGACATGCGTATCACCACTCTAGTTGCATTCGTTTTCACGGCGTTCCCCGCCGCGTTGACGGCGCAATCAGCCGGTCTCTTGATCACGAACGACGACTACGACATCGTCGATGACCTGAGGCGTGGCAACCAGATGGCCGATGCGGCGTCGCGTCTTGAAGACGGCGGGATGCGCGTGATCAGCGCACCGTCAGCCACTGCGGACGAGATGCGCGATGCTCTGATCGAGTTCGGACAGCTTGTGCCCGAAGCCGACGCCCTGTTCATCGGCCTGAGCGGCAGGTTCGTTCACACGACGAGTGAAAGCTATTATCTCCCCTCCGATGGCGATACCGGGCCCCTGGCAACCCTCTCCGAAACCGCGCTTCCCCTGTCGGTCGTGCTTGCATGGCTGGCCGAGAAGCCCGGGCAAGCGGTTCTTGCCCTCGCCACCGATGACGAAGACGTAGATACCGGTGATTTGGTAGTCCCCGGTATCGGCGCACTGGATATTCCCCAAGGCGTCACCGTGCTTACCGGCCCGCCCCGGCCCCTCACCGACCTGATCGAGGACCACCTGTCGCAGCCCGGAGAGCCATTCGTCGGCGCGGCCGTCCAGGATGACGAAATCGAGGTGTCGGGCTACGCGAACTCTACGCTGGTTCTCGTCAACGGTCGGACGCTTCCGCCAGTGACCGGGTCGGACAGGCTTGCCGATATCAAGGATTGGCGCGCCGCCGGCGCCATCGACACTGTCGAGGCATATGCGGACTACCTGTCCGCCCATCCTGATGGCGAGTTCTCGGACATGGCCCGCGCGCGTATCGAGGCCCTGGCGGACACGCCTGAGGCACAGGCCGAACGCGGGGAACAGTCGCTCGACCTGAGCCGCGACGCGCGGCGCGACATCCAACGCGACTTGTCGCTGCTCGGTTTCGACACGCGGGGCATCGACGGCATCTTCGGACGTGGCACCCGTTCGGCGATTGCCGCCTGGCAGGGCGAGGAGGATCTTGAGACCACCGGCTATCTTACCCGCGAGCAGGTCGCGCTTCTGAACGAACAGGCCGCGCGCCGCGCCGACGAACTTGAGGCCGAAGCCGAAGCCCGCCGGCAGGAGGAGCTTGCCGCCGATACCGAATACTGGAAACAAACCGGTGCGAAGGACGACGAGGCGGGACTGCGGACCTATCTCAAGCGCTACCCGGACGGCGAGTTTTCGGAACTCGCGGATGAACGGCTTGCGGCCATCGAAGCAGGGAAACTTGATCGTGCCGATGAATTCGACCGCCAGCTTTGGGACATCGCCAGGGCACGCGACGATGCGGCGGCTTACGAGCGGTACCTTGTCGATTCGCCCAATGGCGCTTTTCGCGAGGAAGCCCAGGAACGAATCGTTCAGCTTCAGCGCGAAGCAGACCGGGCCGAAGCAAGAAGCATCGAGAGAAACATGAACCTTTCGCGTTCAACACGCAGGGCAATCGAGGCCCGGCTGGATGCGCTGGATCTGCGCCCCGGCGAAGTCGACGGAAAGTTCGACCGCGACACCCGGCGGGCGCTTCGGCGTTATCAAAAGGCGCGCGGCCTGCCGGAAACCGGTTTCGTCTCGGACCCGCTGATGGTTCAGTTGATGGCGGACACGGTCGAGCAAATCTTCCGCTGAAGCTGCCCGCTCAGCCTTTCTTGGCACTCATCTTCGAGAGTTGCTTCTGCATCGCGGCAAGCTGCTCGCGGATCTCGGCAAGGCTTGTCTCCTTGCCATCGTCGCCGTCTTCCGCATCTGCCGAGGACCCGGTCCATCCGCCGGGCAGATTACCCGTCATGGCCTTGAGAAATGCCTCCTGCTGGGCGCGCATCGCATCGTATCCGGGCATGGCCGAAAGCGGGTTGGTCATGCCTTCGATCATTTTCGACTGACCCTCGCGCAGCATCTCGAAGCTCATCTCAAGGAACTGCGGCACCACCGATTGCGCCTGCGTCGTATAGGATCGGACAAGGTCAGTCAGCACCTCCAGAGGCAGGACGTTTTCGCCCCGGCTTTCGTGCTCGGCAACGATCTGAAGCAAGTATTGCCGCGTCAGGTCATCGCCAGATTTGAGGTCCACGATCTGAACGTCGCGCCCGTCGCGGATGAAGCCGGCGATGTCTTCCAGCGTCACGTAATCGGACGTCTCGGTATTATAGAGCCGCCGGCTGGCATAGCGTTTGATCAGTAGCGTATCGGCCATCGGACCTCCCCGGCGCAAAATTTCTGCATTGCAGCTTAAGCGAAGGCGCAGTCAGATCAAAGACTTTCTGCGCAGCATGAAATTGCTGCGCCGCAGCATCACTTGTGGGCGAGGAA
>JAJDOD010000182.1 GCA_022340315.1 Silicimonas sp. | reverse complement strand
GATCGAGAACTCGTAGAACAGCGCGCCCTGCGCCACTTGCCTCGGCCCCATCATCGCCAGAACTCCCTTGCCTCAAGGGAAGTGAATCAGCCTAAATCGCGCTGCTCAAGCGGAGTTTTTCAACACAATCGGCTCCAAGCCGTCATCTGACTCCTTTGCTCAGATGACTTGTTTGCGTCGCTTAGCTGCCGTTGGCGCTGGCCGAACTGCGATTTCGGGCCAGAACGTCAGCTTTCGCTGAGAGCGGCCGATCGCCAGAATCCGGCGAACGACTGGTGTGCGGACAAAACTGTTATTCGACAAACTTACTTGGACAGTGGCTTTTTCTCATACCGCATTCTTACACCAGCATCAGCCGACGGCTGCTTCCACCCAGGCGGCGTCAGGATTTCGATGAAGCCCATGAATGCACTGTCGATTTGACGCTAGACTGTCTGGCTGTGCCGATTTAGTCGAAAAATTTGCAGCATTCGTTCGCGCAATCCTTCGATGACACCGAAAAGCGACGGAACGAAGAGCAACGACAGCAGTGTTGAAATCAGCAGTCCGCCAATGACCGCAACGGCCATCGGGGCGCGGAACTGGCCTCCCGCACCCAGACCAAGAGCGCTCGGGAGCATACCGGCGGTCATGGCGATGGTGGTCATGATGATGGGCCGCGCGCGTTTGTGTCCGGCGTCGATGACCGCCTCGGCGCGGCTCATGCCCGCCGATATGCCCTTGAGCGCGAATTCGACCAGCATGATCGCGTTCTTTGTCACGATCCCCATCAGCATCAGGAAACCGATAACGACGGGCAGGCTGATCGCCATGCCAGCCAGGTAGAGCGCCAGGATCGCGCCGCCGATCGACAGCGGAAGCGACAACAGGATCGAGACCGGGATCACGAAACTGGAAAAGAGCAGAACGAGGACGACGTAGACCATCATCAGTCCCGCGGCCATCGCGACGGCGAAACTGGAAAAGATGTCTCCCATCACCTCGGAATCGCCTTCCCGCTGGATGGAGGTCCCGGGTGGCATGTTCAGGGCCGTCGGCAGGTTTTCGACAGCGGCTAGTGCCGGCCCCAGCACTGCGCCTTCGGCGAGATCGGCTTCGACGGTGGTGCGGTTCAGCCGGTCGTAGCGGTCGATCACGGCGGGGCCGTTGCCGATCTGGATGTCGGCCAGAACGAATAGCGGGACGGGCTTCCCGGCGGACGTCTGCACACGAATGTTCTGCATTCGGAAAAGATCGTTCCGGCTCGCTTCTTCGAAGCGGACGATGATTGGCAACTGCCGGTCGCCATCGGTGAACTTGGCAAGGTTTTCCTCGTTGTCACCGATTGTGGCGACGCGGATGGTCTCGGCGATCATGCTGGAGGTCACGCCAAGCTCGGCGGCGATGTCGGCGCGGGGGATGACGCGGATTTCCGGGCGGGTCAGCGCGGACGCATCGGTGATGTTGCGGATCTGATCGAGCCCGCTCATCTCGTCGGCCAGCTGGCGCGCGGCGGCGGAGGCCTGCTCCGGCGTATCGCCAAGGATGGCCAGCATGATCGGGCGCTGCCCGCCCGACAGAAAGTTCACGCGCACGTCCGGCACGGCGCGCAGAAGCGGTTCGATACGGGCTTCGATGTCCCATGATGCGATGTCGCGTTCTTCGCGCGGACCGTAGTCGGCGACGATCATGGCCGTTCCGATGCCTTCATTGCCTCCAATTACGAACACGCTGCGGACCGCCGGATCGGACGCGAGCACGTCAGAGAGTTCCGCGGTTGCCTGCCGGGTCTCGCTCAATGTGCTGCCGGGAGGAAGTTCGACCGAAATGACCGAACGGCCTTCGTCTTCGCGCGGGATGAACTCGGTCGGCAGCAGCGTCGCCGAGAAGATGGAGCCGGCAAACACCGCAAGGCCCAGGAGAAGCGTGGTGAAACGGTGCCGGACCGTCCACCTCAGCACTCCCATGTATCGCCGCATCAGCCAGCCGTCGCGTTCCTCGTGAACCTCGGCTGCATCGCGCAGGAAGTAGGCCGAGAACATCGGAGTGAGCAGTCGGGCGACGATCAGCGAAAAGAAAACGGCAAAGGCGACCGTCAGACCGAACTGGGAGAAGTACTGTCCCGCGATGCCGCCCATGAAACTGACTGGCAAGAACACCGCGATGATCGTCATGCTGATCGCCACGACCGTCAATCCGATCTCCTCCGCGGCTTCCTCCGAGGCCTGATAGGCAGACCTGCCCATTCGGATGTGGCGTTCGATGTTTTCGATCTCGACAATGGCGTCGTCGACCAGGATCCCGGTCACAAGCGTGATACCGAGGAGGCTCACGATGTTGAGTGAAAAGCCGAGCATGTCCATCGCAAAAAAGGTCGGGATAATGGACAGCGGCAGGACGAGCGCCGTAACAACCGTGGCGCGCCAGTTCCAGAGGAAGAGGAAGACGACAAGCACTGCCAGTGCCGCGCCCTCGTAAAGCGTTTCCATCGCGCTTTCGAAATTCCCCTCGGTGTAGTCGGTGGTGTCGTCGATCAGGGAGATTTCGGTGTCCGGGTTCCTTTCGCCCAGTTCCGCCAACCAGTCGCGGACGACCTCGGCCACGGCGACATCGCTGGCGCCGGTCGCCCGGTAGACCCCGAAAGCGACGACGGGCTGACCGTTGTGGGTCGCGAAGGTCATCGGTTCCTCGGCGCCGTCGATGATGTCGCCCAACTGGTCGAGACGCACCGAGCGGCCGCCCGAGATCGAAAGCGATGTCGCGGCAAGATCGTCCAGCGTCTTAGCGCTGGCGAGCGTTCGGATGCCGAATTCCTGCCCGCCGAGGTCGCCGCTGCCGCCGCCAAGATCGATGCTGGTCGCGCGGAGCTGGCCTGAAACCTCGTTCGCGGTGATCCCGAGCGACAAAAGCCTGTCGGGATCGAGCTCGACCAGAATGGCACGATCGGCGCCGCCGATCCGGTCTATGCGCCCCACGCCCTTCAGCGTCTGCAACTCGCGCGCGATCACGTCGTCGACGAAAAATGAAAGTTCCTCCAGCGACTTCGTGCGATCCGATATGGCATAGGTCACGATCGCCTCGCCGGTGACGTCCAGCTTGCGGACGATCGGTTCGGTGATGCTGCCCGGCAGGTCGCCGCGGGTTTCCGCGACCGCGTCCTTCACGTCGTTCAGTGCCTTCGTGGAATCGGTCTCGAGCAGGAACTGCACGGTTATCACGGCAGACCCGGTGCTGGTGGTGGACGATATGTGATCCACCCCGGACACGACGGCAACGGCATCCTCGACCGGTTTCGTGACCTGATTGGCCATTTCGGCGGGCGATGCGCCGGGTTGGGAAATGCTGATCGTGATGATGGGCACGTCGATGTTCGGAAAGAGTGTGATTGGCAGGCGCTGGAAGCTGAAAAGGCCCACGATGCAAAGGACGAGGAAAAGCGCGATGGGCGGGACCGGATTGCGAATTGCCCAGGTCGAGAAGCTCATTGTCCTGCCCCGGTTGGCTCGACCGCCCGGACCGCATCGCCGTCCCGGAAGAAGGCGCCGGCGCGCGCGATGACGGTTTCGCCTTCGTCGAGCCCCCGGACGATCTCGCGCCAGCCTTGCCAGATCAGGCCGGGCACGACCTCTCGCCGCGAGACCCGCGCGTTGTCGATCACCTGAACATAAGTCCCGTCCTCGTCCGAAAGCACCGCCGTTATCGGCACGGTCAAGGCCGTCCGCCGCTCGGTTTCGATTTCGCCGCGTCCGAAAAGACCGGCTCGCAGCTTTTCGCTGTGCTGGAGCCCGATCCGAACCTCGCCCAGCCGCGTCACTTCGTCGACGGTCGCCGATATGAAGCGGACCGAACCGATCAGTGTCCCGACACCAGAGACGAGTATTTCCCCACCATCGCCGGGACTGATGTCACCGATTGCCGTTTCTATGACTTCCGCCGAGAGTTCCAGCGTACCGCCCTCGTACACCGTCAGAAGCGGTGGCGCACCGGCAGAGGTGAGTGATCCGACATTGACGTTGCGTGTGCCGACCCGCCCAGTCACGGGCGAAGTGATGTCGGTCCAGCGCAGATTGAGCGCCGCGATCTCAAGCTGCGAGTTCGCCTGGGCCCTGGCGGCCTCGGCGATGGCCAGCCCGTCCCGCGCCGAGGCAGCACTTGCGCGGGCGCTTTCCGTGCGGGTGGTGACCTGATCGAGAGCCGCTTGCGAGATGCTTCCATTGTCGAAGAGGCGTTGCGAGCGCTCCAGTTCCGCTTCGGCTTCCGACCGTGCCGCGTCGGCGGATGAAATCTGGCTCTCGGATTGTCGGACAAGGGACTCGGCGCGCAGAACCTCGGCCTTTGCCTGTAACAAATGCGCCTCGTAGAGGTCGCGGCGAAGACGAACCAGCACGTCGCCGACATTCACCCAGTCGCCCGACTCGACGTCGACCTCCTGCACCTGGACGCCGTTCAGTTGCGGATTGACTTCGACCTCGTTGTAGGGCCGAACCGTGCCGGATACGGGCACGACCGCCTTGATTTCGCGTTTCTGCACTTTGGAGACGGTGACAGCGGGGACGGAACTGGTTTCCGCGACCTGCGCATACGTCGGCACGGCAAAGCAAACTGCCAACAGAGCCGTGGCCACAGAGCGGCTGAACCGGTTTTTGAAAGTCATTCTGCCTCCATCTTCTCAGCGTCTGGAGATCAACGGGGCGATTCATTGCGCTGGAAAGTTAGTCACCCATCTCCGCTTATACACTGTTTGCCGTTGTCAGAGTGCATTGATGAGTTATCGGGCGCCGATCATGTTGCTGCCCAAGTACGAGTTGTGCGCTTCGTCCTTTTTGCAGGCCATCGGGATGCACCAGGTAATCATCAGACTTACGCCCCTGACGACGCCTGCTGCACAGATCTCCAATGTCTTGAAAGGGTTCCAAGCCGTCATCTGACTCCTTTGCTCAGATGACTTGTTTGCGTCGCTTAGCTGCCGTTGGCGCTGGCCGAACTGCGATTTCGGGCCGGAACGTCAGCTTTCGCTGAGAGCGGCCGATCGTCAGAATCCGGCGAACGAC
>JAJDOD010000164.1 GCA_022340315.1 Silicimonas sp. | reverse complement strand
AGGGCCTCTACGCCGTTCGCGGCGACGTCCGTCCGATGGCCGAGATTCTCGACGGCCATGCGCATTTTCTTGCGACTTATTCCATTGTCATCGACCACGAGGACCTGAGCAGAAAGGGCAGAGGCGTCGATGTCTATGGCGGTCGGTTCATTCACTGGAAGCGGTCGTTTCTTTGAGCGCTGCGCGCGCTTCTTCAAGTTGATTGCCGATCAGGGACACACGCCCCACGGGGTCTTCCACCGACCCGTTGCGGCAATCGCGCTCAAGCGTTTCGCAGGACGAAGCGAGCGCCACGGCCCCGAAATCCCGGCCGTTGGATTTCAGGCTGTGGGCAGAGATACGGAGCGCCTCCAAGTCGTTTGCGTCAGCGGCGCTCTTCATGGCCGCCAAAACCTCCGGCGTCACCGCGTGGAATTCGTCGATGAGTTCCGCAAGATCTTCCGGATCTCCGCCAATCACATCCCGCAATTTCTCAAGTGCTGCAGGGTCGATGACCGCTTCTCTCATATCCCAACTCCCGGCTGTTCCTTTTTCACGCTCCGGCCGCTGCGGCCGCGCGTCGCTCTCTCAGCCTTTTGGCAGAGCCGATGCTTTTCGCCAGCGCATCGACGTCGATAGGCTTGCTGAGATAGTCGTCCATTCCCGAGCTGAGGTAGTTTTCCCGCTCCGAGTTCATCGCGTTGGCCGTGAGAGCGACGATGTAGGGCACCCGGTCTTGCGGGATCAGTTCGCGGATGTGGTTGGTCGCTGCGATACCGTCCATGTCGGGCATCTCGATATCCATGAGAACGATGTGAAAATCCTCGGTCTGGCAAGTCTCGATTGCTTCTTCGCCGCTGCTGACGACGACCGGGTCGAAGCCAAGTCTCTTGAGGATCTTTCGTCCGACCTTCTGGTTGATTGCATTGTCATCGACGAGAAGAATCCGGAGGTCGTCTTCGTTGCCCTCAATCTCTTCCTTCGCGCCGCTCTCTTGGCCCTGGACTTGCGCTTCGGGCGCGAGGGCCTTCACGAGCGCCGTAAGGAGCTGCCCGGACTTCGCCGGCTTGCTCAGAGTCGCGACGTAATTCATCTTCGCCGCACCTTCGCGAAAGCGCTCCTCCATCGGTGACACCGAACTGAACAGGATCATGGGCAGCCGCACCTCTCCCAAAAGATCGCGAGCGGCGTGGGTGAATTCGAATCCGTTCATTTCAGGCATTTTGTAGTCGACGACCGCGACGTCGAACGTCTCGCCGTCGCGCAGGAGGCCGAGGCCCTCTGAGGGCGTCGCAACCGCGCGCGGCAAAAGCTCCCATGTGCGGAATTTCTCGCTCAGGATCAGGCGGTTGGTCCGGTTGTCGTCGACGATCAGCACACGGGCACCCTTGATCGTGGCAAGTTGGTTTTCCTGCGACGTGCGGTCGGGAACTTCTGCGACCTCGGCTGGCAGGGTGAAGCTGAAGGTCGTGCCCTCTCCGGCCTCACTTTCGACCGAGATTTCTCCCCCCATCAACTCTACGAGCCGCTTTGTGATGACGAGCCCGAGGCCCGTGCCGCCATAGCGGCGCGTGGTCGATGCGTCGACCTGGCTGAAGGACTTGAAGAGCCGACTCATCCGGTCCTTCGGTATTCCGATGCCGGTGTCCCGCACCTCGAACGTCAGAAGCGTCGTCTCTCCAGTGCGCTCCGTTGCATCGGGCATCATTGTCGAGATGGTCAAGACCACCTCGCCGACCTCCGTGAATTTCACGGCGTTGTTGAGAAGGTTCATCAGAATCTGCTTCAGCCGTACCGGGTCGCCGATCACGGCGGTGGGGACGTCGGGGTTGATCCGGCACGCGAGTTCGATTCCCTTCTCCGCGGCTTTCCCCCCGACAAGGTCTACCGAGGCCTCGATGGTCTCCACGAGATCAACCGGCATCCGTTCAAGCTCGAGGGCGCCGGCCTCGACCTTCGAAAAATCGAGGATGTCGCTGATGATCGTCAGGAGTGTGTCTGCCGCGGTCGCTATCGTATCGCTGAAATCGCGCTGCTCCTCATCGAGGTCTGTGCCGTTGAGGAGCGTGCTCATGCCGATTATGCCGTTGAGCGGCGTCCTTATTTCGTGGCTCATCGTCGCGAGGAAGGCGCTCTTGGCCTCGTTCGCGGCCTCCGCTGCATCCTTGGCGCGCTTTAGCTCGTCGGAGATCCTCTTGATCTCGGTGATGTCCGAGTGGACGGCGACGGTCCCCCCCTGATCGGTGCGGCGATTGCTCACCTGTTGCCACTGGTTGCCCGCCACCTCCTGGATATAGGGCGTGCCGGCGGCTCGATGGCGCCCGAGCTGGCGCTCGATCCATGTTTCCGGAGCCTTCGAGGCGTTGGGGTACCGGCCCGACTCTGCCGCGCGCGAAAGAATATCATGGAAGAGGGCGCCCTTCGCGAGGTCGACCTCGCCATCCCCGAGCATGATCTCGCGGTAGCGCCGGTTCGCCACCACGAGGCGGTCATGTCTGTCAAAGAGTGCGAAACCCTCCGAGATGCTCTCGATCGCGTCAGTCAAAAGGCCTCGGGCCTCCTGGGCGGTCGCTTCCGCGCCGACGAGTTCCGCCGTCCTTTCCTGAACCCGACGCTCGAGATCGTCATTGGCCGAGCGCAACTGCTGCTCGTAGGCCGTCTGCCGTTCCTGCATCTCGTTGAAAGCCGTGACAACCCGTCCGATCTCGTCATCGCTTTGCCAATCGACGTTACGGCGCGCGCCCTCGATCTGGGAATGGTTGATGGATTCCATCATTAGTCCGAGCGGGCGACCGATGATCCTCCGGTTGGCGGCGAGAGTCGCGGCGACGACCGCCGCCAGCAAAATGCCCGCGAGGATCGTGACCAAGCTCAACCGCTCGTTCGCCAGCACCCTAAGGCGCGCGTCGTCGAGCGCGATCCTGAGTTCGCCGATGCGCACCTGCGTGTCGCCAGCGTCGTAGATGATGTCTTCGCGCGCCGAAAACTCCGATGTACCGATCCGGGCGGTCTCGCCAACCTCGGCGACGAGCCGGTCGCGTTCGTCGTAGACCGCAGCGCCAAGAACGTCCGGGTCCGTCAGAAGTGCCGTGAGTATGAGGGCGATCTGTTGATCGGCGACATTCCAGAGCGACTCCGAAAGAACGGCACTCTGGATCTCGATAAGCTTGTCGAGCTTTGTCTGAAGCTGCTCTTCGGCCGAGCGGCGTGCGTTCCATTCGAAAAGGCCGAAGACGACGACGGTGGACACGAGAACGAGGGGGACGACATAGAGGAGAAATTTGGTCTGAACCGAGCGGCCGAATGACGACCCCAGCTTGCGTCCGTTCGAGGGCGGGCCCGTTGAACGCGCAGCGTCAATAGCCCCCGCCATCAGAACTCGTTTTCGAAGTAGGTCTCGACGATCTCGTCGGGATCGATCATGGTGAGCCCTTCGTTAAACTGGTCTCGCAACTGCCGGCCAGCCTCGTCGTCGTTGAAGCAAAGAAAAAGCGTCTTATCCTCAAGCGGCTTTTCGTTGAACGCGATCGAATCGACATCAGGCTTGAGCGTGGGTTCGGTAGCGAGAAGGTACGACAGCACGAGCTTGTCGATGACCGCGAGGTCGATGCGCTGGCGCGCAAGTTTCCGAAGATTGGTCACGTCGTCGGGCGCAGGTATCGCGCGCACCCATCCGGTCCCGGCCTTCTCGTCGAACTCGTCGGTATTCGCGTAGCCAAGAACCGTACCGACGCGGAGTTTTTGTTCCCCGATTTCATCGACGCTGGTCCAGTTTATCCGCGCGTTGACGTTCTCGGCAAATCCCAGCGGCCCGTTCCCGATGGGATCGGACGCGATGAAGCCGTCAACATGGCGGCAATGGTAGCCGGGAAAGTAGGCGGCGACCGCGGCATCGTCCTTTGCCATCGCGATGGCCCGCTTCCACGGCAGTGTCGCCACGTCGACATCCAGACCCGCGGCCGAGAAGGCCTGACGGACGACCTCCGTCGTCGCTCCTCCCTTGGGAAGTTCTGCGGACGTGTAGGGCGGCCATTCCAGCGTTGTGATTACAACCTGATCTGCAGCATCAGCCGATGTCGAAAGCGATAATCCGGCAAGCAGTCCCGTCAGCACTAGTCGCATGTCACCCCCATTCGGACGTCAAATTCTTCTTTCCAGCATTCAAAAGCGTAACAGAACACTTTCGCGTTACGCAACTTAAGAACCGTGCCATGCGGGGCTGGGCCACAAACTCCGTTCCGACCCTGTCGCGTGATCGGTGCGTCATGATGTGAGTTGCCGCCAAAACCGCAGTATCGTCATTTCGTATAGCGCTGCCGGACAAGTAGTGGCTAGAATGACCACGCGGCACAGGGTTCCTCCAATTCTGTGTCCGGAACGAGGCGACGGGCTGGGGTGGAAGACCTTTCTGCAACCGAAGTGAAGGATGGTGCGGCGGCGGTACTGGTCGTCGACGACAGCCGGCTGAGCGCGACGAAGCTCGCGAAGACGGTCGCGACCCTCGGGCACGACGTCGAGACGGCGTTCGACGGTGCCAGTGCGGTCAATCTCGTGCGCCAGCGGAGCTATGACGCGGTCTTTCTCGACATTGTGATGCCAGGCATGGACGGCTTCGAAGTCCTCACGATCCTGAAGGCCGACGAGGCCACCCGAGACATTCCTGTCATCGTCGTCTCGTCGCTCGAAGACGAGGTTGACAGCGTGGCCAGCGCCCTGGACCTCGGGGCAGAGGACTTTCTGCCCAAGTCCTACGATTTAACCATCCTCAAGGCGAGGTTGAATGCGACGCTTCAGAAGAAGCGGCTGCGCGACAGGGAGCTTTCGTATCTCCAGGATGTAGGAGAGCTGGTCCGGGCGGCCGAGATCATCGAAGCCGGAGACTTCCGGCCGTCCGACCTCGAAATCGCCCGCGTGGCCTCGCGGCCGGACGAGCTGGGGCGCCTGGGCAAGGTCCTCGGAACGATGACGGAGGTCATCTACGAGCGGGAGCGCGCGAACGAACTTCGGCTTCGGACGCTTTGGGGGACGATCATGGTCCTCGTCGCGGGCTGTCTCTTTTCCAGCGCACCCGCGCTCGGTCGACTTGGCGCCGGAGTGGGCATCGGC
Source organism: Silicimonas sp. (assembly GCA_022340315.1). Classification (GTDB taxonomy): domain Bacteria; phylum Pseudomonadota; class Alphaproteobacteria; order Rhodobacterales; family Rhodobacteraceae; genus JAJDOD01. The sequence goes on along the minus strand of JAJDOD010000164.1, from coordinate 1,056 downwards.
CCGCTCGATTTCGTCATCTGGGGCAATCTCGTTGGAGTCGTCTTCTGCCTCGCGGTGACGACGCTCCGCAGCGGCTTCCCCCGATATAGGCTTTCGCATCTGGGATTTTGCCTCGCCTGGGCGCTGATATACGGCTGTGGGTACAATTTCTGGCTCGTGATTGTCGCCGAGAGGGTGGAAGCGACGACGATCGCCATGATCGCCGGGGCGAGAACCTTCATGGTCTTTGCGCTCGCCGCTTTGATCGCGCTGGAGAAACCGAGTATGCGGCGGCTTTCGGGTCTTGCCGTGGGGCTTCTGGCGGTCGGGGTGGTCCTCCTCGCCGAAGGCGCATTTCAGGGCGGCGAAAGCACGATCTGGCTGATGGGTGCACTCGCGCTGCCGCTGCTCCTGTCCGCACATACGCTTCTCATGGCCTGGCGACCGAAGGACCTCGATGCCTTTTCTGCCACCGCCCTCATGCTCGGTATTGCGGCAATTCTGCTCGGGATGGTCGCATCGGTCACCGGTTCGCCCGTCACCCCGATTGCGATGGACCGCGAAAAGATCGCCATCGTTCTCGGCTTCGGTCTTGCAACCAGCCTCGCCGTCGCACTTGCCCTCGACATCGTCGCCCGCGCTGGCGCTGTCTTTGCCAGCCAGATCGCCTACGTCCAGATATTCGCGGGCATTGCCTGGGGTATGCTCCTGCTTGACGAACGCATGCCCCTTCTCGCCTGGGGCGCGGTGATCCTCGTGCTCTTGGGCTTCCTTCTGGTGCGGCCGAAAGAGGCTGGAGAGGAATTCTCGATCTCCTTGCCGCTGGAGTCGTCCAAAAGACGTGGATGATGGGAGGCGGATATTCCGCATAGCTTCACCGCTCGGGGGATTGAATGACCCCAGGGTCCGCAGGCCGGTTGCTCGAATTGTCATTCGTTGCCGCGCGACAGCGAACGGCGACATTGTCCGCACACCAGTCGTTCGCCGGATTCTGACGATCGGCCGCTCTCAGCGAAAGCTGACGTTCCGGCCCGAGATCGCAGTTCGGCCAGTGCCAACGGCAGCTAAGCGACGCAA
>JAJDOD010000105.1 GCA_022340315.1 Silicimonas sp. | reverse complement strand
GGGGTATTCGCACCGACGGAAGAAGAAGCCCGCGCGCTCGGCCTTGGCGACACCGACGAAGTCTCGCGCATCTACCGCCTGCGCGAGGCGGGCGGGCGACCAATGGCGCTTGAACGCGCATCAATGCCGCTCGACATCCTGCCGAACCCGCTCGAGGTCCAGACGTCGCTCTACGAAGTGCTTGCGCGCCACGGCCGTCGCCCGGTCCGTGCCGTGCAAAGGATCTCGGCCATTAACATCGGGGAACGCGAGGCGGACCTGCTTGGCGTCGTCGAAGGGGCTGCGGGGCTCAGCATCGAACGTATCTCGTACCTGGAAAGTGGCCGGGTCGCCGAACTCACCCGCTCGCTTTATCGCGGCGACGCCTACGATTTCGTGGCGGAACTGCGTCTTTGATCAGAGAAAGGTTATACTCATGACCACCGAAACCACTCGCATGCGCGAGGAAGTGCTTGAGATCCCGGTCGCGGTTGACCGCCTCCTGACTCAGGGAAGCACAGCAATTGTCACGGCCGCCGAGAAGGCGCGCGCGGTCGATCCGCGTTTCCTGCTCTCGGTCGCAAGGGGCTCATCGGATCACGCTTGCACATATCTCAAGTACACAAGCGAACTGATCCTGGGGCGGCCGATGGCATCCGTCGGACCCTCGGTGAAGTCCATCTACGGCGTCGATCTGGAAGCCCGTGGCGCGCTTTGCATTTCAGTCTCCCAGTCGGGCCAGAGCCCGGACATCGTGGCCATGACCGAAAGCCTGCGCGCGGGCGGCGCCATGACGGTGGCAATCACCAACAACGACACTTCACGGCTTTCGCGCATCGCAGATACCACACTTCCAATCCATGCCGGGCCAGAGCTCAGCGTCGCCGCGACCAAGACCTTCGTGACCTCACTCGTCGCGGGCTTGTGGCTGCTTGCCGAGTTGAAGCGTGACGACGCACTCGTTGCGGCCATCCGCGCCCTGCCCGATCATCTCGAAGCCGCAACCCGCTGCGACTGGTCCGAGGCGGCGGCCGCGATCGACGGATCGTCGATTTTCACCCTGGGCCGCGGCCCTTCCTGGGCGATCTCCAACGAGGCCGCGCTCAAGTTCAAGGAAACGTGCCTCATCCACGCCGAAAGCTACTCATCCGCGGAAGTCCTGCACGGTCCGGTTTCCATCGTCGGTAGGGATTTCCCGGTCATCGCGTTCGCGGCGGGTGATGTCGCTGAAGAAAGCGTGGCACAGACGGCAGACGCCCTGGCTGAAAAAGGCGCTCGGGTTTTCACCCTGGCCAGCAGCGCAACTCGGGCGACGGTTCTCCCGCATGTGCGAACCGGCCACTGGCTGACCGACCCGATTGCCGCGATTGTGTCGTTCTATGGCATGGTCGAGTCTGTTGCCGTAGGCCGGGGCATCAACCCCGATGCACCGCGCCACCTCAACAAGGTTACCGAAACCGTATGACCAGTATCGGCACGACATACCGAAACGGAGCGATATTCGACGGAACGCGCTTGCATGACGGCAGCGCGGTCCGTTTCGAGAACGGCATCCTGACCGCCTTCGGTCCGGACGCGGATGTGGCCCGTCATGGCGATGAGGTCGATCTCGGTGGAGATACCCTTGCCCCCGGCTACGTTGATCTCCAGGTCAATGGCGGCGACGGGATCATGTTCAATGACGATCCTTCCGTCGAAACCCTGCGCAGGATCGCATCAGCACATCGGCGCCTTGGCGTCGCCGCGCTCTTGCCGACCCTGATCACCGACACCGCCGAGAAGACCCGTGACGCCATCGCGGCGGCAATCGACGCAAGGCGCGCCGAGATACCGGGGATCGCCGGACTGCACCTCGAAGGCCCGCACCTGTCAATTGAACGCAAGGGCGCGCATGATCCGGACCTCATTCGCCCGATGGAGCCGGACGATCTCGACGCACTCCTGGCCGCGGCCGCGGCCCTGCCGGTCCTGAAAGTCACCGTCGCCCCCGAGAACGTCACCGAAGCACAGGTCAGAGCGCTTGCAGCGGCCGGCGCGCTTGTCTCGCTGGGTCACACGGATGCCAGCTACGAGACGTGCCGCCGGTACTTCGCCGCTGGCGCACGCTGCGTCACACATCTTTTCAACGCCATGAGCCAGCTCGGCAACCGCGAACCCGGGCTGGTGGGAGCAACACTTGCCGATGGCACGGTCTCCTCCGGCCTGATCGCGGACGCGGTGCATGTTCATCCTGAAACCATGCGAACGGCCTGGGCGGCAAAGACCGGTCCCGGACGCATATTCCTCGTCAGCGACGCAATGGCCGTCGCCGGAACCGATTGCACCGAGTTCACGCTTGGAGGGCGGCGCATTCGGCGCAAGGATGGCATCCTGACCTTGCAGGACGGAACACTGGCCGGCGCCGATCTCGATCTCACGACGGCGGTGCGCACGCTCGTGGAACATGTGGGCGTACCGGTCGACGCCGCGTTGCAGGCGGCAACCAGCATTCCGGCGGCTCTCGCAGGCATCCCGCCACTGGTGCTCAAACCCGGCGCGTCCCTGCAGCGGGACATGATCCGCCTGGCTCGGGACTTCACGTCCGTCACGTCACTGGCGTAACCCCCGCACGCGCGGACCAGCAGCGGCAGGTTCAGAGGGTTCGAAAGCGTGCTCTCTAGACAAGCTCGTTGGGCACGATGGGAACATTCTCGCCGAGCGAGGCGGCTTCTGCCTCGTCGTAGGGCAGCAAGTAGGACCTCCGGGCGCACGGGCCGCTGTGTCGATCGTGCTCGATCGTCTCCCGCCAGGAATCGGCGATTGCCCGAGCGCTCGCAGAAGACGGCTGCGGCGATCCCGGCATCCAATGTGACCATATCCGGCGAGTGACTTGCCGCACGTGGTCCGGGCGGGTCAAGTGCACGCCGGCCTCGGTATCCCAACGCAGGCTGCGGCCGTTCAGATTGGCCGATGATACGATCGCTTCTGTGTCGTCGAAAATCGACACCTTCGAGTGCACATAGATGATCGGCGCATCATTCAAGGTGCTGCGATCTTCTGTCTGCATGGCGCGCCTGTGCTGCGCCGGAGCGCAGATCAATGCGCGGCGTCCAAATGCCGACCTTACCTTCGAGATCGCTTCGGCCTGGAGATACTCGCCCATTTTCGCATCTTTTCCGACAGCCTTCGAGAACGCGACATCCTCGGGAGCAGCCGGCAAAACCATGATCAGCTGCAGGTCGGGGTTCGCTTTCCCTGCATCCGCCAACGCGTCGGCGATCGGTTGATGCCTGAAGTACTGGGTTTCGAGGTAGATCAGCGACTTCGCCCGCGAAATTGCGTGAAAATGTGCGTCCTCCATCTCGCTCACAAGTGTTTTCGGCGAGATGTGAAAAGGGGCGAAACCACGTCTTGCCGAAATTGTTCTGAGAAATCCCGCTGCGCGCGGCGGCGGCGCAGCCTTGCCGGAAACCGACCTTTCCAGCGTCTCAAGATGCTCATGCGCCGCCTCTGCAACACTCCCGCGGACGACAACCTGTACGTCCTGCCAGGTCTGGCTTGCGGGCTGATCATGATCCAGATTGTCGTACCGGCGTTCATCCAGATCGAGCCCGCCAATATACAGCGCCCGTCTGTCGAAAACGGCGAGTTTCTGATGATGTGTTACCGGCGACAGCTCGAACAGGCTCTTTGGCGACTGGTTCTTCAATCCCGGCGTGTAGTCATCGACGTCCACGCCGCGCAAGCGGTCACGCACCATCTTCCACAGAAACAGTCTCGGGAACAGACCGGCCCTGGCAGGATGCAGGGAAATCCGGAAATCGAGCTGGCCGCGGGGCGAAAGTTCTTCGACAGCGGTCAATTGCTGCGCCGTGCGCCAACTCTTGCGATGATATCTGGTCCCGACGATCGGATCGAAATCCGAAACCCTGATCGCAACGGCAACACCCCGATCCAGAGTGTTCCTGAGGAGATCGAACCACGTGTCTCCGACCGCGCGAGCCTCGTCACTGACCAGCCTTGTTCTCAAATCAAATATTCGAAACCCGGCGCGGATTTCCCGATCGGCAGACAGAAACAGCTTTTCAAGGGCCGGAAACGCCTCTTCAGCGGTTACGAGGCATTCGAGACTTTCGATCGGCGCGGACTGGGGCATCTGC
>JAJDOD010000099.1 GCA_022340315.1 Silicimonas sp. | reverse complement strand
GACCCTACGAGCACGTCGTGTCACAATCCGAAGGCTATGTGAGGGAGTCGATGATATGAGCGAGCGCATCGGGCTTGTCGGTGCCGGGGCCATGGGCGGGGCCATCGGTTCGCGCCTTCTGGAAACGGGAAACGCGTTGACCGTCTTCGACCTCGACCCCGACAAGGTGAAGGGTCTTGTCGAGAAGGGCGCCGTGGCGGCGGGCAGCGCCGCAGAGGCCGCCACGGGCAACGACTTCGTCATTACCTCGCTGAACGCTGCGCGCATCGTCGGGATTGCGGCCTTCGGAAAGGACGGCATCGCCGATGGCGCCGCCAAGGGCACCCTCATCATCGACATGTCGTCCATCGAGCCGGACGCGACGCGCAAGTTTGCAAACATGGCGGAGGAGCGCGGCCTGGCCTGGGTCGACAGCCCGCTCTCGGGCGGCGCGCCGAAGGCGCTGGTCGGTGAGCTGACGTTGATGGCGGGCGGGAAAGCCGAAGATGTCGAGCGCGCGCACCGCGTGCTACGTCATGTGGCGTCGAACTATACCCACATGGGGCCGTCCGGGGCGGGGCAGACGACCAAATTGATCAATCAGGTGCTCTGCGGCCTCGGTTTCCTCGCGGTCGCCGAGGCGACGCAGCTTGCGCTCGATGCAGGCGTTGACGCCGCGAAAATTCCGCAAGCCCTGAAGGGCGGACGCGCCGACAGCTCGCTGTTGCAGGAGTATCTGCCGCGGTTTGCGACCAAGGACTATCGGCGGACCGGGCGGATCGACAACATGGTCAAGGACCTGAACGCGGTGAACGACCTGGCCCGGTCGACCGGAACGTCGATGCCGATGACGGCGCTCTGCGCCGAGATTCACCGGATGCTGACCGCTGCCGGGCTCGGGGGCGAGGATCAGGCGGCGGTCATGGAATTCTTCAACGGAGCGAAAGAGGAGATCGCGGTATGATTACACGGTTTGCAGTATTCGAAGGCACTGTCGCGGCGGAAGACATCCCAGCCTTCCGCGCCGCCGTTCTGGAGCGTCTCGTGCCGCTTTGGACCCAGTTTCCCGGAAACTCGGACGTCCGGGTCATGTTCGGCGAGGAACGCGACGAAGGTGCGCCCGAGTATCCGCTCATTCTTGCGATCAGCTATCCGGATCGCGACGCCATGGCGTCGGCACTCGACAGCCCGGCGCGGCATCAATCGAGAGACGTGACGGGAGAAATCACAGCGCAGTACTTCGAGGGCCGAATTCATCACCATGTGACCGAACGGCACGAGTTCCGTGGCTAAGCCGCGCGTCACGATGCGCGACGTCGCCGAGGTGGTCGGCGTGTCGCCGATGACGGTCAGCCGCGCGTTCAAGGACGACCGCTCCGTCAGCGAGGAAACGCGCAGGCGCATTCGGCGGGCGGCCGACAAGCTCGGCTATGTCTACGACAGCACGGCCACGGCGTTTCGAACGCAGAAGAGCGGCTTCGTCGCGGTGACGCTGCCGTCGATCAACAACGCCAACTTCGCCGAAACCTATCGCGGGCTGTCGGTCGAGATGGAAGGGAGCGGCATGCAGCTCTTGCTCGGTGCGACGAACTATCGGGTCGAGAAGGAAGAAGAGCTGGTGCGCCAGCTTCTTGCGCGCAACCCCGAGGCGCTGGTGCTGACAGGCGGGCATCATACGACGGCCATGCGAGATCTGGTGTCGGCGCTCAGGCTTCCCGTCATCGAGATGTGGGATCTCCCGAAGGCCCCACTGGGGCACGCGGTCGGGTTTTCCAACGAGGATGCGATCGCTCTTGTCGTCGAACATCTCGCCGGGACCGGGCGGCGCAAGCTGGCGTTCGTGGGCGCGTCCGAAGGCGCCGACAGCCGCGGCGCAGAGCGGCGCGCGGGCGCGGTGGCGGCGGCGCGGCGGCTCGGGTTGCCGGAGGTGACGTTTATCGATGCGGGTTCGGCGCCGGTGTCGATGCGCCACGGCGCGGCGCGGATCGAGGCGATGGGCGCGGCTGTGCGGGAGTTCGACGCGCTGGTCTGCGTTTCGGATCCGGTCGCTTTCGGGGTGTTGAGCGCCTGTCGCCGGATGGGGCTGCGGGTCCCGGACGATATCGCGATCACCGGCTTCGGTCACTTCGAGGTGGCGAGCGTGTCCGAGCCTCGGATCACGACGGTCGATGTCGGTGCGCGTCGGATTGGCGAGGCTGTCGCCGGGCTGCTCGACACGCTCTTTGCAGAGGAAACCGCGCCGGACCGCGTCGAGATCGCGCCGCGCCTTGTTGTGGGCGGGACGAGCTAGGTCCGCTCTGCGCTTTTCACGGTTGAGCCGGGGATCAGGTTGAACCCGATGTCCCGGCACGGTTCGACCGGTTCATTTGACAGCCGCGCCAGCATCATTTCGGCGGCGGCTTGTCCAAGTTTCAGGTGGGGAACATGCATCGAGGTAAGTCGCCGTTGCAGTACCGAAGCGATCGGAAGGTCGCCCCAACCCGCGATGCCGATGTCGGCGGGGACGCTCATGCCCTTGGACGCGACGTACTGCATCCCTCCGAAGGCCATGGTGTCATTTTGGTAGAAGATGCATTCGATCCGGCTGCTGCCCGCGAGCAATTGTTCGGTTCCGTAGTAGCCGGTGTAGTAGGTGGCCGTATCGTGCAGGCAAAGCTGCCTCACGACCTTTCCGCCGCCGCCCTCGACCGCCTTGCAAAAGCCGTCGAGCCGCGTGGTCGCGGCGTTGGCCGTGTCGTGCGAAGTGCCGACGTATCCAATCTTGCCATAGCCGCGGCCAACCAGAAAACGGCCCATGTCGAAGCCGCTGTCGAAGTGGTTGATGCCGACGCTCATGTCGAGCGGCGAGGAGTTGAGGTCCCAGATCTCGACGATCGGGACGCCCGCGTTCTTGATCATCTCGGTGGCGCGCGGCGAGTGGTAGCGACCGGTGAGGATCAGCCCGGCGGGTTGCCAGGACAGGACGGTGCGGATCCAGTCCTCCTCCTCCTTCAGCGTGTGCTGGGTCAGGCCCAGGACCGACTGGTGACCGAAGGCGCCGAGCTTGCGGTCGATACCCTCCAGGACCTGTGCGAAGACCTCGTTTCCGAGGTCCGGGATGGCCACGCCGACGAATGTGCTGGTCGTGTCGCCGGCGAAAACGGTCGCCAACCGATTCGGCAGGTAGCCGAGCTCGTCGATCTTTTCCATGACCAATGCGCGGGTCTTTTCCGAGTAGCCGCCTTCCTCGCGAAGAACCCGGCTTGCCGTCATCTTCGACACACCTGCCGCGCGGGCTACCTCGGAGAGGCTTACTTTGTTGGTTTTGCTATCTTTTTCCGACATTCTCGACAGTTTACGTTACGGGTAACTTAAAGCTTGACAGTGGGCAGTCTTCGCACAAGCATTAGCGTAACGTTACGGGTAACTCAATGCCCGAACCTGGGAGGGCGCAACATGGAGAACCTGACCTCTGGTCTGTTCTTCGACGGGATCGACAAGCACTTCGGCGGCACCTACGCGCTGAAGGACGTGTCGCTGTCCGTGGGGCGCGGTGAGATCGTCGCGCTCCTCGGAGAGAACGGCGCGGGCAAGTCAACATTGATCAAGGTTCTCGGCGGCATTCATCAGCCGGACGCGGGCAGCGTCATGATCGATGGCGAACCCTATCAGCATCGTCCGGCAGGGTTCGGCGAGCGCCAGAAGGTGGCGTTCATCCACCAGGATCTCGGCCTGATCGAATGGATGACCGTGGCCGAGAACATTGCGTTGGCCCTCGGCTTCTCCAAGAAGAACGGGCTCATCAAGTGGGGCGACGTCGAGCGGTTTGCAGCGGAGGCTTTGAAGAAGGTCGACTGCGATTTCGACCCGACGACTCGTGTCGAGGCGCTCTCACGTACCGAAAAGTCGCTCGTCGCCATCGCCCGCGCGCTTGCGGTGGACAGCGAGTTTCTCGTCCTCGACGAACCCACAGCCTCGCTTCCGGCAGACGAGGTCGAGCGGCTTTTCGCGGCCATTCGTCCGCTGAGAGAGCGCGGCGTCGGGATGATCTATGTCAGCCACAGGTTGGACGAGATTTTCCGGATCGCCGACCGGGTCGCCGTTCTGCGCGACGGTGTGATGGTCGGGGTGCGCAGTATCGAACATACGACGCCCGAGGAACTGGTTCAGAAAATCGTCGGCCGCAAGACACGCGAGACGGTGAAGGCTTCGGACGAACCGGGGGCGCCGGTTCTGGAGTTGAAGAACTTTGCGGTCGGCGCGGTCGGGCCGCTGGATATTTCGCTCCGGCAGAACGAGATTGTCGGCCTCGTCGGGTTGCGCGGTGCGGGGCACGAGGCGATCAGCCGGGCCTTGTTCGGCCTCGTGCCGTACGAAGGGCGGGTAAGCCTCGAAGGCGCGACGCCCGATCTTTCGACCCCGCAGAAAGCCCTGGCAGCGGGCATCGGACTCGTGGCCAAGGATCGCACCGAAGAGTCGGTCGCGATGACGTTGAGCATTCGCGAAAACACCTTTCTGAATCCCGAGGGGATCGGGCGGAAGCTCTTCGATGTGCTGTCGCCGCGAACCGAGGCCGATCAGGCCGCGATCATCGGGGCCGAGTTGGGCCTGTCGCCGAATGACCCGAGCCTTGCCATCGAGGCCCTGTCCGGCGGCAACCAGCAGAAGGTCGTCATCGGACGCTGGCTTGCGACGAAGCGGCGGCTTCTCCTCTGCGAGGATCCGACGGCGGGCGTGGACGTTGGCGCAAAATCGGAAATCTACACGCTCCTGAACCGCGCACTGGCCGACGGGGTCGGTATTCTCGTCGTCTCCACGGACTTCGAAGAGATCGCCACGATCTGTCACCGCGCCATCGTGTTCAGCCAGGGCGCGATTGTCGATGAACTGCGCGGCACGCGGCTTACCACCGAAAACCTGATCCAGTCGGCCAGTGCTGGCAACATGCAAGACCGAAAGGACGCGGCCCATGCAATCGCTTGAGAGCAGCGCACTTGAGCCGACCAAGGCGGATTTGAAAGGCCTCACCTTCGGCAAGCGGTTGATGCGGTTCCTGCCGGTCTACGGTCTCGTCATTCTGACGTTTCTGCTGATCGGGCTTTTTTCGGTCCTGCTGCCGAACACCTTTCCGACGATGCTCAACCTGCGCGCCATCATCAGCGACAAAGCGATCATCGCGCTGCTGTCGCTTGGTGCGATGATCCCGATGGCGGCCGGGCGGATCGACCTGACCGTCGGGTATGGCATCGTCCTGTGGCACATCCTCGCCATCAGCTTGCAGACCCTGCTCGGATTCCCGTGGCCCATCGCGGTCATGACGGTCCTCATGCTTGGCGCGTTCACCGGCTTTCTGAACGGGTTGCTGGTCGAGGTTGCCAAGATCGACAGCTTCATCGCGACGCTTGGAACGGGGACCGTGCTTTATGCGCTGGCGCTCTGGCATACGGGCGGGCGACAGATGGTCGGCGTTCTGCCGGACGGGTTTTACGGGCTTTCGACGACCTTCGTGTTCGGGCTCCCGATCACCGGCTTCTATCTCCTGGCCATCACCATCGTGATGTGGGTCGTGCTCGAATACACGCCCATCGGCCGCTACCTTTATGCCATCGGCGCGAACCAGCGCGC
>JAJDOD010000077.1 GCA_022340315.1 Silicimonas sp. | reverse complement strand
TCGATGGTGCCATCCATGCTGGTTGCATAGGGGTGATTGCCATAGGCAAGTGCGTTCAGCCTGTTTCCCGCGATGGTGTTGGGATCGTTCTGGTCGCTGCGCAGGTTCGACAGGATCTGTTCGCGCACGCGGTCGACAGCCGACTGATCGAAACGCGGTTCGACCAGTGCCGAACGGAGAAGCGCCATCGCCTCGTCACGGTTTTCGGTCAGGAAACGCGCCGAGACCGAAAACGCATCGCGCGAGGCATCGAACCGGAACGAGGCCGCAAGCGCGTCGCGTGCCGCCGCGAAACCCTGTGCGTCCAACTCGCCCGCACCTTCCTCGATGGTCGCGCTCATCAGGCTGATCGCCCCGCGTTTGCCAGGCCTGTCGAGCGAACCGCCGCCGCGAAAGCGGATCTCGAGCGCGGTGAAAGGCACCGCGTGTTCCTCGACCAGCCAGGCGGTGATACCTCCGGGCGAAGTCACTTCCTGGATCTCGACCGCAGCCCGAAGCGGAGCGGATAGGCCAAGGACGAACACGAGCGAAAGAACGAGGTGGATCATTGCGTCACCTCCTCGGATTTGCGGACAAAGCCGGTGACGGCCTTCCTGCGGTCGAATATCTTTTGCGCGGCCGCGATGATGTCGTCTTCCGTGACCGCCTGAAGGATATCGGACCAAGATTCGATATCCTCGATCGTCAAACCGGAGGTCAGACCAGCGCCGTAGCGGTTGGCGAGGCCCTGAATGTCATCCAGTGCATAGATTTCCGAGGCCCTGATCTGTGTCTTGATCCGTGCGAGTTCCTCTGAATCGACGCCTTCCTCGATAAATTCGCCTATCGCCTGGTCAAGTGCTGCTTCCGCATCATCCAGCGACGTGCCGGGTACGGGTACGTTGATGAGACCGAAAGTCGTGTCGTCCAATGACTGCCCCGAGTACCAGGCAGAGGAGTAGACCGAGGCCTGTTTCTCGAATTGCAGCTTCCGGGCCAGAACGGATGTGGTCGACGACCCGCCAAGCACTTCGGCCAGAAGCGTCAGCGCCGCGGCTTCCTGCTGCGCACCGGGATCGCGCTCGGGCGCCAGGTAGGTGCGGATCACGTAGTCGTTTCCGATACGCGGATCGGAGTAGTCGAGCCGGCGTTCGGCAAGCTGCGGTGGTTCCTCGACACGGTCGCGTGGTGCGATGGCGGGGTTCGGCGGGATGACTCCGTAGTGTTTCTCGGCCAGCGCCCGGACCTCGTCGGGGTCCGTGTCGCCAGCGACGACAAGAATGGCGTTGTTCGGGCCATAATGGGCCTTGTAGAACGCGTTGGCATCTTCGAGCGTCAGGGAATGCGCCTCGTGCCGCCAGCCGATGATCGGGATGGCATAAGGGTGGTTCAGGTACTGCGCCGCGCGCATCTGCTCGTTGAAGAGCGCGCCGGGTTCGTTCTCGATCCGCTGGTTGCGTTCCTCGATCACGACGTCGCGCTCGGTGCCGATATCCTCGGGCACCAGCCGCAGTCCGTCCATGCGGCTTGCCTCCATCGACATGACCAGTTCGAGCCGATCCGACGCAATCCGTTGGAAATACCCCGTGTAGTCGGCGGCTGTGAAAGCATTGTCGCTGCCGCCATTGCGGTTCACGGTTGTGGACAACTCGCCTGCCGCAAGTTCGTCGGTCGCCTTGAACATGAGGTGCTCGAGAAAATGCGCGATGCCCGATTGGCCGGGCGGTTCATCGGCGGCGCCGACCTTGTACCAGACCATGTGCATGACCACGGGCGCGCGATGGTTCTCGACGACGACAACCTGCATTCCGTTATCCAGCTCGAAACTGGTGACGCCTGAGGCGTGAACGGCATGAGGAACGGCTGCGAAAACGGCCATGCAGGCCGCTGCAAGACGAAGCATGGAGGCTCCTTTCATCCGGTTCGTTCACAAATTGGCGCAGAGAAGAACAGGTTCAAGACGCTCCTCGCGGGGATGTGACTTATTGCTCTTCGAGAGCGGGGTCTGGCGGAGCGGCGGAAGTGCGGATGCCCGCCCGGCGGAGGCGTCTCAACTCGCGGTGCTGGTCCAGCGACATGGTTTCGTAGGCTCGGAAGTAGACATTGACGTTAAAGAGCCGTTCAAGAAGCCGTCCGTCGTTTTGTCGCCGGAACTCGAGATCCGCCGCCGCGAGCGAAGGCCGAATTCGTGGATCGACGCCATAGCGTCCGGCATAGGCCACAAGCGCGCCGTCCCCCGAACGCCGCGACAGGACAGCCGTGTTGCCGCCAAGCGCCTGGGCGACGTCCGCCTCGGGTGTCGGGTCGGTCCGGTTGCTGCCGCCCGGGGTCGGGTTTGGCAATGCCGCGAAGTTTTCGGGCATTTCGAGCGGCTTGGTCGGAAGCACAGAGAACTCGTCCGGCCCCTCGGAGCGGGGTTGCGAGATGTTCAGGAGATTCGGCTCCTTGTCCCCTCCTCCACAAGCGGAGAGCGACAGAATGGCTCCCAGAACAAAAATAGCGCGTCGCATTCGGTTTCCTCGTTTCGCCCGTTGTACGTCAGTCCGACCGTTCTGGCGAGTCGCCTGTCCGAGGGGCGTCGTTGGTCAGGAGAATAAGTCCGACCGCCCCGATAAAGATCGAGATGTCCGCCACATTGAACGAGTAGGGATTCTCGAAACCGCAACAGGACATGTTAAGGAAATCGGCAACCGCACCGTATAACAGCCGGTCGAAAACATTGCCGATCGCCCCGCCGATGACCATGCCAGCCGAAATCTGAACGATCCGGCGCGGGCGGTCGCGGTTCATCCACCAGATGACCCAGGTACAGATGGCCAATGCCAGAACGATGAGAAGCCACTTGTCGCCAAGCTGGATGCCGAAGTTGATGCCGGTGTTCCACGCCATGCGCAGGTTCAGATAGGGGTCGAGGACCAGCATGCCGCCACGCGTCTTGAGGTCGAGCACATAGAGCACGATCAGCTTGGTGAACTGGTCGAGGATCAGGACAAGAAATGCCGAGAACCAGAGGGGGACGAGTGGTCGCATCAATGGCGGAAATGTCTCATGCCGGTGAACACCATTGCAAGCCCGGCCTTGTCCGCCGCGTCGATCACGGCGTCATCCCGCATCGAACCGCCCGGCTGGATAACGGCTGTCGCGCCCGCATCGGCGGCGGCCAGTAGCCCGTCGGGGAAGGGGAAGAACGCGTCGGAGGCAACGACCGATCCAACCGCCGGGCTTTCGGAAAGGCCGAGCTCCTCGGCCATTCTACGCGCCTTCAGCGCAGCGATGGTGGAGCTGTCGACCCGGCTCATCTGGCCGGCGCCGATGCCGACGGTCGCGCCGCCCCTGGCATAGATGATCGCGTTGGACTTCACGTGCTTGGCCACGCGCCAGGCAAAGAGCAGATCCGCAACCTGATCCTCCGTCGGGGCCTTCTGAGTGACGACCTTGAGATCCCCCGCAGTGATGTGGCCGATATCATCGTCCTGAACCAGCCAACCACCCGAAACCTGGCGAACTGCCAGTTGCGTCGCCCCCGGATCGGGGAGGCCGCCAGTTGTGAGAAGGCGCAGGTTCTTCTTGGCTGCAAAGACCTCCCTTGCCTCGTCGGTGGCGTCGGGCGCGATCACGACTTCGGTGAAAATCTCCGAGATCGCGCGGGCGGTGTCGCCATCCAGGGTACCGTTGAGCGCAACGATACCGCCGAAGGCGCTGGTGCGGTCACAGTCGAAGGCCTTCGAGAAAGCTTCGGCAAGGGTGTTGCCCCGCGCCACGCCGCACGGGTTGGCGTGCTTGATGATCGCCACCGCGGGGCCATCTCCGGGAGCGAACTCGGACACGAGCCGAAACGCCGCGTCGGTGTCGTTGATATTGTTGTAGGACAGCTCTTTGCCCTGGTGCTGTACCGCAGTCGCGACGCCGGGAATGTCACGCCCGTCCTTGTAGAACGCTGCCGCCTGGTGCGGGTTCTCGCCGTAGCGGAGCGTCTGGGCAAGCGTCCCCGCGAAGGCACGCCGTCGTGGCGCGGCCTCGCCCAGCGCGCCGGACATCCAGGCAGATACCGCCGCGTCATAGGCGCCGGTGCGGGCATAGGCCGTCAAGGCAAGCCGCTGGCGGGTGGCATAGGTCGTTTGCCCGTCGTTCGCGTCAAGCTCGGCAAGGAGAGGAGCGTAGTCCTCGACATCGACCACGACGCTGACGAACCTGTGGTTTTTCGCGGCGGCGCGGATCATGGCCGGGCCACCGATGTCGATGTTCTCGATCGCGGTGGCATAGTCGGCGCCACGGGCGACGGTCGCCTCGAACGGGTAGAGGTTGACCACCAGAAGGTCGATCGGTGCTATCCCGTGTGCCTCCATCGACGCCAAATGCGCCTGGTCGTCCCGCAATGCGAGAAGCCCTCCATGCACCGCCGGGTGCAGCGTCTTCACACGTCCGTCCATCATCTCTGGAAAACCTGTCAGATCGGCCACGTCCCGGACCTTGAGCCCGGCATCACGCAGCGTCTTCGCCGTGCCCCCGGTCGAGACGAGGTCAATGCCGCGCGCGGCAAGGGATGTGGCGAAATCCACCAGCCCGGTCTTGTCGGAAACGGAAAGAAGCGCACGGCGTACCGGCTGCAGATCGGTCATGGTAAACGGGTCCCTTTAGTCCACCGCCAGTTCGGCCTTTTCCTTGTCCTTGTAGTCGCGGATCGCGGTTGGCGTGTCCTGTGTCTTGGCAAGGGACCAGCTGACGCGCGTGGCATACTCTACTGCCACGCCGGATAGAACCACCTGTTTGGTCGCACGTGGGCTGAGGCGGGTTTTTTCCAGGTAGACGCTGGATTCCAAGTCGATTTCCACCGGACCCTGGCAGCGAAACACCCAGATCTCGCTGCTTTTCAGCACCATCGACACCGCGGTGCCGTTCATGTCGAGCGTTGCATCGACATCAGGGTGCAGGTGGAACCTGATGGAAAACGGAATGCCCTTGAGGCGGGACTTGTCGAAGACAAGGTCGAACTTGCGCTCGTCCGCCGTCGTCCGCGTCATGAGGACATCCTCGCCCTTCAGCTCACGTCCGTCAAAGCCGATATGCAACGTCCGGACATGGGTCAGCCCGTGCGTCGCCACATAACCGTCATGGCCGACGACCATGCGCGTGCCGCCTTCGACCTCGGCGCGTTCGAAGCCCACTTCCTTCGGCGTGTCGACGAGAAACTCGGCCTCGCTTTCATCGACTTCGCCAACCGTGCCGAGGCGCGACGAGGAAAACCCCTCGATCCCAAGCGTCGAATGGCTTGGCGTCGCGCGCCCGGCACGCCGCCAGCTCTTGCCGAAGGTGGCGCCCGAGCCGCAATTGACGATCAGCGGACGCCGCCCAGACGTGACTTCCATCGCAAGTGTCGAGGCATGGGCATTGGCTGAAGCGGTCTTGCGGGGAGGGACATCGGCATCGACGATGATCGTCGTCCTGCCATGCGATATGCGCGCGTAGCCCATGTACCGGTCGTGGTTCGGAGCGGTCCGCACTCCGGCCGTGGCCAGGGCGCGGTCGAGCCGCCCCTCCATCCCGCGCCCGCCGCCGTGGAACCGCGCGAGACCGCCATCGGCATGCCTGAGGGCACGCAGCACAGGTGCGATGGCGCGTATCGCATCCGTTATCGGCTCGATCGGCATGCGTCCCGCGTCGCGGAGCGCGTCGGCCGACCAGTTCAGGAGGGTAAAGACCTCGAGCAGTTCCTCGGGATTGCGTGTCGACAAGCCGCCGTTCGAGTCGATTTCCTTTGTACACTCATGCGCCAAAGCCCGCACGGCGGTGCCGACATGGCGATCCATGCCTTCGAGTGCGAGACCTGCATAGATCAGACCGGTCAGCGTCTCGAAGCGTGGCAAGCCGGAAGACGAGGCTTTCCAGCGCCGCGACAGGTACACGGTTTGTTGCGACAGGGAACGAAAATAGGCGCTGCTGGTCTCGCTGTCCTGTCCGTTCAGAAGAAGAATGGCGTGGTTGATCCAGCGGATCAGCCGCCGCCCGGTCAGGTCCGGCGTCCAGCCCAACCCGTGTCCATCCGAGAAGCGGCGCACCCAGTCATGGGTCCAGTTCTGCGCGCGCTTGACGGCATGGATATCGCTCACGGCCACCAGATCGTCGAGCCATGTGAAACCGTGCAGGTCCGATTCGAACCCGGCGTCCGGCATCGGAAGGTCCCAGATCGGTGTTCCAGGAGCCTGCACGAGATAGCCGGAAAAGAGGAAGTTGCCACCGGTGATCTGACGGCCGCGCGCGAAACTGCCGATGGTCCTGGGTTCCGGTGTCGAGGTGAACGCGGTTGCGCCACGCGAAAACCTGGCCGCGCGCGCATGGGCGCGGTTCAGAAACCGCCTCTTCCTCGTGGACCAGCTTTCGTTGTCCGCCAACAGCCGCCCTGCCCTTTATCAAGCCCGTTTCCCCAGGTCTTGGCGACCAAGTTACCGGCTAAGTCGGTGACTGTCATGAGTGATTTTTCAGGCAGGCGACAAAAAACCCATCAATGCCGCCGCGGTCCTCCCAATGATCGGGGCGGAGGCGAAGCCCCTGGGGCGCGCTCCACACCGGATCGTCGGACACGGGTGCCTCTGTGGCAAAGCCGGGATGCCGTGCCAAAAAAGCGTCGATCTGCTCCTCTCCCTCCTCCGGCAATAGCGAACAGGTGCAGTACACGAGCCGTCCACCGGATGCGAGCCAACCCGCGGTGCGGTCGAGCAGAGCGGTTTGCAGCGCGGTGATGGCGGCAATGCCGGTCCCGTCACGCGCGTGGCCGAGATCGGGATGCCGCCTGAGCGTGCCGGTGGCCGAACACGGCGCGTCGAGCAGGATGGCATCGAATGGCGCAGGCGGCGTCCATTCCAGGGCATCTGCAACGACGATCTCGGCCGAAAGCGATGTTCGGGCGAGATTGTCGCGGAGCCTTTCCAATCTGTCCGCCGAGATGTCGAGCGCCGTCACCGATGCTCCGGCGGAGGCAAGTTGCATCGCCTTGCCGCCGGGTGCGGCGCAGAGGTCGAGCACCCGCTCGCCCGGTTTCGGCGCGAGGACACGCGCGGCAACGGCGGCACCGGCGTCCTGCACCCACCATGCGCCTTCGTCATAGCCAGGCAGAGCGGTCACCTGTACGCCCGGCGCGAGCCTGAGGCTGCCGCCCGGAAGGAGCGTCGCGCCCATACGCTCGGCCCAGGCTTCCGCCTCGGCGGGCGCGCGGCACGTCAGGTCGGTCGGCGGGCGCGTCGCCTGGACCCGCTCCATCGCCTCGACTGCTGGTTTGCCCCAGGTCGAGACCAGCCTCTTGCGAAGCCATTTGGGCGTCTGCGGCGCCGGAAGCGCGGACCAGTCCAGGTTCCGCCTGAGGATGTTCCTGAGCACGGCGTTTACCAGTCCGGACTTGGATCGAGCGACCAGAGACACAGCGGCGTCCACAACACCATGCGGCGCGGCTCCGGTCTCGAATAGCTCGTAGATCGCGAGGCGGAGGGCGTTCATCACCGGCTCTTCAGGACGCAGCCTGAGGTGCGGCCCCAACACGCGATCGGCGCGGTTGGCAAAACGCAGCGCCTCGGTCGCGAGGCGGCCCGTGCGCGCGGCCTCGGCTGGAGAGAGACCGGAGGTCAGTCGCGGCAGAACCTCGCCCAGGGTCGCGCCGCCTTCGGTCACCGCCGTCATGGCCTCGATCGCGAGCGCCCGTGTCTTTCGTCCCTCTTCACTCATCCGCCTGCCTTGAAAGAAACCTGACCCGCGTTATACCAATGGCGCATGAGCGACAAGAAACCTCCCATCACGCCGGAAGCCAAGCGCGCGCTGGCGGAGGCCGAAGCGCGGCGCAAGGCGGCGAAACAGGCAGAGCGTCCCGTGGAACTGGGCGGACGTGATGGGCCCGAGCCGGTCCGCTACGGCGACTGGGAGAACAAGGGGATCGCGGTCGACTTCTGACTGCGCGAGGCACCTATTCCGCTGCAATCCGAATGACGGGTTCCATCGCGGCCAGAACCTCCTCGGACAGGTGGCACTTGATCTGGTGCCCGCCGGAGAGCGTCACCATTGGCGGCACCTCCTTGTCGCAAAGCCCGTCCGGCACACGGTCCTTCCAGCGGCAGCGGGTCTGGAACGGACAGCCCGGAGGAGGGTTCATCGCCGAGGGGACATCGCCTTCCAGTACGATGTGCTGTTTCTCGACGCTGGTATCGGCAATCGGGACCGCCGAAAGCAGCGCCTCGGTATAGGGGTGGTAGGGCGGCGCAAAGACCTCCTCGGTATCGCCGATTTCGACGACATGACCGAGATACATGACCATCACGCGGTCTGCGAGATAGCGTACGATCGAGAGGTCGTGACTGATGAAGAGAAGCGTCGTCTTCTCGGTGCGCTGGATCTCCATCAGGAGCTCGGTGACCGCGGCCTGCACGCTGACATCGAGCGCGGACACCGGTTCGTCCGCAACCACAATTCGGGCGCCTCCCGAAAAGGCGCGGGCGATCCCGACGCGCTGCTTCTGGCCGCCTGACAACTGGCGCGGCATCCGGGTCGCGAATTCGCGCGGCAGCTTCACGAGATCGAGCAGTTCGAGCATGCGCCGCTCGCGGTCTGTCTCGCTGTCCCCGATCCCGAAGATTTCGAGCGCCCGGATGATCTGACGCCCCACTGTCATCGACGGGTTCAGCGTGTCGAACGGGTTTTGAAACACCATCTGCACATTCGAGACGGTTTTGGTGTCCCTCGCCTCGATCGGAACCTGTTCGATGGGCCGGTTGTCGAGCAGTATTTGACCCTCGGTCGCAGTCTCCAGCCCCATCAGAACCTTGGCGAAGGTCGACTTTCCGCAGCCCGACTCGCCCACGATGGCGAGCGTTTCGCTTTCGCGGGCCTCGAAGGTCAGGCTTTCGTTCGCCTTGACTACCTTTCTTTCGCCGCCGCCGAAGAGCGCGTTGGCGGCAACCTCGTAGTACTTCTTGAGGTTCTCCATCCTGAGCACCACGTCGCCGGGCGCGGTCTTGTCGTGCTGCACCCCGAGCTGGATGGGGGCGTTCCAGTCGATCTCCTCGAACCGCAGGCACCGCGTGGCGTGGCGGTCGTCGCCGGGCACGTCCGCCATCCTTATGTCGCCCTGGTCGCAGCGACCGGCCTGGAAATAGTCGCAGCGCGGCCCGAAATTGCAGCCCGGCGGGCGCTCGTGCGGAAGCGGGAAGTTGCCGGGGATCGCCACCAACGGACGCGCGTTCTTGTCGGCTCCGGGCAGTGGGATCGAGCGGAAGAGCGCTTGCGTGTAAGGGTGTTGCATCTTGTCGAAGACATCCCCGATCGAGCCGCGCTCAACAGCCTCGCCGGAGTACATCACGCAGATGCGGTCGCAGGTTTCCAGCACCAGCCCGAGGTTGTGGCTGATGAAGAGCATCGACGTGCCGTATTTCTTGCCGAGGTCCTTGACCAGTTCCACCACGGCGGCCTCAACCGTCACGTCGAGCGCGGTTGTGGGTTCGTCGAGGATCAGGAGCGAAGGCTTGGACATCAGCGCCATCGCGATGACGATGCGCTGTTGCTGGCCGCCGGACAACTGGTGCGGGAAGCTGTTCAGCATCCGCTCGGGGTCGGGCAATCGGACGTCGGACACCACTTCGAGCGCGCGCTTCCAGGCCTCTTTCTCATCGACGCCCTCGTGGATCATCGGCACTTCCATGAGTTGTCTGCCGATCCGCATGGCCGGATTCAGTGATGCCATCGGCTCCTGGTAGATCATCGCGATTTCACTGCCGCGGATGCCGCGCAACTCTTCCTGGCTCATCTGGTTCAGGTTGCGGCCCTTGAACTTGATGGTGCCGCCGACGATCCGGCCGTTAACACCGAGGTCCTGCATCACGCCAAGTGCGACGGTGGACTTGCCGCACCCGCTCTCGCCCACCAGGCCAAGCGCTTCACCGGGCTGGACCGTGCAGGAGAAATCCATCACGGCGGGGATTTCCCTGAGCCGGGTGAAAAAGCTGATCGAAAGCTTGTCGATTTCGAGGATCGGGCCGTCGTAGTCCCATTTGGTCATAGCGCTTTATCCTTGTGTCGCCGCGACTGCGTCGCGCCGATCCGCCGGGGGAGCGTTGCTCCCCCGGACCCCCCGGGAGTATTTATGGGCCAATGATGAACCATCAGTCCCGCAGGCTTTCTTCGCGAAGGCCATCGGCAAGCAAATTGAGACCGAGGACGAGGCTCATCAGGCTAAGCGCCGGAACCAGCGCGGCGTGCGGATAGATCGAGAGGAGCTTGCGGCCGTCGTTGATCGTCGAACCCCAGTCGGGGGACTCGGGGCTGAGGCCGAGACCGAAGAAGCCGAGAGTTCCGAGCAGGATGGTGGTGTAGCCGATCCTAAGGCAGAAATCGACGATGAGCGGTCCGCGCGCATTTGGCAGGATTTCCCAGAGCATGATGTACCATGCACCTTCGCCGCGGGTCTGTCCGGCGGCCACGTAGTCGCGCGTCTTGATGTCGAGTGCGAGGCCCCGGACGATGCGGAATACGGTGGGCGAGTTGACGAATACGACGCTGACGAAGACGACCAGCAGATTCGGAGGAAACTCGATGATGCCAAGCGGGTCGGCGTTCCAGGCGATTCCGGAATACAGCCAAAGGCCGAAAACGAGCGTGATGGCGAGATAAAGGTTCCGCTTGCCTGGTTGCACGTAGAACCGGCTGTTGATCAGGATGACAGTGAAGACGATCGGGAAAATAAACAGGACCGCCGCCATGTAGACCGGTATTCCGGTCAGGACGATCTCGGGCGTGACCAGAAGATAGAAGAGCAGGATCACGGGAAAGGCGAGAATGAGGTTCGCGAGGAACGTGAGGAAAGTATCCAGTTTGCCGCCGAAGTAGGCGGCCGGAAGTCCAAGCGTTATCCCCACCATGAAGGCGAAGAGCGTCGCGAACGGCGCAACCTTGATGACCTCCCACGAGCCTTTGACCACGCGGCTGAAGACGTCGCGAGCGAGGTTGTCGCCGCCGAGAAGGTAGTAGGGATAGGTGTCACCGCCATCTGGTAGTGGCGTGCCGGGAACCTTGTTCTTCATACCCGAGAGTTGCGACAGGGGATCGTGGGTCACAACGAGGTCCATTGCGCCGAAGACGGCCGTAAAGACCCAGAACATTACGATTGCGAAACCGATCATCCCGATCTTGCTGTCGAACAGCTTGCCGTAGAGACCAAGCCTGCGCTTGAACGCGACCGATAGTGCGAAGACGGCGGCGAGCGCGATCCACACAGGCAGGAGCCGGGTACAGATGGTGCCAATGATACCTTTCGCCTCGATCCCCGGCATCAGAATGCCACCGACGAGATAGGCGAAGGATACTGCCAACGACGCGAAAAACGTCCACACCACGACCTTGTCTGCCATCGCGTTGGGTGTTTTCCTAACCACGAGTTCGTCACCGGCTACATCGACCTCGGTGCCGAAGAAACTGGTGACAATCTGGGCCATCACCGCAACGCCGAGAAGCGTCCAGAGACCCAGGAAGATCGGGTTCAGGAAGGAAAGATTGCCGGTCCAGGTGAGTTGCTCCACGTCCTATCTCCTCACGCGATCCGGATGCGGGGGTTCAGGAACACATACCCGATATCGGAAATCAGTTGCGTCACCAGGACGACAAAGACGGCGACGACCGAGCAGGCGAGTAGCAGTTCGATATCGTTGTTGCCCGCCGCTTGTACCAGCGTCCAGCCGAAGCCCTTGTAGTTGAAGAGCGTCTCGACGATCACCACGCCGTTCAGGAGCCAGGGGAACTGGAGCATTATGACCGTGAAGGGTGCGATCAGCGCGTTCCGAAGCGCATGCTTCAGAACGATGTTGCGAAAGCTGACACCCTTGAGACGCGCCGTACGTATGTACTGGGCCGTCATCACCTCGGTCATGCTCGCCCGCGTCATCCGGGCGATATAGCCCATGCCATAGAGCGCGATGGTCAGGACCGGGAGAAAGAAGTTCTCGAATGTCGCGTTGTCGGCAGCACTTGTCGCCGTGCCCTTGAAGATTTTCCATCCCGCCGAAGACGCCAGCAAGGTTATGAAAATGACGCCCGAGACGTACTCGGGCGTCGCTGTCGAAGCGATCGAGAAGGTCGAGAGCGAGCGGTCGAGCCTGGACCCCTCTTTCATCCCCGCAAGCACGCCGATCAAGAGGGCCGAGGGGACCATGAGCACCATGACCCAGAACATCAGCTTGCCTGTCAGGGCAAGCCGCGTGGCCGTGATCGAGGAAACGTCATCCCGGAAGACGGTGCTATGGCCCCAGTCACCCTGAAGAACGCCGCAGAAGCGGGGCGCGGTCTCTGATGTGTTGTCGCGATTGATACAGCGCCCGCGAACGGTGCCGTCCTCGTCGGTATAGGTCCAACCCGGAGCGATCCCCAGCCATTGGCCATAGCGGAGGAGAACGGGTTCTCCGAAGCCGTTCCGCTCGATCCAGGTGGCAACCTGTTCGTCGGTCATGCGGACGTTGCCCTGGGTCTTCGCAAGCTTCTCGAGGTTCGGGTAAAGGTTCGTGAGGGAGAAGATCACGAAGGTCAGGCACAGTGCCGTCAGGATCATGACGCCGAGGCGCCTTGCGATGAACAGGCCCATGAACCCTCCATTCGCGTCAAGTCATGCGGGCCGCGATGGACGCGGCCCGCGATGAGCAAGCTCAGGCAGCGAACCCGAACTTGTAGAAGTGGAACTCGTGCGCCGGGTGCTTGGCAGCTCCGACCACGTCACCGCGGTTGTGGTTGTAGAGCGACCGCCAGTAGGGCTGGATGATAACGCCCTCGTCCCGCATGATCTGTTCGACCTTCGCCATGACCTCGCTGCGCTTGTCGGCGTCGGCGATGGCGAGAGCTTCGTTGATCAGGCCATCGAACTCGGCGTTCGAGAAGGCGCTCTCGTTCCAGGCTTCACCGGTGCGATAGGCGAGCGACAGCACCTGCACCTCCAACGGGCGGTGGTTCCATGTGGTGGCCGAGAACGGGTACTTCGTCCAGTCGTTCCAGAACGTGGCCCCAGGCAATACGGTCCGCTTGACGGGAATTCCGGCGTCTCGAAGCTGGGCAGCGACGGCGTCGCCGGTGTTGCGCTCGAAGTCGTCGTCGACGGTGATCAGTTCGTGCTCGAAATCGCCCATGCCAGCCTCTTCCATCAGCGCCTTCGCGCCCGCCGGGTCATAGACCGGCGCGCCAATGTCGGCATAGGCGGGATGGATCGGGCAGACGTGATGGTTCTCGGCAAGCGTTCCGCGGTTGGAGTAGCCAAGTTCGAGGCAGATGCTGTTGTCGACCGCCATCGCTAGCGCGCGCCGTGTGCGGGCATCGCCGTAGACAACCTTGCCATCCATCTCGGCCACCTGGTTGGGGCGGAAAACCAGCGTCGCGGCGGTAACCGCCTCGGTCTTGCTCCAGCCGATCGAGTCCATGATGTCGATGAAGTCGCCGACGGTTTCGTAGAAGAGGTCCACTTCCTCGGCTTCGGCGGCGGCGACCCAGGCGGCCGGGTCGTTGCCGAAGTCGATCATCTCGATCCGGTCGAGGTACGGGCCGCCGAAAATCTCGGTTCCCCACCAGGGCTGATCGGCGCGCTCCATGATGCACTGGACACCGACCTCCAGCGTGACACCCTTGTAGGGCCCGGTGCCGATCCATGTGTCGTAGGGCGCTTCGTGGTCGTGATCGGCGTGCGCGATTGCCGCCGGATAGTCGGACAGGTTCGCGATGATCGCGATATCAGGCTGGCTGAGTTGCAGGACAACTGTGTGGTCGTCCGTGGCCGTAATCGCGCCTGCGCGTGCCTTGCCGTCTTCCTGGAGCGCGGTCATTCGCGCGGACATCGAGTTGGTTTCAACGGTCGAGTCGCACCAGCCTTCTATGTTGCGCACCACATCGGCGGCGGTGAAGTCGGTCCCGTCGTGCCACTTTACACCCTTGCGGAGGTTCAGAACATACTCGGTCGCGTCGTCGTTCACGGTCCAGTCTTCGAGCAGCATGCCCCGGAAAGTGCCGTCCGCGTTGTATTCGACGAGATATTCGATGATGCCGCGCGATTGGTTTCCGACCTCGGACCAGTCATAGGCGCGTGGTTCCTTCATCGCTTTCACAAGTGTCTGGATGCGAAGCGTGCCACCTGTTTGGGCATGTGCTTCGGCGCGCGCAGGTTTCGCTCCGATCATGCCGTAGGCGGTGGTCGCGGCGACGCCGAGTGCGGTCGCGCGGGTCAGGAACTCGCGACGGCTGATCTTGCCTTCGCGATACTCATCGGCGTGCATTTGCGCCGCGGGGTGAATCCGCGTCTCAACATTCGTGCTCATGTTCTCAACTCCCTGTGACACATGTCCTGCGGCGCTTGTATTGGCCGTTGTCGTTTTGGCGCACCGTCATCCGGTCCCATATCTTCATGTCACCGTCCGAGGGTCAACGGTGGCTTCCGGCAAAAAGTGGATAAAAGCGACAGTTCGCCGGCCCAAAAACGACGTTGGCCGGGCATTAGCCGCCGTTTCTGAACTCCGAGGGACTCTGACCACTGCGCGAGCGGAACGCGCGCGTGAAATAGGCTGCCGAGGCGTAACCGCACTGGCGCGAAATCTCGGCAATCTGAATGTTCGTGTCTCGCAACAGTCTGCGCGCCTCGAAGTGCCGGCGATCAGTCAGGATGTCGAGAGCTGGGCGGCCAGCCACTTTCCGGCACACGCGGCTGAGATGTGTGGGCGTAACACCCAGAAGGCTGGCATAATGCTGGACGCCTGCGGGATTCCTGAAATCCCGTTCGACAAGGGCCGTGAAGGCCTCGGCCAGCCTGTGCGCCGCAGTATCGAGACGGGTAGCGGGGGATTGATTGGGAAGCCGGGCGTAGGCCTCGGTGGTCCGGGCAAGCCAGACCGACAAAAGACCCGCGTGATAGGCGAGCGCGCGGTTGGTGTTCTCATCGCCCGTTGCCATCTCGCGCTGCATCGCCTCGATCATTCCGGTCAGCTCGCGCTGTTGCTGCGACTCGTGGATACGGTGATGGATCGGCTCAACTGGCCAGTCGTAGTTGGGATCGTCCTGAAGAAACACCACCGACCCGAGCACCGGGCCCATCGTCGTGAACCCGTGCATGGTCTGTTTCGGCAGAAAGACGAGATTGTGCGGGCCGTACCCGCTGCTGCGACCGGCAACGGTCAGCCGCCCCTGACCGCGTGTGAACCAGATCAGAACCGGACGATCGTAGCTGCGCATGGCTTCGGTACGCCACCGGCCACCCTGCACCATGCGCGCAACGGAAGAAATCTCAACCGGCGCAACGACCGGTTGAGGCATCGAAATACGCGAAGCCAACGGCTCTGCGCGCACTGGCTGCGGCAGCACCGTCAAACGCGGCAATGACATCACTAGTACCCCTACCCCCAGGCAGTTTGTGGCAAAACTGTGGCAAAATCGCTTGCCATGAGTCAATTGGGGGTCGAGTTGTCTCGACCGATATGAGGAGAAAATGGTGCCCGCGCGGGTTCAGGGGTTGCCGCAAGAACCGATTGTTTCCGCGAGATCAGTCATCATCTGCCAATAAAGACTGGGCCCTGCGGCGATACTCACGCCAATCGGGTCTATCTGGCATATCGTTACCGGAGCGCCCTCGATGACGGCCTCGAGAAGTCCGACGTTGACGTTTGGTTCAACGAAAACCCTCTCGATGCCCTCTTTGTTCACGATTTCACGTAGTTGACCGATTCGCGCAGGCGATGGCCTTTCGGCCTCGTGAGACAGCAGGGACAGGGCATCCTCCAATCCGAAACGCGCCTGAAGATACCCATAGGCGTCGTGGTAGACAGCGAAGCGTTGGCCTTTCGAGGGGGCAAGCGAATGGGTCATCGCCCCGACCAACTCATCAAGTTCGGCCTGGGCATCGGCGCTATTCGCCCGGTAGGCATCTCCGTTCTCGGGGTCGATGGACGACAGTGTATCTGCGATGATCGCAATCCAGGTTCGGGCATTTACAGGGTCGAGCCAGGCATGGGAATCAATGGGGCCGTGGTCATGTTCGTCGTGATCCGCGTCGCCATGCTCGTCCTGGAGCGCGTCGCCATCTTCGGACACCTCGCGCAACACAGTTCCTGGCGCGTCGAGAAGCGCGACCCTTTCGGCTTTCCCGGACAGAACACTCAGCGGCTTCTCCAGCCACGGGGTCAAGGCGGGACCGATCCAGAACACGGCGTCGGACTCTTCAAGTGCCGCAGCTTCGGACGGGCGCATCGAATAGCCGTGCGGGTCTGCGCCAGGGGGCAAGATGAGCTCGGGCGCTCCCACGCCCTCCATCACACGCGCCACGAGGCTGTGAACAGGCAGGATATCGGCGGCAACTTTCGGCGCATCCGCAGTCGAGGGCGCAGCAAGGGAGGCGGCAATGAAAGCGAGGATATGGCGCATGACGGCAAGCTCCTGAACAATGCTCGGGCCTTGCTAATCGTTATAGTATAACATATCAACAGCGAATGATCGGTTTCGAGCATCACAATCACGCGGACTGCATCTCGACCTCCGTCGAGGCGGCAGACAACTATTGCCGTACAGCGGGACTGCAGCTTACCCCTGCACGGCGGCGCGTTCTGGAGATACTGCTTGGCGAGCACCGGGCGCTGGGGGCCTACGACATCCTGGAGATCCTGGCGAAGAACGGCTTTGCGGCCCAGCCTCCCGTTGCTTATCGCGCGCTGGATTTCCTGGTGAAGCATGGATTTGCCCACCGGATCGAACGGTTGAACGCGTTCGTCGCCTGTGCGCATCCGGGCATCGAGCATGACCCGTCATTTCTGCTCTGCCGTATCTGCGACGCGGTGGCCGAGGCGCAATCGGACGCCGCAAGCGGACGCCTGGGCAAGGTCGCCGAAACGACGGGCTTCAAGATCGAGCGCGCGGTGGTCGAGGCTGTCGGCGTCTGTCCGAATTGCAGGGGCGAGACATGACCGCCCTGGTGAAAATGGCGGGGATAGACCTGCGCCACGGCGGCGACACCGTTCTGCACGGGGTCGACCTGAAGATCGCACCAGGCGAGATCGTGACGGTGGTCGGCCCAAACGGATCGGGAAAGACGACGCTTCTGCGCGCGATCCTGGGCGCGGTGAAGCCCGTGGCCGGACGGATCACCAAGAGACCAGGTCTGAGAATCGGTTACGTCCCGCAGAAACTTGCCATCGACCGGACGCTTCCCATGACTGTAGGGCGGTTTCTTGATTTGCCTAAGAAGATTGGACGGCAAGAGGCCGAAGCCGCATTGACACGAACGGGGGCTGAAGCCCTGACGGACAGGCAGATCACCGATCTGTCGGGAGGCCAGTTGCAGCGTGTGCTGCTGGCGCGCGCCCTGGTCGGCAAACCCGACCTGCTCCTGCTCGACGAACCGACGCAAGGTCTGGATCAGCCCGGATCGGCGGAGTTCTACACGATGATCGCCGAGGTACGGCAGGTACTGGGATGCGCTGTGATGATGGTGAGCCACGAACTTCATGTGGTCATGGCGGCAAGCGATCGGGTGATCTGCCTCAACGGCCATGTCTGCTGCCACGGAACGCCCGAACATGTCGCCGGCGCACCCGAATATCGCGCGCTCTTCGGGACCGGCACGAAAGGTGCGCTGGCTCTGTACCGGCACGAGCACGATCACGCGCATGACCACGCCGGGCACGATCACGGATGAGCCTGTTGGACGGTTTCCTGGTTCGGGCGGCGCTGGCCGGTGTGGGCGTTGCAATTTCCGCCGCACCGCTAGGCTGCTTCATTGTCTGGAGACGGATGGCATTCTTCGGGGATGCGACGGCTCATGCAGCGATCCTTGGTGTCGCCCTGGCCTTGGCCAGCGGCCTGCCGGTTTTCGTCGGTGTGCTGCTGATGGCAATGGCGATGGCGCTCTTTGTCGGGTGGAGGGATGCAGCGCAATCGGCGGATGCCGCGCTTGCGGTCGCCGCCTATTCGGCGCTTGCCGCCGGCCTTGTCGCCGTATCGTTCCTTGAAGGGGTGCGCATCGACATCGAGGCCTTCCTGTTCGGAGACATACTTGCCGTCAGCCGCGGGGACCTGGCGGTGATATGGGGGGGCACGGCCCTGGTGATATCGCTCATCGTTTGGCGCTGGGACGCATTCTTGTCATCGACATTGAACGAAGACCTCGCGCTGGCGGCGGGGATTGATGCGCGCCGCGAGCAACTGTTGCTGACGCTGGCGCTTGCGGTCGTGGTCGCGGTCGCGATCAAGGTGGTTGGTGCGCTTCTGATCTCGGCATTGCTGATCATTCCGGCATCGGCCGCGCGGCCCCTTGCCTCGACACCCGAGCGCATGGCGCAGGCGGCGGCGGGCGTAGGAGCGCTCTCGGCTCTCCTCGGTCTCTGGGCGGCCTGGATATTCGACACGCCTGCCGGCCCCTCGATCGTCTGCGCGGCGGCGTTCTTCTTCGTGGGATGTTCGGTCCTGTCGCGGAAATCGTCATGAGACGCCTGCTGCCCATCGGCACCCTTTTGGCGTTGCTGCCGGCGTTGGCCGGAGCGGAAGAGTTGGGTCGCATCACGGCATTTCTTGATGGCGAGGAACGGGTCTGGCACACGATCACATTCGAGCAGGGCGGCAAGAGCGTCTCGACTGCGACGTGGGAACAGAAGCCCTACCTTGCCGAATTGGTCCTGCAAGGACACCCGGTCGCAGCGTTCACCAGCAAGGACGTGCTGAGCATCGACGCGCAGTTCAGGGGCCAGTACGCGGACGGCGATGCCCCGATTGCCATCGAAATCCTTTACACGCCAAGCGGCCTTGCCGGTCCGCTCTGGACCAGCCGGGATGCACCGACATCGCCCAGGTTGCAGGTCGTCGAACTGGAGGCATGGGGCAGGATCGGGCGTCTGGTGGCGGTCATCACGGGCGAAGTTTGCCGGCGGCCCCGCCTGTTCTCGCGCACGGACACGACCGACTGCAAGAGCTTGAGCGGCAAGATCTCGACACGGCTGGATCTTCGGTAACTCAGGCGGCCTTCCACTTGATCGAGCAGCCCATCGACGGGATCTGATCCTGCGGGCCCTGCCCCGTCTCCGCAATCTGCTTCATGGCCTCGTAAAGATCGCGCCGCAGATCGGCGGGCGCTCGGGAGGCGCGAGAGGCGTCGAGCCTGCCGCGATACTGCAGCCCTCCCTTGGCATCGAAGCCGAAGAAGTCCGGCGTGCATACCGCATCATAGGCGCGGGCGACGGACTGATCTTCGTCGTGGAGATACGGGAAGGAGAAGCCTTTGTCTTCCGCCATCCGCTTCATGTTGTCGAAACTGTCGGACGGGTGCGTGGTCGCGTCATTCGAGCAAATCGCTGCGACACCGATGCCGAGCGCCTGCAGATCGCGGGCATCGCGGATCATCTTGTCAAGGACGGCGAGGACATAGGGGCAGTGATTGCAGATGAACATGATCAGCGTGCCGCTATCGCCCGAGATGTCGGCAAGGCTGTAGGTCTTGCCATCGGTCGCGGGAAGAGTGAAGGCGGGCGCTTGCCAGCCGAAATCGCAAACGGGAGGTGTGGCGGCCATGTCAGTTCTCCATCGCTTCAAGCTCGTCGATCAGGCCCGAGATCATGCTCAAACCCTTGTCCCAGAATTTCGGATCGGAGGCATCGAGGCCGAACGGCGCGAGCAGTTCCTTGTGGTGCTTCGACCCGCCAGCCTTCAGCATCTCGAAGTACTTCGCCTGGAAGTCAGGGTCGCCTTCTTCGTAGACGGCGTAGAGCGCGTTCACGAGACCGTCCCCGAAAGCATAGGCGTAGACGTAGAAGGGCGAGTGAACGAAGTGGGGGATGTAGGCCCAGAAGCTCTCGTAGCCTTGCATGAAGGTAAAGGCCGGGCCGAGACTTTCGCCCTGCACGCTCATCCAGAGCGCGCCGATATCGTCGGGCGTCAGTTCGCCCTGGCGACGGGCGTCGTGCAGTTTGCACTCGAAATCGTAGAAGGCGATCTGACGAACGACGGTGTTGATCATGTCCTCGACCTTTGAGGCGAGGAGCACCTTGCGTTCTTTCTGAGAGGGCGCGTTGGCGAGGAGGCGACGGAATGTCAGCATCTCGCCGAAGACGCTCGCCGTTTCGGCCAAAGTCAGTGGTGTCGATGACAGCAGTTCTCCCTGCGCCGCCGCAAGTCGCTGATGGACACCGTGGCCCAACTCGTGCGCCAGGGTCATCACGTCGCGCGGCTTTCCAAGGTAATTAAGCATCACATAGGGATGAACATCCGCGACCGTGGGATGCGCAAATGCGCCGGGCGCCTTCCCGGGTTTCACGCCGGCGTCGATCCAGCCCTTCTGAAAGAACGGCTCGGCCAGTTCGGCCATCTTGCCGTCGAAGGCGGAGTAGGCCGAGAGCACGGTGTCTTTCGCTTCGTCCCAGCCAATCTTTCGGTCACTTTCCATCGGCAGGGGCGCGTTCCGATCCCAGACTTGCATGATGTCGAGCCCGAGCCAACCGCGTTTAAGTTCGTAGTAGCGGTGGGAGAGTTTGGGATAGGCAGCAACAACAGCGTTCCTGAGTGCCTCGACAACTTCCGGCTCGACCTGATTGGACAGGTGACGGCCGGTCTGGGGCGACGGCATTCCGCGCCAGCGATCCTCGATTTCCTTCTCCTTGGCGAGCGTGTTGTGAACGCGGGCGAACAGCTTGACGTTCTCGCCGAAGACGCGAGCAACCTCGCGGGCCGAGGCTTCGCGCTTGTCGCGGTTCTGGTCCGAGAGACCGTCGAGCGTGGCTTCAAGGCTCTTCTCCTCGCCATCGACGGTGAAGGTCAGACCCGCCACGGTTTCGTCGAAGAGCCGGTTCCAGGCAGCGGCGCCAACGGTTGACTGGTCGTGGAGAAACTTCTCCAACTCATCCGACAACTGGTAGGGCCGCATCAGGCGCATGCGATCGAAGATAGGCTTGTATCGTGCAAGATCCGCATTGGCGGCGAACCACCCGCCCAGCACGTCGTCCTCGACGCGGTTCAATTCGAGCGAGAAGAAGACGAGCGGAGTCGTGAAGGTGGTAATGCGGTCCTGCGCGTCGGACATGGCCTTGGCACGTTCGGCGTCCGTCGTGTTCTGATAGTAGCGCAGTCCGATAAACGACATGATGCGCCCCGCGATCATGTCGATCTTTTCGTAGCGGAGCACGCAATCCAGCATCTGTTCGGCGCTCAGACCCGCCAGCTTGCCCTCGAAGTCGGCCGCGAAATCGGCGCAGGCCTTCTCCAGCCAGTCCATGTCGCGCTTGAACTCGGGCGCGTCGGGACTGGTGTAAAGGTCGGAGAGATCCCATTCGGGCAGGTCGCCAAACTCTCCTGCGGAGGCGCTGGTATCGTAGGTCGGCTGGGGGGCAAAACGCATGTGGCGTGTCCTTTTCGGTTTCCGGGGAGAGATAAGGCCCAGCGTGGGGGAGGTTCAAGCGTAAGGAGGATTCGTCAAAACTGCCTGCCGGTCTCTTGCAGCGATCTCGTTGACCCAGTCTAGGAACAGCACCGCACTGGGATTGTCCAGCAGCGCGGCCGGGTAGAGAACGCAGTACCACCCCCAACTCGACTCGCAGGACATGCCGGGGAATGGCTGAACAAGGATCCCTTTCTCGAACTCTTCACGACAGAGGAACAAATCGCCCATGATAACGCCTGTCCCCATTATCGCCGCCCGGATGGCCAGATCGAAATTGGGAAAGACGTCGCCCTGTTCGAGATCTAGGTGATCCATGCGGAAATGTTTGAGCCAGTCTGGCCAGTCGCTGCCCGGATAGTCCTCGCGGATCAGATTGACTCCGACCAGGTCCTCGGGCGTTCGGATCCGCGCACTTTCCAGCAGGCCGGGCGAGCAGGCGGGAACCAGTGTATACGGCGCGACAGGCTCAACACGAATGTCGCTGGGTCGCTGGTTTGAAGGGTTCGCGCAGCCGATCGAAATGTCGTAATCCGTTCCGTCGAAAGCGTGATCGCCGTGGAAATCCGTGGTGAGCTTGATGCGAACGTCAGGGTGGGCGGCACGGAACTCCGGTAAACTCGGCAACAGCCATCGGACCGAAAGGGCGGGCGGGCAGATCACACGCAACTCGGAACGGTCGGTCACACGTGCGGCCCCTTCCTCGATCACCTTGAAGGCCTTGGTGAGGGCGGGCAGCAGATCCCGTCCGGCCCTGGTGAGCTCGACGCCGCGTGACGCTCGACGAAAGAGCGTAACTCCCAGGTGTTCTTCCAGCGTCTTCACATGGCGGCTGATAGCACCGCGCGTGACATGCAACTCGTCAGCCGCGTCGATGTATCCGCCGTGGCGGGCGGCGGCCTCAAAGGCGCGAAGAGCATTCAGAGGGGGCAAGCGCATGGATGAACCAAGGATGATTTTTTCTGATCCATCCTATGAAAACTTGTGGTTTGTCGTCTAGTGATTTTCGCGGGTAGAAAAGGGCAAATCTTCTATCTGGAGCAATGAAGAATGGCCCAAAATGTATCACTGCCTCCTATTTCGCTGCCAACATTCAGCGTTGGCCGCCTGCTGCGTGCATACGTTAGGCTACCAAAACCTCAACGAGAAACTTCGGCGGAGGCACTGCTTCGCCTGGCTGAGACCTCGCCGCATCTTTTGGAGGATGTCGGTTTGAGGCAGGAGACCGACGGCAGTTGGAGCAACGGTCGCCATCGGGTTGCCGCTGCGGGAACGACGCCCGCCGACCGGCTCTTGCGTGTGCATGGCCTCGGCTTCTAGCCATATGCGGCAAGGATAGCCTTCAATTCTTCCAGCGTGTTCGCCTCGGATACAGTCTTGTCCTTGCGCCAGCGGCTCATGCGGGGAAATCGCAACGCGATCCCCGACTTGTGGCGCGTGCTTTCCTGGATGCCCTCGAAGGCGATCTCGAAGACGTGCTCGGGCTTGACCGAGCGAACCGGACCGAAGCGTTCACGCGTGTTCTTGCGGACCCAGGCGGTGATCTCGCGGAACTCGGCGTCCGTCAGGCCGGAATAGGCCTTGGTGAATGGCACCAGTTCGTTGCCGGACCAGACCGCGAAAGTGAAGTCGGTAAACAGGTTCGCGCGGCGACCGTGGCCGGATTGGGCGTAGATCATCACCGCATCAATCACCAGTGGATCGAGTTTCCATTTCCACCAGTCACCCTTTCGGCGCCCGTCGCGATATGGACTGTCGAGCCGCTTGAGCATCACGCCCTCCGCGCCGATTTCCCGGGCGGACGCACGCTGGTCAGCGAGCGATTCCCAACCGTCAAAGGTGAGACGGGGCGAAAGGCGGAGGGGCACGTCGGGCGGGACGTCTGCGGCCAATGCTTCGAGCCGCGCGCGACGGTCGGAGAAGGGTTCGAGGCGGATGTCGTTGCCGCCGTGTTCCAACAGGTCGTAGGCGCGGATCACCACGGGCGCCTCGATGAGAAGTTTCTTCGGCACGGTCTTGCGCCCGATGCGCTTCTGAAGCGCGTTGAAACTTTGCGGCGTGTCGGTGGCGTGGTCCCAGGCAAGAAGCTCGCCGTCGAGAACGGTACCTGCCGGAAGAAAGTCGGTGAGCACCGCCAGTTCAGGGAAACGGTCAGTCATCAGTTCCTCACCCCGAGACCAGGTGAAATGCGTGCCGCCGCGCAGAATGACCTGCCCCCTTATTCCGTCCCACTTGTACTCGGCGGCCCACTCGGCGGGATCGCCAAGGGTCTCGGGCGGCTCATCGAGTTGGTAGGCAAGGTAGAACGGATAGGGTTTGGAAAGATCCGCTTCCGGATCCGGGGCAAGAATGAGGGTCCGGAAACTTACCGTGTCTGGAGTCCAGTCTCCCATGAGCCGATGGGCAAGCTCCGCTTCCTCGATACCGGTTGCACGGGAGAGAGCGCGGGTCATCAGCTTCTGGCTGACACCCATGCGAAAGCCGCCGGTGATGAGCTTGTTGAAGACAAAGCGCTCGGCGGTGCCGTAGCGGTCCCATGCTGCAAGGATGGTGGACTTGCGCGTAGCCTCGTCCTCCTTGCCAAGCGCACGGATCTCGTCGATCTGTGCGGTGAGCGGCATGTCGGTTTCGGCGGACGGGACCGGGAGGATCAGCGCGATGGTCTCGGCCAGGTCGCCCACGATTGGGTAACTTTCCTCGAAGAGCCAGAGCGGAATTCCCGCGCGCTTGGCCGCCCACTCGCGGAGGCGCGTGACGGTGATCGCCCGCTTCGGACGGCGCCCGGAGAAAAGAGCGATGGTCCAGAGCTTGTCGTCATCGGGGGCGGCCCCGAAATAATCGGCAAGCGCGGCGATCTTCGCGTTGGTCTTCGTGGTCTGGTCTAGCGCCTGGAAAAGCGCGGCAAAGCGCTTCACCAACGCAAGCACCCGCCAGGCCTGAGACCAGCGGGTGTTGGGGAGTGGCGGCGGCACGTCATGGCGCAGAGATAGCACATCGTGGTGTCGGGTCACATGAAACGGCGGCGACGTTCCAACGACATGCGGCGCAACTCGGTCGCAGCGTCTACCGAGAGCGGCAGCGACATTGCAATTTCCACCTCGCTGCGCGTCACTCCGATATCTTCCAGAATGGCCTCGTCGAGGTCAAGAAGGCGCTTCAGACCACGTCGGCGCCTGACTTGGCGAAGGTACGAAAAAACCCGCTCGGACCAGTCGTTGATCGGGTGTCCTGCCCGGGCTGCGTCTTGATCGAAGTATGTCATGTCAGTTTCTCCTGTCTTTGGTTCCGGAGACGTCGCGACGGCCTCAAGTGCGAATATGCACACTGGACAAACTTCAATCAAACGAATAGATTTGACTTCATCTTGCAGAAATTTTGAAAGCAAAGCCATGAATGCTCCGAGCCTGCCCACGATCCCGTTGCTGGATCTCGATCTGCTCAAGACCCTTGTCGCAATTGCTGACACGGGGAACTTCTCAGCGGCGGCGGCCGCGGTTTTCCGGACGCCCTCGGCTGTGTCGATGCAGGTCAAGAAGATGGAAGAGTTGCTCGGTCGCCCCGTTTTCATCCGCGATAGCCGATCGGTCGAACTGACGCCGGACGGTGCGTTCCTGCTGGAGCATGCCCGGCGCATGCTGGCGCTGAACCGCGAGGCAGTGGCCCGCTTCGTGCAGCCGGATGTGGAAGGCGTTGTGCGAATGGGTGCGCCGGACGATTGCGCCGAGAGGTTCCTGCCGACCATGTTGCGGCGGTTCGCGGGCAGCCATCCCTGCGTCACGGTGAACGTCACTGTCGATGGCACGCACCGAATGATCGAAATGCTGAGGGCGGGCAAGCTGGATATGACGCTTGTCACCGCCGAAGTGGGGTTCGAGGACCGCGGGACCGAGGTGCTCTATCGCGAGCAACTGGTCTGGGCGATGCGGCGCGGCGGCATGGCTGCCAGCCAGGAACCGCTTCCCGTCAGTGTTTGGGAGGAGGGCTGCGTCTGGCGGAAGGCGGGGCTTGATGGTCTGAATGCAACCGGCCGCAAATGGCGGATCGCGTTCCAGAGTGCGCACATCTCGGGACAGCGCGCGGCGATCCTGGCGGACCTTGCTGTGGCGCCGATTCCAGTGTCGTCACTAGGCGGGGAGATTATCGAAGCGCCCGCCAAGTTCGGACTTCCGAAACTGCCGAAGTATGCACTTGGACTCTTGATGGCTGACGATCCGAACCCTGCGGTTCTGGCAGCGGCAGACCACCTGCGGGCCAGTTTCGCCGGCGCTGTATGAAACAAAAAACCGGCCCGACGGCCGGTTTTCCATTTCATCTCCAGAAAACCTATATGCCGAGGAACGGCTGGGCCATACGCGGCACCAGCCCCTTGAAGCGAAGCGGCGCGTCGGTTGCGGCCAGGCAGATACAAACTTCTCCTGCGACCGCGACCGGCGTATGATGCAAGTCCTCGTCCGCAACCTCGACATCACCACGACCAAAATGGCCGTCGGCATCCTCGAACGCGCCTTGCAGTACCATCGTAAGCTCAAGTCCCCGGTGCCCGTGATCGGGCATTGCCGTGCCACCCGGGATCGACAAAAGCCGAACCTTATCCTCGCCGCCGGTCTTGAGCACCGCCTGTTTCACACCGCCGCCAAGCGGGCGCCAACGAACCGCATCCAGGTCGCCGCCAACGTATTCGCGCAATGGCGAAGGGAAAACACATTTGGCGGACGGGCTGGTCGCGGCGGACGCGACGACCGGCACCACGTCGATCATGGCCAAGGTCGCCTCAAGCGCGTTGTCGGCAAGCGCGACACCCTCACATTCATCGACCAGCGCGCCGCCGACGGCCTCAAAGCTTTCCAGCCGCGCCCGGCAATCGTCGCAAAGCGAGATGTGCGTTGCGGCAACAAGGCTGAACCCTTCATCGAGCGTGCCGGCGGCATAGCTCAGAAGCAGCGCGTCCGTAAGGTGATGCTTGATTTCACTCATTTGCGTTATCCCATCGCATGGCGCAGTCGCTCGAGCGCCAATCTTATCCTCGACTTGATCGTGCCCAGCGGCAAACCCGTCTGTTCCGCAATCTCGGCATGGCTGAGATCTCCGAAATAGGCTCGCTGTATCAAATCCCTCTGCTTGTCGGGCAGGGACGCAATGGCCTCTGCCAGTTTCTCACTCTCCTGTCGAAGCGTCATGACATCGACCTGATCCGGTTCTGGCTCCGGACCCCAGGGCAATTCCTCGGGCTCGGGTCGCTTGATCCGACGCAACGCGTCGATCTTGCGGTTTCTTGCGATCGTGAACACCCAGGTCGAGACGCTGGCCCGCGTGGGGTCGAACATGTGCGCCTTGGTCCAAAGTGTCGCCATGACCTCCTGTGTACATTCCTCGGCCAAACCCTCGTTCGCGCCGGACTTCATCAAAAACGCCTTCACCCGTGGGGCGAAATGGCGAAACACTGCCGCGAAAGCCTCGCGGTCGCCGTTCTGCCGAACCCGCGTGACGAGCTCGACGAACCGATCATTCTCTGGCGATGAATTATCCGGACCATCGGTTTGCATTACGGACCCAGCATAACTTGCTGCCCGCGCCGGTACAGCGCCTTCCTCGATCGCCACATTCATCGTCATTTGGCTCTTCTACGGAGCGAGCACCATTGCGGATCAACTTTTCCTTCACGAAACGCACAAAAAATCATCGCGCACCGTAAACAGTTGATCCAGAACGGCCAAACTGCCGTAAAGAGACCAGGGCAATTCGCGAACAGGAGTACATACATGCCGTTTGAAGAGCGCGGGACGACCGCAAGACGCATTGCGGTCATCGGCGCAGGAATATCCGGCATGGGGGCAACCTATGGGCTGGCTCAACAAAACCATGTGGTTTTGTTCGAGACGGAACCACGTCTCGGCGGCCATGCAAGGACAATCGTTGCTGGACGGAATGGCGACCAGCCGGTTGATACCGGCTTCATCGTTTTCAACTACCAGACCTACCCGCACCTCACTTCGCTCTTTGACGAATTGGAGGTGCCGGTTGCGCCAAGCTGCATGAGCTTCGGGGTATCGAGCCGTGGCGGCAGGTTCGAGTACGCACTGAACAGCATCGACACGATTTTCGCCCAGCGCCGGAACATTGCGGACCCAAGGTTTCTGCGTATGGTCCGCGACATCGTGCGCTTCAACAAAACAGCTGAGCGCGCGCTGCGGCCCGGCATGACCATCGGGGACCTTATCAGTGATCTGCGCCTCGGCTCGTGGTTCGTCAAGCACTACCTGGCCCCCTTCTCTGGCGCGATATGGTCGACGCCAAAACTGCGAATTCTCGATTTTCCGGCGGATACGATGGTCAGCTTTTTCCGCAACCACGGCATCCTGGATTGGAATGAAAACCACCAGTGGTACACGGTGAAGGGCGGCTCGGTTCAATATGTCTCGCGGCTGGCATACGCAATCGAGCAGCGGGGCGTGGACATCCGGCTCGGCGCCGTGGCAGAAGGCGTACGGCGCGCTCCGTTCGGCGTCGAAGTCAAGTGTCGGGGCGGCGAGTGGGAACGCTTCGACGACGTGGTTTTCGCCACACATGCCGACGATACGCTGGCGCTTTTGTCAGACGCAAACGGGGTCGAACAAACGGCGCTCTCGGCAATCAGCTACCAGCCGAACCGCGCCTTGCTGCATGCTGATCCGGTTGCAATGCCCAGGCGCCGCAAGGTCTGGTCGTCGTGGTGTCATGTCGCGGCGAGCGAACGGGAAGATGCGCCGATCGAGCTGACCTACTGGATGAACTCGCTGCAGGGCATCCCGGCGGACGACCCCCTTTTCGTGACCTTGAACGCTCAAGGCGCGATCCGGGACGAGTTGATCTACGACGAGACGGTGTTCCGGCACCCGATTTTCGACAGTGCAGCGGTGTCGGCGCAGGAAACGGTGAGGGCGATCAACGGTCAGAACCGTACTTGGTTCTGCGGCGCATGGATGCGTCACGGTTTCCACGAAGACGGGCTGGCCAGTGGCTTCGAGGTCGCAGGCTTGATCAACGCCGAAGCCTCGATGGACATCGCCGCCGAATGACATCAGTGCCCGAACATATCCGGGGCACCACGTTCCACGGCCGGAAGGGCCAGACGCAGAACGCGTTTCGTTATTCGGTCGACTACGTTCTTGTCGATGCCGAGGCAGCACTTTCGCGCCCCTGGCTCTTCAGCCGCAACAAACGCGGCCTCGTATCGCTGCATGACAGCGATCATGGCGGAGCGCCTCGATCCGGTGATGGCCCGTCCTGGGTGCGACGGGTCCTCGCGGATGCGCCTTTTGCGATCCATCGGATTGAACTGCTCGCGCAACCGCGTGTCTTCGGGCACGTCTTCAACCCGGTGGCCTTCTGGCTGGTTCGCGACGAGGACGACGCGCTGCGCACGGTGATCGCCGAGGTCACGAATACCTATGGCGACAGGCATTCGTACCTCTGCCATCGCGACGACTTCGCGCCCATTGCCCGCTCGGACACGCTTGAATCGCGAAAGATCTTCCACGTTTCGCCCTTTCAGCCAATCGAAGGCGGGTACACGTTCCGCTTTGACATCGGCGCGGACCGGATCGGCATCTGGATCGACCTCGCCGTGGGCGATGGCGGGCTGCTGGCCACCCTCACAGGCAAGCGCGCGCCACTGACGAACGCAGGCATCGTCGGCGCGATGCTGCGCCGCCCCCTGGGCAGCCGCCGAGTTCTGGGCCTCATCCACTGGCAGGCACTGAAACTTTGGTGGAAAGGCGTGGCCTTCCGACCCCGCCCCGAGCCTCCCGCCGAGGAGGTATCGCGATGAGCGCGCCCCTCGCCCCCTACGCGCTTTTTGCTGGCATGTTGGCAATGGCCGGACTGCCGATCTATATCCACGCGCCCAAGTTTTACGTGGATGAGTTCGGAGTAAGCCTCGCCGCACTCGGCGCGGTGCTTTTCATCCTCAGGCTCGTGGACGTCCTTCAGGATCCAGTTCTCGGCTGGTTGTCGGAGCGGCTGTCGATGTACCGGCGACGCGCCGTTGCGGTTGCAGCTGCGATCATGGCGCTTGCGATGTTCAGCCTCTTCGCGGTGACCCCGCCTTTCGCGCCGCTTCTCTGGTTCGCGATCACTCTGGCCCTGCTCTTCTCGGCCTTTAGCTTCCTGACCATCAGCTTCTATGCCGAGGGTGTCTCGAAAGCAGAGCAGCTGGGAGCCGACGGCCATGTGCAACTGGCGGGCTGGCGCGAAACCGGCGCGCTTCTCGGCGTGTCCTTCGCAGCGGTCGCGCCGGTGCTTCTGCTCGGCATCAGCGATGCGCCGTTCCTGGTCTTCACCTGCCTGTTTGTAGCTCTCACTGCCCTCGCCGTCCTTGCGATGCGGCGGGAATGGAGCGGCGCGCCCAAGGGTGCATCGGACGGCCTGAAGCCCATCCTCTCGGACCCGCTGGCCCGGAGGCTTCTGCTGATCGCGCTCCTCAACGCAACACCGGTTGCGGTGACATCCACCCTGTTCCTGTTTTTCGTCGAAACCCGCCTGGGCGCGCCCGGATGGGAGGGACCGCTTCTCCTCCTCTTCTTCCTCGCCGCTGCCGGGGCCGCACCGGTCTGGAGCCGGCTGGCACAACAGTTTGGCGCAAGGCCGGTGCTGATGCTCGCGATGGTTCTTGCCGTGGCCTCGTTCGGCTGGGCCGCGCTTCTGAGTTCGGGGGATGTCGCCGCGTTCACGGTGATCTGCCTTTTCTCGGGCGCGGCGCTTGGCGCGGACATGACACTCCTCCCGGCGCTATTCGCCGCGCGCATGTCGAAAGTCGCGCCCAGTGCAGCCGAAGGATTCGGCCTCTGGTCCTTCGTCTCGAAATTCTCGCTCGCCTTCGCCGCCATCGTTCTTCTGCCTCTTCTCGATGCAGCAGGCTTCCGGGCGGGCTCAACAAATCAACCTGAAGAGGCACTTGTGGCGCTCAGCCTCTCATACGCGGTTTTGCCCTGCGGACTGAAACTGGCTGCACTCCTGCTCCTGGCGGCGACGCCAATCGAAGCGAGCGGAGGAACCGCCCTGAATGGAAAAGCACAATGATGGATATTTTCTCTTTCCTCATCGGCGCGGCATGCGTCGCGGGTCTTGGCTGGCTTGCAAGCCGTCGGTTCGGTTTCCTGGCGCAGACAGTGGATGACTATTCAGGCGGCCCGGAGTTCAACGTTCGTGAAGTCCTCAACGGGGCGCTGCTTTGCGACGGCATCATATATGGCCCCACGGGCCGCGTTGCCTCGCGATTCACCGCGCGATTCGACGCGACCTGGGAAGGCAATGACGGCGTCATGCGTGAGCAATTCATCTATGACAGCGGCAGTGAGCAGCACCGCGAATGGCGGCTGTCAGTCGACAATACAGGCCGGATCAGGGCCGAAGCCGATGATCTTGTCGGCAGCGGCACGGGCCGGCAGGCTGGCTCCGGGGTGAGGCTGAAATACTGCATCAGGCTTCCCGAAGGCGGTGGCGGCCATGTGCTCGACGTCGTGGACTGGATGTACCTGCTGGACAACGGCACGGTCATGAACCGCAGCCAGTTTCGGAAGTTCGGCATCAAGGTCGGCGAACTGGTAGCGACGATCCGTCCCGATCCATCCGTGGCCGCGCAGCGGAAGGCCGCGTGAGATGAGGGATTGGCCGGGAAAGCGTTATTGGCTGGTGGGCGCGAGCCAAGGTCTCGGGCGAGCCGTGGCACAGGAGCTGTCGAAAACCGGCGCCGAATTGATCCTGAGCGCACGGAACGAAGGCGCGTTGAGGGAATTGGCAGACGGCCTGCCGGGCAAGTCTGATGTTGTACCGATCGACGTTTCCGACGCCGCGAGCGTGGCAGAAGCAGCGGCGGCGGCAGGCAAGGTCGATGGTCTGGTCTATCTGGCTGGCGTCTACTGGCCTCTCACGGCATCCGAGTTCGACGGCGAGAAGGTCGCCACGATGCTGGATATCAACCTGACGGGTGCAGCGCGCGTGCTGGGACATGTCTTGCCGGGAATGATCGAACGCGATCAGGGTCACATCGTGCTTACCGGCTCGCTTTCGGGGTTCCGGGGGCTGCCGGGCGCCAATGGGTATGGGGCGTCGAAGGCGGGGATCATGTCGCTGGCCGAGACGCTTTATGCCGACCTTCGGAAGACTGGGGTCGATGTGCAATTGGTCAATCCGGGCTTCATCAAGACGCGGCTCACCGAGAAGAACGACTTCAAGATGCCATTTATCATGGAGCCGGAAGAAGCCGCGCGCCTATTCGTCGAACATATGCAGGGCGACGACTTCGCACGGAACTTTCCCCGCCATTTCGGTGCGCTGTTCCGATTGAGCCAGTTCCTTCCGGACTGGGCGTATTACCGGTTGTTCGGTTAAACGGTTGCGCCGCCTTCCGGCGTCGCCCGGCGGGCCTCCGCCCCGCTAGCTTCGCTCGCGCCCCGGGATATTTACGGACCGATGAAACCAGCGGGCATTTCTCAGATCCCGAGCCTGTCCCTCAGGGCAAACCAGGTCATCGCAAGCGTAAGAAGCGGGGCGCGCGCGTGCTTGCCGCCAGGAAACGGCGGAACCGGGAGCTTCGTCAGCAGGTCGAAACGGCCATGCTGCCCGGCAATTGCTTCGGCCAGAACCTTGCCGACAAGGCCGGTGAGCGCGACGCCATGCCCGGAGAAGCCGCCCGCGGCGATCGTCGTGGGGCCGATGCGGCGGACAAACGGCAAACGGGTCATGGTTATGCCAAGCGTGCCGCCCCAGCTGTAGTCGATACCGACACCTGCCAATTGCGGAAAGAGCCGCTCCATCCGGCGGCGCAGCGCCGTGTCGATATCCGTGGGGAAACCAATCCCATAGTTCTCGCGCCCGCCGAAGAGCAAGCGCCCGTCTTCGCTCAGCCGGAAGTAATTGACCACGAACTTGTCGTCGGCAACAGCGACGTCACGGCCAAGCACTTCGGCCGCGCGATCGCCCAGGGGTTCCGTCGCCGCGATAAAGCTGTTGATCGGCATGACGTTGGCCGCAATCTCGTCGCTGATGTCAGAGAGATAGCCATTTCCGGCCACGACCACATGGCTCGCGCGGATGACACCATTGGCGGTGCGCACCGCTCCTTCGGACAGCGCCAGCGCCTCGGTTCGCTCAAATATCCTCGCACCTGCTTCCTCGGCGCCCCGCGCCACTCCGAGAACATAGCGCAGCGGGTGCAGGTGCCCGGCGTCCATGTCGAGCAGTCCGCCCCGATAGACCGGGCTTTTGCACACATCCCGCACCGCTTCGCGATCGAGAAACTGGGTTTCATAGCCGTAGTTCTGGGAAAGCCACTCGCCATGCTCGCGAAGCTGCGCGGCTCCCGTGGCCGTCCATTCTCCGTGCAGGACACCCGGCTTGTAGGCCGCGTCCGGTGCGAAACGGGCAACGAGGTCACGGGTCAGCGCCTTCGCTTCAACGGTCAGGTCCCACAGTTTGCGCGCATCCCCAGCACCGACTTTCCGGACGAGCTTGTGCTGGTCCATATTCCAGCCCGTTCCGACCTGGCCGCCGTTGCGGCCCGATGCGCCGAAGCCAACGCGGTGGGCATCCACCACGACAACGTCGAGTCCCTTCCCGGCGGCATGAAGAGCCGTGGAAAGGCCGGTGTAACCCGCCCCGATGATCGCCAGATCTGCCGAGATGTCACCGTCGAGCGCCGGACGTTCCGGCGGAATGTCAGCCGTGGCCGCATAGTAGCTGGGCGGGAAAGCGCCGGGCGCGTCGTTGCGATAGAGCGGGTTCATGGCGACGTCACCGGCTCAGACGTTGAGAAGAAGGTGCTCGCGTTCCCAGGGAGAGATCACCTGAAGGAAGTCGTCGTACTCGGCCTCCTTGACCGCCCCGTAGACGTGGCAGAAACCTTCTCCCAACACCTCGCGCAAGGACTTGGCGGCGGAGAATTCGTCAAGGGCCGCGTAGATGCCGCGCGGCAGTTCCTCCTCGGCATCATAGGCGTCGCCCTTGAATTCCTCCTTCGGCGCGATCTTCTCGACCATGCCGAGATACCCGCATGCCAGCGAAGCCGCGATCCCGAGGTAG
Source organism: Silicimonas sp. (assembly GCA_022340315.1). Classification (GTDB taxonomy): domain Bacteria; phylum Pseudomonadota; class Alphaproteobacteria; order Rhodobacterales; family Rhodobacteraceae; genus JAJDOD01. The sequence continues at coordinate 19,693 of JAJDOD010000077.1, read as the reverse complement.
GGGTTGCAGTCCATGCCCGCGATCCGGTTTTCCACCCGCCGGGCTTGCGGATCGGCCACGGGTACGCGGATCGCGGTGGTCCTGTTGTCGCGGCCCCACTCGATATTGATCGGCGCGGCGTGGTCCTTCACGTAGCGCCGGAACGAGTTCACGTAGGGCGCGAAAACGATGGTCGCGGCAGACATGTAATGCTGCAGGCCACCGATGAAATGCATGAATTCCGGCGTCTCCTCGTCACCCACGCCGGTAAAGACGTTCTTGCCGGTTTCGGTGGACAGCACCGAATGGTGAATGTGCATGGCCGAGCCCGGCTCGCCCTCGATCGGTTTCGCCATGAAGGTCGCGAAACAATTGTGGCGCAGCGCGGCCTCGCGGATCAGGCGTTTAAAATAGAAGATTTCGTCGGCCAGCTTGATGGCATCGCCGTGCCGCATGTTGATCTCGAGCTGCCCGGCACCGCCTTCCTGGGTGATCCCGTCAATCTCGAAGCCCTGCGCCTCGGCGAAGTCGTAGATGTCGTCGATCACCGGGCCGAATTCATCGACAGCCGAGACCGAATAGGCCTGGCGCGCCGCCGCGGGTCGGCCCGAGCGGCCGGTCATCGCCTTGATCTCCTGCGCCGGATCGACGTTTCGGGCGACCAGGTAGAACTCCATCTCGGGCGCAACAACAGGCTTCCAGCCGCGCGCACGATACAGATCGACCACGCGCTGAAGCACGTTGCGTGGCGCATAAGGCACCAGATCGCCCTCTTTCGTATACGCATCGTGGATCACCTGAAGCGTGCAGTCCGCAGTCCAGGGCGCGGCGCGGGCCGTCGAGTAGTCTGGCTTCATCACCATGTCGGGTTCAGTGAAGCCATCGGTCGCAGCCTCGTCGGACCAGCCGCCGGTTATCGTCTGGTAGTAGATCGAATTCGGCAGATAAAAATGGGTCTGTCGCGCGAACTTCGAGGCAGGCATAGCCTTGCCGCGTGCAATGCCGGAGAGATCCGAGATAAGGCACTCGATCTCGTCAACCCGCCTGCCATCGACGAATTCCTTCGTGGCCTTCGGGGCCTTGCTCATCCAGTCAGCCATGCGCCGACTCCTTGAAAAATGCCGCGATCCGGTCACCCAGGGCCGCGTTGGCAAGCGGCTTGCCAAGGTTCTCGCGCACCGTCTCGGCTTGGGTCTCGTTGAGAGCTGCCCGGCGTACTTTCAGAAGCAGCGACACCTCGTCATCCGAGAACTCGGGATGGGGCTGAACCGAGAAGGCGCGCCCCTTGTAGGCAAGGGCTGCATATTCGCAATTCGCGCTGCGGCCGATCACGGTCGCGTCCTCGGGCAACCGGGTGATCTGGTCCTGGTGCCAGGCATTCAGCGCCACCTCGCCCCCTTCGATGTCATAGACCTGGCGGCCGAGCGACCAGCCGCCTGAGAACTTCTCGACCTTTCCGCCCAGGGCCTGGGCAATGATCTGGTGGCCGAAACAAATCCCGACCAGAGGGATGTTCTTGGCATAGGCCTCGCGGATGAACTCCTCCAGCCGACGGATGAACGGCTCGTCCTCGTAGGCTCCGTGCTTTGATCCCGAGATCAGCCAGCCGTCCGCGTCCTCCACGCTGTCGGGAAATTCCATGTCGACCACGGACCACGTCTGGAAATCCAGGCCGCGGCCCGCCAGCAATCCCGCATAGAGATCGCCGTAAGTGTGCTCCGGATAGCCCTCAGCGGTCGGGAAATGGCCGCATTGCAGAATGCCGATTTTCATGTGTCACCCGGGTGGTTTTTCCACCCCTAGATCAACTGGACCACGGAGAGAAGCGGATTTTTCAACCACGCGCCCCGCGCGGCCCGACGAGAAACCAAACAAGAAAGCCCAGCCCCGGCAAGAGCAGCAGGCCAACGGCCCAGATACCTTTCGTTCGCCATCGGGCTGGCGATGCGACGACCGAGAGCAGCGCCCACATGTTCAGTGTCATCGCCAGCAGAACCCAAAGGCCGAGATACTCCAACATCTCAGTCGAGCCGTACCGAGTCGGAAGTCTGACGCTCATCCGAACCGAACCCCGCCTCGTGCAGACCGTAATACGCTCCGACCGAGATCAAACCCATAACGACAAAGGCACTCAGCATGGCTTTCATGGTCGTCTCCTCACGTGTTGTCTTTCAGGAACGCGATCAGGTCGGCGCGATCCTCGGGTTTCACGATACGTTGCATAGGCATTTTCGAGCCGGGAATGAAGTGGTCCGGACCAAGATCGAAGAGCCGGTCAATGGTCGTTGCAGACCACTCGAAGTCGAGCGCGGAAACCGTCTGGGAATAGGAGTAGCCTTCGACGCTGCCGGCATCCCGGCCGAACAGGCCGCCCAAATGCGGGCCTGCTCGTCGGGCGCCATCATCGGTCAGGCTGTGGCAGATCGAGCATTTCCTGCGGAACTGCCTTTCACCATTCGACATCTCTCCGGGATCGCGCAGAAAGCCCCGCTCCTTCGTCGCCATTATCGGTGCATCCAGCCGGTTATGGGCGGGCCAGATATAACCGGCGTCGTCGATCCCGCCCGCCAGGAGGCTCTTTCCGTCGGCGGTATAGGCGAGCGCCCAGACCGGCCCCTTGCCTGCGGCCTTGTAGTCGCCGCTGATCTTCCAGCTCCGGGTGTCCACGGTCATGACAAAGCCTTCGCCATCACCAACTGCAATCTCGCTGCTGTCGGGAGCGGCGGCAAGGGCAAGGATCGGGCGCCGGTCGAGCGTCAGGTCGGCAATCTCCTCGGCGCTCTCGGTCTCGACGATACGGGTGCCGCCATCGACCGCGCCATAGGCGAGCCATCCGTCGCCGACCAACAGCTTGTTCACTCCGAAACCGTGATGGACCAGTTGCCGCGTCTCGACCGCTTCGGCCACGCGCCAGACGCGAATCGTGCCATCCGCCGAGGCCGAGTAGAGCTGCGTTCCATCCGCCGAGAATGCCACATCGTTGACCACGCCACCATGCCCGGTCATCAGCGCAATCGGCTTGCCGCCCGGCAGGCTCCACAATCCCACGGAACCATCCCACGACGCCGATGCCAGCACGCTCCCATCCGGCGAGACGGCAAGCCCCGCGACCTGTCCCTTGTGGCCCTCGAGCCGGGCGGTTTGCGTGCCGCTGGCGAGATCCCAAAGCGTGATCGCGAAATCATCGCCGCCGGAGGCGGCCCGTCGGTCGTCGATGAAGGCTACCGTCTTGACTGCCGCCCGGTGGCCCTCGAGCCAGCTTACGACCTCGCCGCCAAGCGCCCAGTAACCCACCGAGTTGTCAAAGCTCGCGGTCAACGCATGCGTTCCATCGTCCGATATGGCGGCATCCATGACCGGACCTCCGTGCCCCGCCAGCACTCTGAAATCCGCCGCAGCGGCCGGAGCTGCCAAAAGCACGAGGGACAAGGGCAAGGCTCGCATCCGCTATTCCGCGGGCGTCGCCCTGGCTGGCCGCTCTATCGCGTGGCCCGAAGCCTCTTCTTCCTCGACCCAAAGGCTGTGGTGCTCCTTTGCCCAGTTCAGATCGACCTCACCCGATCCCATCGCATCGTAGGCGCCTTCCATGCCCAGAGTGCCAATGTAGATATGGGCGATAACAATACCCATCAGCAGGAAGCTGACCATTGCGTGCCAGGCCTGCGCGTGCTGCATCTCGGCATGGGGCGTCAGCGTTTCGGGGATCGCTCCGTAAAGCGGCAACTCGGTCACGCCCAGATCGCGCATCATCCCGAAGGTTTTCTCGAAGAGGTGCAACTCGAAGGGGAAAAGCAACTCCAAGCCGGAAGCAGAAATCGAGGCGCCCAGAAGAATGACCGACCAGAAGACGATCTTCTGTCCAGCGTTGAATTTCTTCGCGGGCGGATGGCCCTTGCCCACGATACCGCCTCCCTTCGCGAACCACACAAGGTCCAGCCGGTTCGGAATATTGTGAACGACCCAGAGCACGAACACCATCACCAGGGCCACCATGAAGGCCCAACTGACATTGTTGTGGACCCATTTCGATGCGATCGCGATGGTCGAGTTGATCTCGTGGCCGCGATCGCTGCCCATCATGTCGAACAGCGGGATCAGCGCGACCCGGCCGAAAAGAGTGGCCAGCCCGGTCAACCCAAGCAGGATAAACGACCCGGCGAGAAGCCAGTGGGAAAACCGTTCGACGAAATTGAACCTCAGTATGGTCATTCCGGACCGGCCCTCACCGATCCTGATGCGGCCCCGGACAAGATAGAACAACGCCAGAAATCCAACCACGCCGAGAAGAAAATAGCCGCCCCAGGTGCGAAGCGGCCCGGCACGGAACTGCAGCCACGCCATGCCACCATCCTGAACCAAAAGCGTCGCTCCCGGCGAGCGGACCTGGCTCGTGATATCGGCCTCGCCATATCGCAATGCGCGCCAAAGCTCGGGATCGGATGCGCCACCCCGTGTCCCCAGCGGATCGGTCGTGGACGCACCGCCGTCCGGACTGCCCAGTTCATCGCGGCGGAACTCAAGGTCCACATCCTCGCCTCGCTGCCGCCTGAGAATATCTTCAAGTGTCGTGGCGCCCCCCGTCTCCGCGCGGGACTCGGTCGTTGCATCGCTCACCTGCGCGAGAGCTGCGCCCGGCAATAACGGAAGGAAAGCCGTTATCAGCACCACGAGAACTATCCACCGAAGCATGTCACCCTCCCTTTTCGTGCCAAATGTTCCTGCCGATGGCTCCGCTTCAATTCACGCGGGTTTCATTCTGCAGACGCCAGGCCAACTTGTGCTGCTGAACCGCTTTCTTGTATTCTTTCAATTCCTCGAGAAGATCCGCCAATTGCAGCGCAATGCGCTTGCGCTCAAAAGCGTGGCCAAGTTCCTTGGCAATGCGCATGGCGGCTTCAAGATGAGATTTTGCCGCTTGCAGGTCGCCCCGTTGCTTTTCGATCTGGGCGTAGAAGCTGTGAATAAGGCAAATGATCAGGTGATCGCCTCCTTCTTCCGCCAATGCCATGCCTTTCTCGAGACTTGCGACGGCCTCCTCGCGACGGCCCAGCCGGGCGTCGCACGCGCCGATCACGCCATACAGATGGGGCAGGATTATCCGGTTTGATTGCTCGTTTGCGGCCTCGAAGGTGGTCACCGAATGCTGGCGCGCGGCTTCAGCATCGCCATCGAAAAGAAGCCATTTAGCCGTCCAGAAACCGACCACCGGTGCCATCGACTCGTTGCAGATCTCTTGTGCGCGGCCGAGCGTTATACCTGAACGCGCCCGTTCACCGGTATTGCGCTGAACGTATGCGCGCGTGAGAAGCAATTCGACAAGCGCCTCGTTTACGTCTGCCTCGGGCATGTCCCGCAGCAGCCAGAATCCGCGCTCCAGTGAACAATCCGAAAGATCGAAACGGTTGTGGGCCAAATGCACCTTGCCGAGAATCGCATAAACCTTCGCCCGCGCTTCGGCGTTTTCGCGTTCGGACAGGAAGGTCTCGGCACTAAGACAATGGCCCATCGCCTCATCGAGGTTGCCTCGCCACGCGGCATGCCAGGCCAGAGTGCCAAGTGCCAGCCCGTTCTGTACCCTGCTGCGCCGACCCGTGCCTTTGCTTGCGGCATCCCGCGCCTTGGCGGCAAAATCAATACTTGCATTCCGGTCGGACCAACGTCTCGACCAGGCGACCTTGTTCAACAGGGTCGGATCACCGCTTGGAAGCTCGGATCGTATTCTTTGAGACGTCGGCTCCATGATCACCTTAAGTATGAATAATAGCACGTTTGCGCCCCGGGCAAAGCTCCGGGGCGCGGAAACAGTCTCATTTTGCGGTTCGGCCTAGCCGCCCTTCTGGTCGTAGGCCGTGCCCCAACCCCAGGCACCAGAGCCGAAGCCGCGCGCCACGACGCGTTCGCGATAGATATCGGATACGTCATCCCCATCGCCGCCCAGAAGCGCCTTAGTCGAGCACATCTCGGCACAGATGGGCAGTTTGCCCTCGGCCATGCGATTGCGGCCGTATTTCTGGAACTCGACCGTCGAATTGTCCTCTTCCGGCCCGCCATTGCAGAACGTGCACTTGTCCATCTTGCCGCGCGAGCCGAAGTTGCCGGCCTGCGGGAACTGGGGCGCGCCGAAGGGACACGCGTAGAAGCAGTAGCCGCAACCGATGCAGAGGTCCTTCGAGTGCAGCACCACACCGTCATTGGTCTGGTAGAAGCAGTCGACCGGGCAGACCGCCATGCAGGGCGCATCCGAGCAATGCATGCAGGCCACCGAGATCGAGCGTTCGCCCGGGTCGCCGTCATTGATCGTCACGACCCGGCGGCGGTTGATGCCCCACGGGATTTCATGCTCGTTCTTACAAGCGGTGACGCAGGCGTTGCACTCGATGCAGCGTTCGGCGTCGACGAGAAACTTAACTCTTGCCATCTCTCTTTCCTCCTTACGCTGCCGTGATCTTGCAGAGCGTGGCCTTGGTCTCCTGCATCTGCGTCACGCTATCGTAGCCATAGGTCTGCGCAGTGTTGCAGCTTTCGCCCAGCACATAGGGGTCGGCTCCCTCCGGATACTTGTGCCTTCGGTCTTCGCCCTGGAAATGCCCGCCGAAGTGGAAGGGCATGAAGGCCACGCCTTCGCCTACCCGGTTGGTCAGCATGGCCATCACCTTGACCTTGCCTCCCTCCGGGCCTTCGACCCAGACCTGCTCGCCGTCCCTCACACCGATGTTGTTTGCGGTGCGCGGGTTGATTTCAACGAACATGTCCTGCTGAAGCTCTGCCAGCCAGGGGTTGGACCGCGTCTCGTCCCCGCCACCCTCGTACTCGACCAACCGGCCCGAGGTGAGGATGATCGGGTAATCGGACGAGAAGTCCTTATCCTGAATCGACTTGTAGAGCGTCGGCACCCGCCAGAACGTCTTGTCGTCGTAGGTCGGGTAATCCGCCACGAGATCGCGCCGGTTCGAGTAGAGAGGCTCACGGTGAACCGGCACCGGATCGGGGAAGGTCCAGACGACAGCACGAGCTTTCGCGTTCCCGAAGGGCGCGCATTCGTGCTTGATCGCCACCCGCTGGATGCCGCCGGATAGGTCGGTTTTCCAGTTGGTACCAGGCCCGGCAACGGCGTCGATTGCCGCGCGTTCGTCGTCGGTCAGATCCCCATCCCATCCAAGGTCCATCAGCATCTGCATGGTGAACTCCGGATAGCCGTCCTGGATTTCCGACCCCTGGGAGTAGACCCCTTCGGCCAGCAGGTTGTCGCCGTCCCGCTCGACCCCGAAGCGCGCCCGGAAGGTTAGACCACCTTTCGAGACCGGCTTCGACATGTCGTAAAGGTTCGGCGTGCCGGGGTGGTTCATCTCCGGGTTGCCCCAGCTTGGCCAAGGCAGCCCGTAAAAGTCGCCGTCCGCCGGGCCGCCCACGGCCTGCAGCGTCGTCTTGTCGAACGTGTGCTGGTTGGCCATGTGCAGCTTGAGGCGCTCCGGCGACTGGCCGGTATAGCCGATCGTCCACATGCCCCGGTTGATCTCGCGCAGGATGTCTTCGATGTTCGGCTCATCTTCCGCGTCCATCGAGATATTGCGGAAGATGCGGTCGGCGAAGCCGAATTTCTTCGCGAATTTCGCCATGATGACGTGATCGGGAAGACTGTCGAAGAGCGGCTCCATGACTTTCTCGCGCCACTGCAGCGATCGGTTCGAGGCCGTGACCGAACCACGGGTCTCGAACTGCGTCGTCGCAGGCAGAAGGTACGCACCGTCCTGACGATCATGCAGGATAGCCGAGACCGTCGGGAACGGATCGACCACAACCAGAAGGTCCAGCTTCTCCATCGCTGCCTTCATTTCGACCAGACGGGTCTGCGAGTTGGGCGCATGGCCCCAGAGAACCATCGCCCGCGTATTGTCGGGCTGAACGAGGTTCTCCTTGTCCTCAAGAACACCGTCGATCCAGCGCGAAACCGGAATGCCGCGCTCGTTGATCATCGGCAGATCGGCACCGTCGGCTCCTTTTCCGGGAAGCGTCGCGAACCGGCCGCGAAGCCAGTCGAGATCTTCTTCCCAAACCCGCGCCCAGTGTGCCCATGAGCCGTCGGCCAGGCCATAGTAGCCAGGCAGCGTATCGGCCAGAACGCCCAGGTCGGTTGCGCCCTGCACGTTGTCATGGCCGCGGAAGATGTTCGTGCCACCCCCCGAGGTACCCATGTTGCCAAGGGCAAGCTGCAGCACGCAATAGGCGCGCGTGTTGTTGTTGCCATTGGTGTGCTGAGTGCCGCCCATGCACCAGATCACGGTGCCGGGGCGGTTGTTGGCCATCGTGCGCGCGACGCGTTCGAGCTGCGATCCCGGCACGCCGGTGACGCGCTCGGTTTCTTCCGGCGTCCAGCGAGCGACCTCTTCCTTGATCTGGTCCATGCCCCAGGTGCGGGTGCGGATGAACTCCTTGTCCTCCCACCCGTTCTCGAAGATGTGCCACAGGATGCCCCAGATCAGCGCGACGTCGCTGCCCGGACGGAACCGCACATATTCATCGGCATGAGCAGCCGTCCGCGTGAAGCGCGGATCGCAGACAATCAGCGGCGCGTTGTTCTGCTCTTTCGCACGGAGGACATGCAGGAGCGAAACGGGGTGCGCCTCGGCGGGGTTGCCGCCGATGATGAAGATCGCCCGGCTGTTGTGGATGTCGTTGTAGCTGTTCGTCATGGCGCCGTAGCCCCATGTGTTCGCCACACCCGCAACCGTGGTCGAGTGACAGATCCTCGCCTGGTGGTCGATATTGTTGGTGCCCCAGTATGCGGCGAACTTGCGATAGAGATAGGCCTGTTCGTTGTTGTGCTTGGCCGAGCCCAGCCAATAGACGCTGTCCGGTCCGCTTTCCTCGCGAATCTCCAGCATCTTGTCGCCGATCTCGTTGATCGCCTCTTCCCAGCTGACGCGGGTCCATTCGCCACCGACGAGTTTCATCGGGTATTTCACCCGGCGCTCGCCGTGGGAGTGTTCGCGCACCGCTGCACCCTTGGCGCAATGGGCGCCGAGGTTGAACGGGCTGTCCCAGGCAGGCTCCTGCCCGGTCCAGACGCCGTTTTCGACTTCCGCCAGTACGGTGCAGCCGACCGAGCAATGGGTGCAGACGGACTTCTTGATCTCAACCTTGCCCATGCTGGCGCTTTGCGCCGCCGCCGGGGTCACCCGGCCAACGGTGCCGATCGCCGCCAGACCGCCGACGGCAAGACCCGAGCCGCGCAGGAACGTGCGCCGGTCAAGCTTGGATTTCCCTGCCCGCGCGAGGATCGAGGATGACCGGTCCGAGCGCGCGACATGTGCTGTCTTCTTTCTCAACATGCTTTGTCCTCCCTCAGAACCGTGCCGAAGCCAGGTACTTCTTGATATGCTCGGTCTTCTTCAGGCCCGAACCCTGCTGTACCTCGTCGGCGGCGGCTTCGCTGCCGACCGCTACAGCGGCTACAGCGGCTGGCGCCGAAGTTCCGGCAAGTTTCAGGAAGTCGCGGCGGCTGGCGCCTTCTTTCCTCTTTTCGTCCATAGCTGTTCCTCCCTTAGCTTGTGGACATTCTCCCTGGCTGGCCTCTGCGTCAGGCCTCCATTCGAAAGGCTTCAATCTCGATCTCCATGAACGCGCGGCCAATCTTGCCGACCGGCGCGTAGAAGACCGAGCCTTTGGCGGCCTCCAGATCCTTGAAGAAATGCGGGGCCCAGGTCGCGACATGCGTATTGAAGAACGCGTGCTGATCCTCGACCGAAAGCGGTGTGCCGAACGTGCCCCGGATCAGGCCGGCCATCATGTCGCAAAGCGTCGCGATATGGTCTTCCGGCTCTTTCACGTCCGGGTTCCGCTCGATCCCAAGCTCGGCCATATGACCGCGCAACCGGGCGAGCGGCTTTTCGTTCAGAAATCCCGTCAGGTAAAAACTGGCATAGGGCAGCAACTCACCGCGCCCGAGACCAATGAACAGTGCGTCGTACTCCCGCTTGACCGCCGCCTCGGCGGTTCCCCTGGCAACGGTGGCCAGCGCACTTATGCCTTCGCCCAGATCGGACGCATCGCCGGAGAGCGCGGCAACTGTGCGCAAGGTATCCTCCGCTGGTGGCGCGGAAAGTAGCGTGGCCAATGTTGAATACAGGCCAGCCCGCAGAAGATCCTCTTCCGCAATGCTCTCCCCGTTACTGGCCGTCTGGCGAGAATGGCTCATTCATTTCCCGACATGCTTACTGGTGTCAGGTTAGGGCAATGAATGCCCATTGGGCAATTTATTTTTCCAATTCAGTACCATGGGATTTCTGTCGGATTTCAGGTTTCGAATCGCATCCTCCGGGGCCTGGCAGGGTTTTCGGGCTTGTTGTCTTCTGCCGCGTCCTCCACCGGATCCGCCGAATGGTCTGTTTCCTCATGTATTTTCTCACGTTCGCCCGGAACGATACGCTCCTCGCCCGGCGGCTGTTCGCTCGGCTCGCGCACCTCGGACACCTCGGCAGCCTCGGGCTCAACAATTTGTGATACAAAGCCGCGCCCCACCTGATAGGCGGTTGCAAGGACCTTCTTCGTCAGCTCCGGCGATGTGAAATCGTCATCGTAGTCGTTCAACCCGTCGAGATTTGCCAGCACAGGGTTCGTTCGCCACAACACCCGAAGCGCGCGCCTCCGAAGAAACTGCGGAACACCCTTCGTCATGAAGATCGAAAAATCGTCGCCGGCCCTGAGGCTTTCAGGCAAGGGCAAGCCCAGTTCCTTCAACAGGGCCGCTTCTTCCGCCTCGCTTGCGGGCTCGGGTACCTCGGCGACATCGACAGGGATCGCGGCCGCCGCATGCTCGCTGTCCTCCGCCGCCGGGTCGCGCTTGCGGCGTGACCACCGGGACAGAAAGTCCTCGTCACCCATCGCGCCTCCCCTTCAGTGATGCCGGACTGCGGTAGACGTCCGCCACCTGGCGAATCCGCGAATCGCCTATGCCATCCTCGACCAGGTCGATATCCTTTCGATCACGCTTTCGCTTTATGAAAGGCGTATCCTTGAAATGTGCCTCGCAGAAATCGCGCACCAGTTCCACCAGCACATCCGGCATCGCCACCGGCTCGACGATCATCTCGTCGCTATCCTGCCAATCCAGGCCCAGTGCCGCGCTTGCGGTCACGGCGTGGACCGCAAGGCCATGCTCGTTGCCTGCGTTCGGACCCTTGTCCAGCACCACGAAAACGCTGGGAGGCTTCATCATCAGCGACGTCCGGTATCCCTCGGTTTCGGTGTGGTGAAGCTCCATCGGAACAGTCGCGGCATGAAAGTCGGTGATATCACCATCCTGGCGCAACACCCGAAACCCGCCCGGCCCGGCATTGGGCAGGACGGCGACGGCGCTCCAGGACCACTTGGCCCAGCGCGTCACGCCAGGTCGGCGGCGCAGTACTACGCCAACCGGAACTGAAAGGTCTTTCGGTGTCTCGTTCATCGCGAACCCGACGAGACCATAGCCGGATTGCCTTTGTCAAAACATCCCATCAAGATGCGCCTCCGGGGAGGACGATGATGGCAAAGATCGAACGGCTGCTTCTGTGCTCGTGCGACGATTCGATGCGGATCGACGCCAGGACTGCGGCTGCCGGTTTGGGCGAGGTCGAGGTGATGACGGCCACCGCACTTTGCACGTCCGACATTGACATCGCCGGGGCGGCTCTCGGGCGTGAGGGCACGACGCTTGTCGCCTGCGGCCAGATGGCGGCGCTGTTCGAGGAACTGGCCGAGGAACTTGGCGCCGAGGCCCGGCTGGCGACCGTCGATATCAGGGACAGGGCAGGTTGGACCGCCGAGGCAGACGCATTCCCCAAGCAGGCAGCTCTGCTTGCCGAAGCCGCCCTGCCGCGCCCCGACACACCGGCCAAAGACGTTGTCTCCGAGGGGACCTGTCTCATCCTTGGCCGGGCCGAAACCGCGCTAGCCGCCGCGGACCGGCTTTCCGATGCGCTTGCCGTAACCTGCCTGCTGACCGACACGCCAGACGATATCGCGCCGGACGGCCGATTTGATATTGCAACCGGCCACCTGAAGTTCGCGGCAGGTGCGTTGGGTGGTTTTTCGATCACCGTCGATGCGTTTCGGTCGCTCCAGCCAGGAGGGCGCGGCGCTGGCCGGTTCGGAGCGCCGAAAGATGGCGCGAAGTCGACATGCGACATCATTCTCGATCTGCGCGGCCAGGCGCCGCTTTTCCCCGCCGACCACAAACGCGAAGGCTATGTGCGCGCCGATCCGGGCGACCCGCTGGCGGTCGAGCGCTCGATTGCCCAGGCGAAAGACCTGCAGGGGGTCTTTGAAAAACCGCTCTACATCCGTTTCGATCCCACGATCTGCGCCCATTCCCGCGCCAGCCGGACGGGCTGCGACCGCTGCCTGAACGTCTGCCCGACCGGGGCGATCACCGCCGACGGCGATACGGTCGCAATCGACACCGATATCTGCGCAGGCTGCGGGGCCTGCGCGGCGGTCTGCCCCTCGGGCGCGGCCTCGTATGACGATCCGCCTGTGGCGACACTGTTCGCCCGGCTGCGTACCCTCGCCGCTACCTTCCGCGCCGCCGGAGGCATTGCGCCGCGCGTTCTGTTCCACGAGGCGGACTGGGGCGGGGACATGATCCGTCTGTCCGCACGCTACGGACAAGGGCTTCCCGCCGACGTCATTCCGGTCGAGGTTGCGTCTGTCGAAGGCGTCGGTCACGCCGAAATTCTCGCCGCACTCGGCGTTGGCTTTGCCAGTGTTGCCCTGATGCCCGGCCCCCGAAGTGATCGTGCCGTGATTTACCGCGAACTCGCGCTTGCCAACGCGATCGCGCCCGGATCGTTGGCTCGCCTTCTCGACGTCGAAGACCCGGACGCGATGGAGGCCGCGCTATACGGTGCCACGACCGGAGAACCGGTGGCAAATCCGGTACTGCCACTCGGCGGTCGCCGAGATGTGACCCGGCTGGCGGCAACGGCCCTGAACGGAGACGCCGCCGTGTTGTCCCTCCCTGCGGGCGCGCCCTACGGGCAAATCAATATCGACACCGACGCCTGCACGCTCTGCCTCGCCTGCGTTTCGCTTTGCCCAGCCGGGGCGTTAGGCGACAATCCCGACAAACCCTCGGTCCGCTTCCAGGAAACCGCCTGCCTGCAATGCGGGATTTGCGCGAATGCCTGCCCGGAGACGGCGATCACGCTGAACCCTCGGCTTGACCTTCGCAAAGAGGCGCTGAGCTATCGCACGCTCCACGAGGAAGAGCCCTTTGAATGCGTCGAGTGCGGCACGCCGTTCGGTGTCCGCTCGACCATCGAAACGATCGTCGAGAAACTCTCGGACAAGCATTGGATGTATCAGGGCGGTGACCAGGTGCGCCTGATCCAGATGTGCGACAACTGCCGCGTAAATGCGCAGTATCATCAGGAAAACTCGCCGTTCCGTGTGGGTGATCGTCCGCGCGTTCGGACCACCGACGACGATCTCAGGGAACGCGACGGCGAGTGAGGGGCCTTGGCGAGGAGCGGTTGGGGTCCAGTGCGCTCGCTGCGTAACGATCAGCGCAAATTTCGGGCCTGAAGTCGTTTCTCTGCGCCATCGACCGATCATTTCGCTTCGAATGACAATCCGACGGTTGGATCCCGGATCGAAAGCCGAGTATGTGAGCGCAATGATCTACGCTGTCGGCGACATACACGGCCATATCGACAAGCTGCACGCGGCGCACGATGCGATCCGCGAAGACATGGCGCGACAGAATGTCGATAGGGCGCCCGTTATCCATCTCGGTGATCTCTGCGATCGCGGGCCAGCGACACATGACGTCATCCAGTACCTGATCGACGGTATCGCCGCGGGTGAAGACTGGCAGGTGCTGAAGGGCAACCACGACCGGATTTTCTGCGATTTTTTGCTGGGCGGCGACGGTACGGACCCGAGGCTTCGCAACGGGGTCAGCTGGTTTCACAGCGTCATGGGCGGCCAGGCGACTCTCTCTTCGTACGGCTTCAGAAAATCGGTTCTCGAGAAAGCCGAGAAGTTTGCGCGCCGGGCACGCGCCGGTATCCCCGAAAGCCATGCCACGTTTCTAAAGGGTCTTCCGCTTTGGGTGCGGGCGGAAGGAATGATATTCGTCCACGCAGGTATTCGCCCCGGCTTCCCCCTCGAAGCCCAGGACGAGGACGACCTGCTTTGGATTCGCGACGAGTTCCTCTGGCACCTCGACGATCACGAGGCGCTTATCGTGCATGGGCACACCCCGGTCGACGAGCCGACGCATTACGGCAACCGCGTGAACATCGACACCGGCGCCGGCTGGGGAAATCCGCTGATCCCGGTCGTTTTCGACGACGGAGTATGTTTCGCCTTGCGCGATGGCAGCCGCCAGAAGTTGTCGGTCCCGAAGCATCGCCCCAAGACGGTGCTAAGGCGCTGAACCGCCGTGTTCGGGCGGACGCTTGACGGTAGAGCAAGGGCCGGTAGCTTCCCGAGAAACCGGATTTGGAGTAAAAACATGACACAACGGCTTCATCTCGTCTTTGGCGGCGAACTTGTAGACCCGTCGAAAAACGTCTTTCGGGACGTGGATCAGATCGACATCGTCGGCATCTTCCCGGACTATGCCACCGCCTACGACGCCTGGAAATCGGCCGCGCAACGGACGGTCGACAATGCACATATGCGCTATTACATCGCGCACCTTCACAGGCTTCGCGACGAAGAGGCGGCCGCATCCTCGACCGAGGAGTTGGGCAGCTGACCGCCCCCTCGCGTCCTGGCATCGGTCTGCGACTGAAGCAGGTCGCACAAAGCCTGAAAAGGCTCGCGGGCAGCAGACCCGATGCGAGGGCGCAACCCGTTTCGCAAGACGCCACGCACACGGTTGAACAGGCGCGGCCGGACGGCTGCCTGATCTGGGTCCTCTGCGGCCCGGCGACCGATGCAAGCCCTGCACCGGCCCTCGCACAGGCGCTTTCAAGGAGGCTGGCGGCACCGGTAAACACGCTGGTCACGCACCTCGACGCCGGCCCGCTCGTTCCCGGAGTTCTGGCTCAGGTTCTGCGCCAGGACGCGCCTCCTGATACTGAACAGAATATCAGGCAGTTCCTGGACAAGTGGCGACCCGACTTCGGCGTGGTCATCGGAAAGCCGGAGCGGCGCAGGCTGATTGAATTGGCCGCAGCCAGAGGCGTCCCGCTCTTTCAGGCAGAGAGTTCCCGCAAGGCCGAGCCAGCAAACCGCCGCCTCCCGCCCTTCATGCAATCTATGCACACGGTCTTCTCGCCCTCGGCTTCCGAGGCCAACGCCATGCGCCTGCAATTGCGTAACCAAGACATCAAGGTCGAGATCACGGGACCGCTTTCCGATACCGTTTTCGCTCTTCGCTGCAACGAAGCGGAATGCGACGATCTTGCCCGCAATCTCGGTGGCCGCCCGGTCTGGCTCGCCGCGGAAGTCGAACGCGACGAGGTCGCAATCCTGGAGGCCGCCCATCGCAAGGCATTTCGCTCGGCACATCGCCTGCTGCTCATCCTCGTCCCGCGTGACGCCACCGATGCCGACGGCATCGTTGCCGATCTCGAAGCACTGGGTTGGCGCGTCGCAAAGCGATCCGACCAGGACGAACCCGATCCCGAAACACAGATATACATGGCAGATACCGAGGGCGAACTCGGGCTCTGGTACCGGCTTGCACCGGCCAGCTTTATCGGCGGCACCTTGTCTGCGGATGTGCAGCCCACGGATCCCTTCGCGCCGGCGGTGCTTGGCTCGGCAGTTCTTCACGGGCCGAATACCGGCGAGAACCCCGCAAGGTTCCGGGCGCTGGCCGCGAACGGCGCAAGCCTTCCCGTCGCCAACGCCGAGGAACTGGGCAACGCCGTCATCTCGTTGCTGGCGCCGGACCGGGCGGCATCGCTCGCGCAGGCAGCATGGGCAACCACAACTGAAAGCGCCCATGTGGTCGAACGCATGGCGGATGTCATGCTCGAGATTATCGAAGACCGCGAGGCCTCCGGCTGATGCGGCCCCCGGCATTCTGGAACAACCCCGCCAACGCGCCTGGCTGGCAGGCGCATCTCCTGTCTCCTTTGGCGGCGATCTACGCCAATGCCACGGCGCGGCGCACCGCGCGTGATCCTGTCATCCGTCCGGGCGTGCCGGTGATATCGGTCGGCAACCTGAACGTCGGCGGCACAGGCAAGACACCCACGGTCATCGCACTGGCGGAGATGCTTCAGGGGCGAGCGGTGCATATCGTCTCGCGCGGCTACAAAGGCAGCGAACCGGGCCCGCTGCGCGTTGATCCTGCCCGTCACACAGCCGCAGAGGTCGGTGACGAACCGCTTCTCCTCAGTGCGTTCGCCCCGACCTGGATCGCAAAAGACCGCGCCGCCGGTGTCGCGCTGGCCGGGGACGCGGGCGCCGAGATCGTCCTGCTGGACGATGCCCACCAGAATCCAGGCGTTCCGAAAACGCTGAGCCTCGTCGTTGTCGATGCGGCAATCGGGTTCGGTAACGGCCGCGTCCTTCCCGCCGGCCCGCTTAGGGAACCGGTCGCTGCCGGTCTGGCGCGCGCAGATTTTCTTGTGTCCATCGGCGACACGGCCGCGCAGAAGCGCTTCAGGGAAACCTGGGGACACCACGTCTCGGTCCCGCACGTGACCGCGGAACTCGAACTGCTGGAAACCGGCATGGAATGGACGGGGCAGAAAGTGCTGGCCTTTGCCGGTATCGGCCACCCCGAAAAGTTCTTCCGTACCGTGCGCTCGACCGGTGCCGAACTGGTCCGTGCCGAGGCGCTGGACGACCATCAGGCGCTATCGGACGCGCTCATGAAACGGCTGGAACTGGAAGCACAGGCATTGAACGCCCAACTCGTCACGACCGAGAAGGACGCCGTCCGACTCCCGGACGGCTTCCGTAGCAAGGTCCTGGCGCTGCCGGTGCGCCTACACCTTCACGATGCCGCAGCAATCGGTGATCGGCTCGCGGCGCTTTAGGGTCAGCTGGCCAACGCCGCGTCGAGGATCTCTTTCATTTCCTCGTACGGCATGTTGGAGTACTTCTTGCCATTGATAACGAAGGACGGTGTCGAATTGACGCCATCCTCTTCCACGTTCTTCACATAATAGGCATAGAGTGCCTGCGCATTGTCGCCGTCCGAGAGGCACGCTTCCAATTGATCATCGGAAAGACCGGCGGTCTTGCCGATGGTCCGCAAGCGGTCGACGATTGCCTGCGGTGTGTCCTGGCCCGCCCAGTCGCGCTGCTTCTGGTACAGCATATCAGCGATGCCGAAGAATCGGTTCTCCGCCCCCTCGCCGCACCGTGCCACGATCGCGGCCCAAAGACCGGGACGGTCAAAATAGACATCCCGGTAGACGAACTTGATCTTTCCACTGTCGATGTAATCCGCCTTGAGCTTCTTGAAGTTCTCGGCATGGAACGCCGCGCAATGCGGGCACGTGAACGAGGCATACTCGACCACGGTCACCGTTGCGTCCGGATTGCCCAGCGTCATGTCCTGGATCATTGACGTATCAACCTCGGACGCGTCCTGCGCAAAGGCCGCCCCGAAGGCATCGGCGGGGGTCTGGTTTTGCGACGTCAGCACCCAGCCACCGATGGCGAGGCAGGCGAGTGCTACGAAAATCGAAATCGTGCGGGTCATTGAGGGTACTCTCTTCTACCGTTTGGCCTGAGATAGGACGTTGGCGCCCAGGCGTTCAAGGGCACTTCGCAGGTCGGCATCCGCGACCGCCTTCGCGGCTTCTCGGGCCTCGGGGGTTATCCTGGCCGGTTCCGGGTGCGTCTCGGTCCTGTGTTCGAAAATCGCCTGACCTTCGGCGAATCCAGTGGCCGCCGTCTGCGTGATGCGCACCTTCTGAACCGCGGCATAGCCATAGCAGGCGTTGACGCGCTCGCGGATCGTTTCCTTCTGCATCTCCAGCATCGGCGCCTGCGCACCCGTCGTCAGCAGCGTCAGCGTCGCGCCAAACCCGCGCCCATAGGAAATCTCCACCGGGCGCGCGAGCGGCGCAATGTCCGGCCCGACGATCTCGGCCCAGCGGGTCAGAAGCCGCGACACAGCGAACCCGCGCGACTCGCTGCCTGCACGGATACGGCCTTCCGCCAGCGCGCCAGCGCGTTCGAAGCCGCGCTTGCGACGCCTGATGCCGTCTCTTGTCTCGCTTCCTGTCATCGGTTGCCTTCCTGACACTCTACCCCATTCTAGAGGACAGAGCGCCCATCGCCACCCGAAAGCCAAGAGGGGAAATAAACATTGCGTGAAACCACCGGAGCCACAGAGTTGCTTGCCTGGTACGACGTGCATGCGCGGGCACTCCCGTGGCGGGTCGGCCCCGGCGACCGCCGGGCGGGCGTGAAGCCGGATCCCTACCGTGTGTGGCTCTCCGAAATCATGCTGCAACAAACGACGGTCGCCGCGGTAACGTCCTATTTTCAGAAATTTACATCCCTCTGGCCCACGGTCTCCGACCTCGCCGCCGCGCCGGACGACCGTGTGATGGCCGAATGGGCAGGTCTCGGATACTACGCCCGTGCCCGCAACCTCCTGAAATGCGCACGCATCATTGCAGGTGAATACGGCGGCATCTTCCCCGGCAATCGCGAAGCCCTGCTGAAACTGCCGGGCATCGGTCCCTACACCGCTTCGGCAATCGCAGCGATCGCCTTCGATCAGCCCGAAACGGTCGTCGATGGCAATGTCGAGCGGGTCATGGCGCGTCTGCACGCCGTCGAAACCGCGCTGCCCCGCGCGAAACCAGAACTGACACGCCTGGCGACGGAACTGACCCCCGGCAACCGACCCGGCGACTATGCGCAAGCGGTCATGGATCTCGGAGCGACAATCTGCACGCCCCGATCGCCTGCATGCGGCATCTGTCCCTGGTCGGCACCGTGCAAGGCCCGCGCCCTCGGCGTTCAATCCGAACTTCCCGCCAAAGAGAATAAGAAACCCAAACCCACCCGCTACGGCATCGCCTATCTCGGACGTCGCGCCGACGGCGCATGGCTGCTCGAGCGAAGACCCGAAAGCGGGCTCCTCGGCGGCATGCTGGGCTGGCCGGGAAGCGCCTGGGGCGATGCCCCCGTCGAAACGCCGCCTGTGCAGGCAGTTTGGCGCGATCCCGGCGCCGAGGTCCGGCACACCTTCACCCACTTTCATCTCAAGCTCGCCCTGCGCATCGCCCATCTTGACGCGCACTCCGAACCACGCATCGGCATTTTCGTTCCGGCTTCCGACTTCCGTCCCGGAGATCTGCCAACGGTGATGCGCAAGGCATTCGACCTTGTGGCGAGGTCGCTTGTTGATTCCTGACACGTTTCGCCATTGAATCGCGGCCATGCGCACCGGCTTCCTGAACGCCCTTCCCTTCTGGGGATCCCTCGGCCTGATCCCACTTGCCTGGATCGGCGCGGCACAGGGCGGCTGGACGGTTTCCCTTGTCTTCCTCGGCGCGTGGATCCTGGTCTCGCTGATCGACCTCGGAACAGGCCTCAATACCGACAACGCCGACACCGAGAAGCCTGACACCTCGCTCTTCTGGCACCGGCTCATCACGCTGGTCTGGGCACCGGTCCAGATCGTCACCGTCTTCGGCATCATCGCCTTTGTCACCGCGTCGGGCCACCTGGGCACATCTGAAATTGTCGGCCTCTCGTTCTCGCTGGGCATCCTCTCGGGCGCGATTGGCATCGTCTACGC
>JAJDOD010000075.1 GCA_022340315.1 Silicimonas sp. | reverse complement strand
ACCGGCTTCGCCATGCCGATGATCCTGATCTCGGGCATGGCCTCGTTCCTGTCACCGGAAACCGCCCTCGCAGGCCTCGTCCTGCCCACGCTCGTCACCAATCTCTGGCAAGCGGTCCGCCAGGGCCTCGGTCCCGCCTGGACCTCGGCGCGCATGCACTGGCGCTATCTGGTGACGGTGCTGATCTGCCTCGTCATCAGCGCCCAGTTCGTCACCCGCATCCCCGGCAACCTGCTCTTGCTGATCCTCGGCATACCGGTGACGGTGTTCGCCATTCTGCAACTGATCGGCTGGCGCCCAAGGATCGACCCCTCCAACCGCCGCACCGCCGAGCTTGGCATCGGCGCATTCGCAGGCGGCATCGGCGGGCTCTCCGGCGTCTGGGGACCGCCAACGGTGCTCTACCTGACCGCGATGGACACGCCCAAGATCGAGCATGTCCGGATCCAGGGCGTTGTCTACGGAACCGGCGCGATATTCTTCACACTCGCGCACCTGCAAAGCGGGGTTCTCGATGGCGAGGGCCTCAAGTTCTCGACCCTCCTCGTCCTCCCCGCCGTGCTCGGCATGGCCGCAGGCTTCGCCGTACAGGACCGGCTCGACCAGCAGAAATTCCGCTGGGCCATCCTGATCGTGCTGACCATCGCCGGGCTGAACCTCGTCCGGCGAGGGCTTTTCGGCTGACTTATCTCAGAAACCCGATCGCATAGCTCGGCGTCATCTGCACAGCCTCGACATAGGCTTCCAATGCCGCCGGATCGGGCTGCCGATCGGTCTTCGTTTCTTCCGCCGCAAGCCCGCCGGTGACGAAGAGCACGTCGATATCCTCGCCCAATGCCCCCTTCACATCCGTCCCGATGCCGTCACCGATCGCAAGGATACGCCCGTCACCCGGCAGGTTGCCAAGTTCTGACAGCCGCCGCCGCGCAAGATCGTAGATCGGCGGATGCGGCTTGCCGAAGTAGAGGCTCTCGCCTCCCATCTCCTCGTAAAGCTGCGCCAACGCGCCAGCGCACCACTCGCGGGTGTCACCCCGATCCACCACGATATCCGGGTTCGCGCAAAGCAGCTTCAGCCCCTTCTGCTTGGCATAGAGGAACTCCGGCCGGTTCACCGCCGGATCGGCATGCGGATCGAACGGCCCAAGACAGGCGATGCCAGTCGCCTCCTCCAGCGGAACTTGCTCGATCTCGACCGGATCTTCGATGACCTTCAATGGCTCGAAGAACGTCTGGTCATAATCCGCACCCATGAACCAGACCTTGTCGCCAATCGCCCCCCGGAACATCGCCGCCCGGGCACTGTCGCCGCTGGTGGCGATCGTATCCCAGCAATCGGTCGGCACGGCGAACCGGTCAAGCTGCTTCGCCACATCGGCCCTCGGACGCGGCGCGTTGGTCAGAAGCACCACCTTGCCGCCCTTGGCACGGAACCCGCGCAACGCTTCCACCGCCTCGGGAAAGGCCGTGATGCCGTTGTGCAGGCAGCCCCACAGGTCACAGAAAACGGCATCGTACCCGTCCGCGATCTCGGCAAGCGACTCGACGATCCGCATCAGAGTTTCAGCGCCGGAATGATCTGCTTCTTGCGGCTGACCACGCCGGGAAGCGTCACCAGGTCACCGTCCACGGTGGCTCCGAAGCTCTTCTCGGCCACGGTCTTGACCAACTCGTTCGGCACGAACAGCACCGCCTCCTCGCTGAGAATATCCACCAGGAAGAACAGCACCTGGTCGACCCCGTCCTCCTCGGCCACAACCGACATGTCCTCCATCAGTCCGGCCTTGCGCGCCAGCACTGTGGAAGGCGAGGTGGTTTCGAGCACCGAGACACGAAACTTCGTGCCGTCGACCTCGTATTCCTTGCTGTCCATCCGCAGAAGCTCGGCATCGGAATAGGACGACACGTCGGACTTGGCCGCGAACATCTCGGCGGCGTAATCCGGGATCGAAAGCCCAAGTTCACCGGCCAGTTGCTCGGCAAGCTGCCGGTCGACGTCCGTGGTCGTGGGCGAGCGGAACTCCAGCGTGTCGGACAGGATGCAGGACAGCATCGCTCCCTTGATTGCCTCGGGCATCTTCTCGGCGTCGGACCCCATCAGGTCGTGCATGATCGTCGCCGTGCAGGCCACCGGACGCACCGTGATGTTGATCGGTCCTTTGGTCTTCAATCCGCCCTGCAACAAGTGGTGGTCGATGACCTCGGTCACATGGGCGTCGTTCACCCCGGCCGGCAGCTCGGCCACGTTGTTCGTGTCCACGATTACGCAGGTATCGCCTTCGCCCACCTCTTCCAGGAACTCTGGCTTGTCCAGGTTCCAGCGTGACAGCACGAACAACGCCTCGGAATTCGGTTCGCCCAGAAGGCGCGGTTCGGCGGGCGTTGCCCGGCATTCGTTCAGGTACCAGGCCCAGATGATCGGGCTTCCGGTCGAATCGGTATCGGGGGATTTGTGGCCAAACACCTTGATGGTCATAACACGGGTCTCTTCATGATAGAATTTCGCCGCCCTCATAGCGGCTCGCGCGAGCCTTGTCACCCGGTCGAACCTGCGGCTAGACTCCGCGGCAAGAGGTTGAAAACCCGGATGCAGGAAACCGAGCTTTATCCCCCCGTGAAGGCTTTTCTCGAAAGCCAGGGTTACACTGTAAAGGCCGAGATCGGCGCCGCCGATGTCGTGGCTTGCCGCGATGGTGACGAACCGGTGATCGTCGAGCTGAAAACCGGGTTCTCGCTCTCGCTGGTCCACCAGGCCGTCGCGCGCCAGGCGATCACCGAGGCGGTCTATGTCGCGGTGCCGCGCGGCAAGGGCAAAAGGTTTCAGACCGCGCTCAGGCAGATGACCAAGCTTTGCCGCAGACTTGGCCTGGGCCTCATCACCATCCGGACAAAGGACGCGCATCTCGAAGTGCATTGCGATCCGGGGCCCTATGCCCCCCGCCAGTCGAAACCCCGCAAGATAGCACTTCTCCGCGAATTCGCCCGCCGCCACGGCGACCCGAATACCGGCGGCGCGACCCGGCAAGGGCTTGTGACCGCCTACCGGCAAGACGCCCTCAGATGCGCCGGATACCTTGCGGAACTCGGCCAGGCGAAAGGTGCGATCGTGGCCCGTGAGACCGGCGTCGAGAGAGCTACGCGTCTTATGGCCGACAATCACTACGGCTGGTTCGAGCGGGTCGAGACCGGCATTTACGCCCTGACTGAGAAAGGGCGTGAGGCAGCGTCCGGCTGATGGAATGGCGTGAGCAAGGACTGCTGCTTTCGTCCCGGCGCCACGGAGAAAGCGCCGCAATCATCGAGGTTTTCACCGAGACGCATGGTCGCCACGCGGGCATCGTGCGGGGTGGAGGCTCGCGCAAGATGGCGGCTGCACTGCAACCCGGAACCCAGCTCGACGTCACATGGCGGGCGCGGCTGGAAGACCATCTTGGCACCTTCACCGCCGAGCCGGTCCGCGCCCGTGCATACCTTATGGGCGATCGGAAGACACTTGCCGGGCTGAACGCCCTGACAGCGCTTCTGTCCTTCTCGTTGCCCGAGCGTGAGGCACACGCCGCTCTCTACCGCCAGACGCTGACGGTGCTGGACATGATGGAAGGCGAGTACTGGCCGCTCGCCTATCTTCGGTGGGAGTTGTCGCTGCTCGACGAACTTGGCTTCGGCCTCGATCTGACCACCTGCGCACGCTCGGGCGCGACCGAGGAACTGGCTTATGTCTCTCCGAAATCCGGTCGTGCCGTCGCTGCCAATGCCGCGGGGGAATGGGTCGACAGGCTTCTTCCCCTTTCGCCCGCGCTTACCGGCCAAAGCGGAACACCCGAGGACATCAAGGCAGGTCTGGGTGTAACGGGCCACTTCCTGCGCACCCGTCTCGCTCCGGCGCTGGGCACTCGCCCGCTGCCGGAAGCGCGGCAAAGGCTTGTCGATCTGCTGAGCCGTTGAGAGCTACTCGGCCTCGAAGACCATAACCACGCCGTGATCATCCGACAGGATCAATACTCCGCCCTGAACCTCGGCCAGCGTCACCCTGCCGAGTGCCTCGAAGAACGCCTGTTCCTTTGCCAACTCGGGGCAGGCACGCCGGGTCGCGGCAATCGGGCCAAGCGAGATCCACGGATAAGGCACGGCCTGCTCGGCCGACCACGCATTGCAGGGCGCCTGCCCGGCAGCGCGCCCTTCTTCGGGGAAGGAAATCGTCGCCAAGGCCTCGAATGGCGTACCGGAAAGCTCGGTCAGCCTGTAGGTCGCGTCCGGGTTCGCATAGCCCGAAATCGTCTCGTCGGCGCAACCGATCGACAAGAATGGAAGAAGGAAGACGGCTCGGAACACCCGTGGGCTCGCTTTTGTCATGGTGTTTGTCGCTGGCCTTCTACGATGAAAACCGTCGCGCGGCAAAACGCCAAAAGAAGAGGGCAGACCCGCGCGGGCCTGCCCTGAACCTTGGTTGTCTGTCGGATCAGTTGCCGGTGGCGTTGGCCACGTCGATCGACACGCCCGGACCCATCGTCGAGGAAATGGCAACCTTCTTCATGTAGGTGCCTTTCGCTCCCGCCGGCTTCGCCTTCGAAACGGCATCCACGAAAGCTCGCACATTCTCGACCAGCTTCGCCTCGTCGAACGAGGCCTTGCCGACACCGGCGTGAACCACACCGGCCTTTTCGACCTTGAACTGGACCTGTCCGCCCTTCGCGGCCTCGACCGCTTCCTTGACGTCCATCGTGACCGTGCCGACCTTGGGGTTCGGCATCAGGTTACGGGGGCCAAGCACCTTACCCAGACGACCGACGATCGGCATCATGTCAGGGGTCGCAATGCAGCGATCGAACTCGATCTTGCCACCCTGAACGGTTTCCATAAGGTCTTCGGCGCCCACGATGTCGGCACCCGCCGCAGTGGCCTCGTCCGCCTTCGCGCCACGCGCGAAAACAGCGACACGCACCGTCTTGCCAGTGCCGTTCGGCAGCGTGACCGAGCCACGCACCATCTGGTCGGCATGGCGCGGATCGACACCGAGGTTCATCGCGATCTCGATGGTTTCATCGAATTTCGCCTTGGCATTCGACTTCACCAGCGAAACCGCTTCCTCGACCGTCAGGCTTTCCTTGCCGGCGAAAGCCTCGCGGGCGGCTGTTGTTCTCTTTCCAAGCTTGCCCATGACTTACCCTTTCACCTCGATGCCCATCGACTTGGCCGAGCCAAGGATGATCTTCATCGCCGCTTCCACGTCGTTCGCGCTCAGGTCCTTCATCTTTGCCTCGGCGATCTCGCGCACCTGCTTGGTGGTCACGGTGCCGACCGTCTCGCGCGACGGGTTGTTGGCGCCGGACTTCAGCTTGGCGGCTTTCTTCAGGAAGTACGACGCCGGTGGCGTCTTGATGTCCATCGAGAAGGACTTGTCCTGGTAATAGGTGATGATCGTCGGGCAGGGTGCGCCCGGCTCCATCTCCTGGGTCTTGGCGTTGAACGCCTTGCAGAATTCCATGATGTTGATGCCGCGCTGACCCAGCGCCGGTCCGACCGGCGGGGAGGGGTTCGCTTGTCCGGCGGGCACCTGAAGCTTCATGGTGCCAGCAATTTTCTTGGCCATGAGACCAACTCCTTTTCTCAACTCGAACGTGACGCGTCACACCCGATTTCTGTCGATGTGGTCCGGTCCGGACGTCGCGACGCCCTCGCCTCCCACTAGTGCGCCTGCTTTCGCAGACTGGCGGGACGTACACGGACATGCCGCACAGTTCAAGGGGCTTGTCGCCAGATATCGGCAGTCCGCGCCGCTGCGCTCTAGGAAAGTTCGACGCCAAGCGCGCGGGACGCGGCGGCGAGGTAAAGCTCGCGTTCGGCCTCCATGAAATCGCGGAACACCCGCAACGGGCGAGTCAGCTCACGCCCTTCGGGCCAAACCAGCCTGTAGCCGTATGAGAACGGATAGACGAACGACGGGCCAAGCGGCGCGACAAGACGCCCTTCGACCAGCCCCGCAAAGCTTTCCGTCAGGCCAAGCAGCACCAGACCCCCGCCCGAATACGCTGTCCCCCGGCCCGTGAGCTGTTCGACCGAGAAATCGTCCTTGCGAATGCCCTTCTCCTCGAGAATTTCCTTCCAACCCTTCCATGCCGGGTCGCTTGTCTGGTCCAGCAACCGGTAGAGCGGCACGCCCGTCAGGTCGCGCACTTCCGGCGCGAGATCATGGCGCCCGGCGAATTCGGGTGTGCAGACCGGCATGAAGTAGCCACGGTGCAAGGGGATGAAGTCATAGTCCGGTCCCGGCTCCGGCGAAAAACGGATCGCCATGTCGTATTCGCCGCCGAACAGGTCGACAAGTTCCTCGCCACAGTGGAAGTTCACCGTCAGGTCCGGGGCACGCTCGCGCAGCCTCGGCATCGAGGACGACAACCATTCATCCAGCACATAATGCGACAGCGTGACTCTGATCCTTTGGGTGCCGTCCGGTCCGCGAAGCTCGGATAGCGCACTTTCGATCTGGGTGAAGCCGCCGGTCAGCCTGCCGGCGATGGCTTTCGCTTCGCGGGTCGGCCGGACACCGCTGGGCAGCCGGTCGAACAACTTGAGGCTCAGGTACTCCTCCAGAACGCGGATGTGCTGTCCCACAGCGGCGACCGTCACGCCCAGCTCCTCGGCCGCCTTGGTGAACGTCCCGTTCCTGAGCGTCGCTTCCAGCGCGCGCATGCCATTTAGGTGCGACAGTTTCATGGCTCGACTATAGCTGAACTTTACACCCCTGAAAGTAGTCTGACGTGAAATGCCGTGCCTGCAATGTCACCGTCGCTTCATCGGATGAGGGAGACGGACATGGCCCTGTTTCGCGTATTTTTCCTTTTCGCCGCCCTAGCCGCTACGCCGGGCAGGACTTCGGCTCAGGAGGTTGACCTGGTGAAATTCATCTGCACATCAGCCGGCGGGGTCCATGACGTGATCCTGCGTGCGGAAAGCCTCGTGATGGGTCTCAGCCCGCTTCCCGGCGGGTGCGAATGGCTGCCTCCGGAAACCTACGGCACGATCGGAGAGACGGTGTCCCATATCGACACGCCAGGCCACCGGGTCGCCCGCATCTCGCGCGTTCGGGTACGGGGGCGTGCGGGCCTCAGTGCCGGATTGGTCGAGCTCTTGTCCTGACCAGCACTCACACGGACAGGATCTCAGCCCTGCTTGGAAACCTGGGTGAATTCGAGTTCGACCGGAGTGGCGCGACCGAAGATCGAAACCGTCACCTTCAGGCGCTGGTTCTCCTCGTCGACCTCTTCCACCGTACCGTCGAAATCCTCGAACGGGCCGTCGTTGACCTTCACCTTCTCGCCGATGTCGAAGCTGATAAGCAGTTTCGGCGAAGCTTCGCCTTCCTCGACGCGGTTCAGGATGCCGTTCACCTCGGCATCGCGCATCGGCATCGGACGGCCCTGAGGGCCAAGGAAGCCGGTAACGCGATTGATCGAGTTGATCAGGTGATAGCCCTCGTCCGACATCTCCATCCGCACCAGAACGTAACCCGGCATGAAACGCCGCTCGGCGGCGACCTTCTTGCCGCGCCGTATCTCGATGACTTCCTCGGTTGGCACCAGGACCTCTTCGATCTGGTCTTCAAGCCCGGCGTCGATCACCGACTGCCGGATTTGCTCGGCCACCTTTTTCTCGAAGTTCGACAGCACGCTTACCGAATACCAGCGCTTGGCCATGAGACGGGTTCCTCTCGCGGTGGGCAGTTTGCGACTGCCGGAAATTAAAAGGGGCGTGCACTTTCACATGCACGCCGCTTGACCTTGGCGGTGATACCCGCCGTTTCCCACAAGTTCAAGAGGGATCAGGTCCCGAAATAGGTCAGCACCGTCTCGAGCCCTGTGAAGATGACCCGGTCGACCAGCCAGAAGAATGCGGCGGTCAGAACGGCAAGAAAGAAGACCATGACACTGGTCAGAACCACTTCGCGGCGTGTCGGCCATACGACCTTGGCGACTTCCGAACGGACCTGTTGAATGAATTGAAGCGGATTGACCATGATACCTATCGGGGTTCTGCTGACGCGTTTGCGCGCAGATACGCCCTTCGCCGAGGTGTTTCAACCCTTGGGGTGAGGGATCGGTTCAGGGTTGCTCGATCGGGCGCGAACGCGTCCGCAGGCGCGGGCGCGACGTTTCCATTTCCGGTTCGTCCCACACTTGCGACCGCGAGTCGAAATCCGGCTCGTGCTGACCCGGGTTCGAGCGCGCGCGCAACCTGCCAAGGGGCGAATTCGCGTCCGGTTCGTGATAGGCATGTGACGGCACGTCCAGGTCGGGGTTGGCCATGCCGGTTTCCGGATGCGTCAACTTTTCCAGCACGTCGGAACTGGAGACACGCGGCTTCATAGCCTCGCCCTTCTGTTCAAGTCCGCGCTGAAACCCCCCGAATGCCAAGAGAAACGCAAGAATCCCGCCCACGAGCCAGATCTTGTTCACATCCGTGTCAGGATTCGCGGCCAGCATCGAGGCCTGCAAATAGTAGGTCCCGCCCAAAACGCCAAGCGCAAGGACATAGGACCCGATCGGGGGCAGGAAACTGAACATGCGGAACATTTTCGCACTCCGAGCCGTACGGACAACGATTTTCAGACCACGCAATCCGGGCAAAATTGTGTCCAAAATCGAATAAATAAGAAGGAAACCTCAATTTTTCGAACGAACCGCTTCCAATGCGTCAAGATCGCCGCCGCAGATCTCGGCCTCGTGTGCAAGGATGCAGTCGATCGGCCAGTCCCACCAACCGAGCGACAGAAGCCGCGCGACCTCGCCCTCGGCAAAGCGCATCCGCACCACGCGCGCCGGGTTGCCGGCGACGATGGCGTAGTCCGGCACCTGGCCCGAGACCACCGCGCCGGCGCCCACGATCACGCCCGAGCCGATCCTTGCCCCCGGCATGACTTGCGCACCGTCACCGAACCAGACGTCATTGCCGATGATCGTGTCACGGAAGCGGGTCGGCAACGACGGGCGCCCTTCGCCGAACCCGTCGAAGATGGCGAACGGGTAGCTCGAGATACCATCGTAGCGGTGATTGGCAGAAGCAGTGATGAACCGCACGCCATTGGCGATCTGGCAGAACTTGCCGATCACGAGCCGCTCGGCCGATTGCGGAAAGAGATAGGGAGCCAGGCGGTTCGCCCAGTCCTCGGTTGGATCGAAGTCGTTGGCGTAGCTGTAGTCGCCGACCTCGATCCGGGGATGGTCGAGGACGGCTTTCAGGAAAACCGCACTGGTCGCGCGGGTGCCGTCGGGCATGACGAGAGGATGGCGTTCGGTCGAAGATGGAAAGGGCATGGAAATACCTCGCAAGATCTGAGTTGTCGGGAACGACGGGTCAGTTGCGGGTCTTGTCCATTGTCCTTACTCCTCTCGCGGTGGCAGGGGCGGAGGGTCTCGAACCCCCGACCTACGGTTTTGGAGACCGTCGCTCTACCAACTGAGCTACACCCCTAAAGCGCCGAGCCGTCAGTTACGGCAGGGCGGGCCCGAAATCAAGGACGAAACATCAGTATTTGAGGCGGAGCTGCGCGGCCTCGACCCATTTGCCGGCGCCGACCAGCTCGCTGGCGAAGGCGCCGATGCGGTCGGCGGGCAGACCGGTTGCAATGGCCTTCTCGAACCACGCCATGCCTTCCGAAGCGGCACCTTCATGCACCAGGCTGATGGCGATGTAATAATGAGCCCAGGGGTCCTCGACCCCCGTCGCCAGCGACGCTTCAGCCGCTGTTCGGGCCAGGGGATAGTCTTGCAACTCAAGCGCGATGTAGCTTCTCAGAAGGTGATCCGAGTAGTCGGCACCGGCGAGCGCGATGCCCCGGTCGATGACCGCAAGCGCGTTCTCGAACTGTCCGTCCGCAGACAAGGCGTCAGCGTACCAGTAAAGAACGGCGTTGTTCGGCCCGAGCTTGCCATCCGCCTCGGAATAGGTCCGGATCGCGTCGCCACGGCGGCCAAGTGCCATCAGGGCCTGGCCACGCTCGATATATCCCGACGATTTGTCGGGAAAGGCCTCGATCAGCCGGTCGGCCTGCCTGAGCGCCTGCGCGTTCCGGTCGAGCCTCCGAAGCGCGATGATCCGGTAGGCCAGTGTCGAGAAATCCTCCGGCGCGTCCATCAGAACATCGTTGAAGGTGTCCAGCGCGGCCTCCGCGTCGCCGCCGTCCAGTTGCGCACGGCCGAGACCATAGCGCGCGTTCACATCCCGCGGCTCGATGTCCATCGCCGCGCGGAACTCCTCGGCCGCGCGCGCCGGTTCGCGGTCGTCGAGATAGCTCCAGCCGATTTCGCGGACCGCCCAGATATAATCGGGGTCGATGGTCAGCGCCGCGCGAAGCATGCCGCGCGCCTCGTCATTGCCGATCAGGCCCGACCGTCGTGCCGTGGCGGCCTTGCCTCCCAATCCCTGGACTGAAACGCCGAGGCCGAGCGATCGGTCGAATGCCTCGTGCGCGGCGGCGTCCCCATCGGCCTCCCAAAGCGCCCAGCCAAGGCCGTTCCAGGCCTCGGTGCTGCGGGGATCGAGACCGATCGCCTCGCGATAGCTCGAAATTGCCGCATCAAGGTGCTTCTGCCAGAGATGGCCGTCGCCACGCGCCACAATGACCTCGGCCCGCTGCGAGCGGGTCAGCCCGCTGCCGGTCAGTGCCGCGTCGCAGGCTTCGACGATACGCGACGGGACGTCCTCACGTGCGAGGCAGACGCGGATATGGGTGTCCTCGGAGGATGTGACGAGCGGCTTCGCTGCGACCGGTGTCGCAAGGGCGGCAGCGGCCAGAAGGCCGGTCAAGAGGCGCATTTGAACGCTCCAGGTCAGTGCCCCCCGCAGACATGTTCAGCTTGTTGCCAGACAATCCGCTCGATTTTGCGGCAGAACTGGGGAAATCGGGACAATGCGGCCTGGAAAGAAAAAGGGGCGGGAAAGATCCCGCCCCCACGTCGAACTTGTTTTCAGGTGGGCGTTGCGCCCGGCATGTCTTGGTGTGGGTTCTCGGCATCTCGTTGAGACGCCTGCCACCCACCAGGGGCGTTCGCTGCGCGAAGCGCCCCTTACTCGATGATCTTCGAG
>JAJDOD010000043.1 GCA_022340315.1 Silicimonas sp. | reverse complement strand
ACTTCTCGACTGTCGGGTGAAATCCGGGTGTCAGGTTCTTGCAACATGTAGTGGCATTTCAGAAAGTGATCTAGAAGTTGTGAGGCATGAAATCGCTCAGACATTTCATATGCCGATGTCTGAGCGCAAAAATGCGATCCGCTTTGCTCCGATGTACTGTAATGAGTTCTTCAACGAATATTGGCGCACATTAACTTCGTGATCACACCCACCGATCCGACGCCTGGCAAGTCGGGCCATGGTGGGTGAAATCACCCACCCTACACCCCAACCAACCGTTCCGCCCGACGTTCACGCCGGGCAGCGCCCGACCCGTCCCGCCACGCCGAAGGCGTGCCTCCGGCACGACGACGGGCGCTTCTGCGCCCCTCCCGCCGTGCCGGGCGCTGCCCTCCGCCCCCCGCTCCCATCGAAACTGTGCTACACTCCCCCCAACCGGCCGCACCCACGGCCGGCCAACCAAGGGGGGAACCATGAAACGCATCACAACCGCAACCGCCGCGCTCTGCCTGCTCGCCGCACCCGCGCTCGCCGACACCTACGACGTCTCGGGCACCGGCCAAGGCAAGGCGACCAGCACGCCGATGCCGATCTCCGACGACCTCGTCGTCGTCCACGCGACCACCGAATACACCGGCTTCGAGGGCGCCGCCGACAACCCGATGGCCACGCTGAAAGGCCCGTGCTTCGGCTCGGTCCTGGTCGACAAGGGCAATGTCTCGGGCGGCGGCCATTGCCAGTATACCGACGCCGATGGCGAGATGGCCGTGATCTCGTGGGAGGCAAACGGCATGAGCGCCGAGGGCCGCACGATGGGCTCCTGGGCGCTTGCGGGCGGCTCCGGCAAGTGGGCCACGGCCACCGGCGGCGGCAGCTTCGATGCCGGCACCGACGCCGCCGGCACATACACCAACAAGGTCACCGGCGAGGTGACGCTCGACTGACCAGGTGCCGGGCGGGTGGGCTCTGAGGGCTCCGACCTTATCCGCGGATAAGGTCGCGACCATCGCCATGCGGATCAGACCGAGGACCGGCGAAACCAAGACGGCATGAAGCGGATGTCCGTCGTCAAGACCGGCGACCGTTCCTGTTCGCTTGCCGGTGAATGGGAGAGCATGGAGGCGCTGGCCGCCGCGCGTCCGCAGGTGATCGCCAGGCTCGACAGGTTCCGCGACATGCTGGACGACCCCGGCGGCGATCTCGGCGTCACCGCCCCGCGTTCGGGCGAGGTTGTCCTGTCCGTCTGAGGAGCTGGGCCTGCAAATCGCGCTGGCGCCCCTGTCGCACGCCCGCGCGCGCCCTATGTCCCCTTCAAAGGAGACGGGTCATGCAGATTGTCACCCTCTACGCCACCACCGCCGCGATCTTCCTGGTGCTCGATGCGATCATGCTGAACACGGTCATCGCGCCGCTCTTCCGCCAGCACCTCGGTGACGCCATCCTCGACACCCCCCGGCTTGGCGCGGCGAGCGTTTTCTACCTGTTCTACGTCGCCGGTCTGCTCCTCCTCGTCTCCTGGCCTGCCTATCAGGGGAACGACCTGCTTCGCGCCCTCTGGCAGGGCGCGCTTGTCGGCGCGCTGGCTTATGGCACCTACGAGATGACGAACTATGCCACGCTTGCCGACTGGCACCCGAAGATGGTGGTAACCGACTGGATATGGGGAACTTTTCTCACTGCCGCCTCGGCAACGGGCGGTATTTGGGCAACGCGGGCGATCCTCGGTTAGGTCATGCTCAGGGCAGACACGGACGGTATCCCCGATGGTGGTCGTGGGCGCGAAATTCATGGTGCCGGAGTGATATTCTGGCCCGGCGCTGAAAATATACAGGGTCTGAACGCCCTCAGAGCGCCTTCAATTCCCCTGCATGCTGCCGGCCATCGCGGCCTTCGACAAGTTCGTAGCTGATCTTCATATTGTCAGCGAGGCCGGTCATCCCGGCTTTCTCGACGGCGGAAATATGTACAAAAACGTCCTTGCCGCCTTCATCAGGGGCAATAAAGCCAAACCCTTTGGTGGTGTTGAACCATTTTACGGTGCCAGTTGGCATTAGTTCATTCCCTTATCTTCCTTCCGGGTTATCCGGAGGTCTCAACGCGGGAGGGCGCGAGTGTTCGAGCCTCCCGCACTTTCCAAATTGGTGCGACTGGCGCAAAAGACAAGTGAAACCTCTGTGAAGACCCGGACATGCGCATGATAACTCTCTTTGGCCTGAAAACCTGCGACACCTGCCGAAAAGCGCGTCAGGCTGCTGAAAGTGAGGGCGAATCCGTGAGATTCGTCGATGTGCGCGATACCCCGCTGAGCGATGCCGATCTGGGCCGGTTTCTCGCGGCTTTCGGAAACGATCTGGTAAACCGCAAGTCCGCAACCTGGCGCAATCTGTCCGAGACCGAGCGTGAACGTCCGCCGATGGCTTTGCTGCGGGACCACCCCGCGCTGATGAAGCGGCCGGTGATCGACGGCAAGGTGCTGACGCTCGGCTGGAACGACGAGGTGCGCGCGCAGCATCTTGGATAATGGATGCCGCGGGCATAGGTTGGCAGCGACCACGAAGAGGAAGGGCTAGCGATGCGAAATTCGGCCACCGCACTTGGCATGATCGGCGGAATACTCGCGCTTATCATGGGCATGATCAGTTTCGGGTACACCGAGCTGACCGCGCAGGAGCAGGTGCGCAATCTCGATTTCCTGCCCTTGCCGGATAATCCGGGCTTGCTGCGGGCGATGAGCGTCATCGCGCCCATGCTGGCGATTGCGGGTGCGGGAATGGCGCGGTATCGCGCGCTGTGGGGCGGGGTCCTGATGCTGCTTGCGGCGTTGGCAATTTACACCACGTTCAGCAACTTCTTCGCGATCTTCCCGGCGGCGATGTGCGGGCTGGCGGCTATCCTCGCGATGGCTGCAGGTCGTCCCGATAAAGAGACGTCTCACTTCTGAGGATGAGGCGGTCAAGCGACAGCGGCCCGCCGCCACGGAAGACCAGGTAGAGCAACAGGAACACCCAGAACGCACGTTGATCCAGGATCGCGGCGTCGCTGAGATTGTCGAACCATGCGCCGGTTTCGCCGCCGTGGCCGAAGATATCGGTCAGGCTTTGAACGACGACAAAGCCGATCATGCCGAGTGCCGCGGCGCGGGTGAAGAGCCCGAGGACCACGAGGGTCGGCAAAAGGAACTCGGACCATACGCCGGCGAGGATCACGGATTTCTGGAAGGCGCTGGCCTGGGTGATGTCGTAGCCCGCCGCCTCGGCGCCCTTGGGAAATATCTGGGCGAAGGCGTTGAAGCTGGGCGAGACGAGGCCGCTTATGCCATCCGGTATCTTGGTCAGGCCGGAGTTCCAGAAGTACATCAGCAGAACGGCAGCAAAGACGAACCGGGCCAGCGTTGTCAGGACCGGCACCGAGAGCGGCTCGAGCCAGGACAGTGCCCGGTCGGGAAGGGCAAGAAGCGTCTGGATCATGAGGGTTCTCCGATATCGGTGATGGCGTTGGCGCCGATGAGGATGGACAGGTTTCGCGCGAGGTCGAATGTTTCGGCTTCGGCGAGGGCGGCGTCGTAGGCCTCGCCCAGTGTCGATCCGGTGAGAAGGGCGTCAACAAATGTGCCGCCCGCGTCCGGCAGGAGCGCAGGCTCGGGATCGAGGTCGGGGCGGAGCACTGCCACATCCTCGGCACGCGGGGAGGGCTTGGGCCCATCCTCCATGTTGAACCGCCAGATGGCGTGGATTGGCCAGCGCGAGCGGACCAGGCGGAGTGACGGTGCAAGGGTCAGCGTCGCGGCAGGATCCAGGCCTTGCAGCCGAGCGGGATCAACCGGTGCGGCGTCGGCGGCGTGGTAGCTTTCGCGGATGGCCAACTCGAGCCGGGCCACGTCGGGCAGGTAGCCGATCGAGGCGGTTGGCGCGAAGGTTTCGAGGTAACCGGGCATCTCGGTGCCGTAGAACATCATCAGCGGCGTGGATGGCGGGTGTTGCCGCAAGAAGGCGGCTGCCAGCAGCTTGAAGTTGGCCTCTCCCACCAGTTTGCGCACGACAGGAAAGGCGATCTCCAGCGCCTCGGTCAGCGATACCGCGACGTTGTTGCGGTAGACGTCGAACCGTCGCCCCGCTGGATGGCCCGCCCCGTCGGTGAGGCCGTCGGGCCGGGGTTTGTCAGGTGCAAGGAGCGCCTTGCGAAAGGTGGTCTGGCTAACAGTCACGCGACCGTCTCCAGGATGGCGGCGGCGCGCGCGGCTTCGGCTTCCAACACCGGCCAGTCGGGCACGTCATTGTCCCATTCGATCAGGCTCGGACGGGCACCGCCCTTGGCGATCACGTGGGCATAGAGGGTCCAGACCGGTTCCGCCACTTCGCGTCCGTGGCTGTCGATGAGAAGCGGTTTACCGTGGTCGTCGTGGTCCTCGTCATGACCGGCAAGGTGGATCTCGCCCACGAGATCGAGCGGAAAGGCGTCGATATAGCTCACAGGGTCGGTGCCGAGGTTGGTGGCGCTGACGAAGACGTTGTTCACGTCGAGCAGCAGTCCGCACCCCGTGCGCCGGGCGACCTCGCGCAGGAAGTCGGTTTCGTCGTAAGTGCTTTCGTCGAAGGCGAGGTAGGAGGACGGGTTTTCCAGCAGCATCCGCCGTCCGACCGTTTCCTGTACTTCGTCGATATGGTCGGCGACGCGACTGAGCGTTTCGCCGGTGTAGGGTAGGGGAAGCAGGTCATTGAGAAAGGCACTGTCATGGGTCGACCAGGCAAGGTGTTCGGAGAAACTGGCGGGGTTGAGCCGGCCGATCAGGTGTTTCAGACGTGCAAGGTGCTCGGGATCAAGACGGCCTTCGCCGCCGATCGAGAGGCCGACGCCATGCACGGAAATGGCAAATCTTTCAGAGAGATGGCGCAGTTGCGCATGCGGGCGGCCACCATCGCCCATGTAGTTCTCGGCATGGATCTCGAGCCATCTGACCGAGCCGGCGTCTTGCAGCAGGTCGCTGAAGTGCTGCGGCTTGTAGCCGACGCCGGGCGCGTCGGGCAGGCGGTCGAAGCTGGGAGTGGACGTGTCGAGCATGGGTGGTCCTGCAAGATGGCAGCGCCGCCGGAGTGACTGGCGGCGCCGCGGGAAATTGGCTTGATCAGCCCTGGGGCAGGTCGCGCTCAAGCGGCTCGAGCGAGCCCATGCGCTCGTCCGGCAGGTCGATCTCGGCGCAGGTGCCCGCATCGACCAGCGTCCAGGCATTGCCCTGGTAGTCGACGGTCGAGGTGCCGGCGCAGGTGGTGCCCGGTCCGGCGGCGCAGTCATTCTTGCCGGCGAGCGAAACGCCGTAGCATTTCTCTTTCGCCTGGGCTTGGGCCGGGGCGGTCATCGTGGCGGCGAGAGCGGCTGCAACGGCGCCAGCAACGGCGAGGGTCTTGGTGGTGTTCGACATTTGGAATGTGTCCTTCTTGTTTAAACAAATTGTGTCATGCGGCCGGATCGCGTTCGGCACGAGGGGAACGTGCGAATTTTGCGGATAACATGCCAATAACGCCTGCGTGTGCTGACAGGCTCGTTATTGCTTGAAACAAATGAGGAAAAGAAGGCGCCGGGATCGGTCCGGTAAGCAAGCGCCGAGACCGTGCCCGTGGCCTCGGCGTGCTTCTTGGATCAGGCGAGGTCCGGGGGCGTCGCTTCTGCGGCAAGAGTGTCCACGATCTGTTCGAGCGTCACCGTCTGCGTCGCCTTCTCGCCCAGTCGCCGCACGGTCACGGTGCGGTCATCGACCTCGCGCTGACCGATCGCGAGGATGACGGGCACCTTTCCGACAGAGTGCTCGCGCACCTTGTAGTTGATCTTTTCGTTGCGGGTATCTGCTTCGGCGCGGACGCCTGCGGCCCTCAGGGCCCCTACAACCTTGCCTACGTATTCGTCGGCATCGGAGATGATCGAGGCGACCACGACCTGGCGCGGCGCAAGCCATAAGGGAAGTCTGCCGGCGTGCTCCTCGATCAGGATGCCGATAAACCGCTCGAAAGATCCGAGGCAGGCCCGGTGCAGCATGAAGGGTCGGTGACGCTCGCCATCGGCCGCGACATAGCTGGCGCCGAGCCGGTCGGGCAGGTTTGGATCGACCTGGAAAGTGCCGCATTGCCAGACGCGCCCGATGGCGTCGGTCAGGTAGAAGTCGAGTTTGGGGCCGTAGAAGGCGCCATCGCCCGGTTCCAGCCGATAGTCTCGACCTACGGCCTTGATCGCGTTCTCAAGCGCGGCTTCGACGTAATCCCAGCTCTCTTCCGAGCCGACCCTCTTTTCCGGGCGCGTCGCAAATGCGATCTCGAAATCCGCGAACCCGAGTTCGCTATAGATGTCGGCGAGATAGTCGATGAACCGCGCGCATTCCGTCTCGATCTGGTCCTCGGTGCAGAAGATGTGGCCATCGTCCTGAGTGAATCCGCGTACGCGCATAATCCCGTGGAGCGCGCCAGACGGCTCGAATCGCGCGCAGGAGCCGAACTCGGCCATACGGAGCGGCAGATCGCGATACGATTTGAGGCCCTGGTTGAAGACCTGGACGTGACAGGGGCAGTTCATCGGTTTCAGTGCGTTGATCCGGGTGTGCTCGCGGTTCTTCGCGCTGGAGGCATCGACCGTCTCGCCGTCGCGGCTTTCGTCAACCTCGACGATAAACATGTGGTGCTGGTATTTCTCCCAATGGCCGGAGGCTTCCCACAGCTTGCGGTCAACTACCTGCGGCGTGTTTACCTCGCGATAGCCGCCCTTGATCTGTTTCCGCCGGATATAATCCTGGAGCGTCGTATAGATGGTCCATCCGTTCGGGTGCCAGAAGACCTGGCCCGGTGCCTCTTCCTGCATGTGGAAGAGGTCCATCTCGCGGCCAATGCGGCGATGGTCGCGTTTCTCGGCTTCTTCGAGAAAGTTGAGATAGGCTTTCAACTCGTCGCGGTTGCGGAAGCCCACGCCCGAGATGCGCTGCAGGTTCTTCGAAGTGTCTCCGAACCAGTGTGAGCCCGAAACGCCCATCAGGCGGAAGGCATCCGCGGGCAACTGGCCGGTATGCTGGAGGTGCGGGCCGCGGCAAAGATCCTGCCAGTCACCGTGCCAGTACATTCGGATGGGTGCACCTTCGGGAATTCGGTCCACGAGGTCGACCTTGTAGGTCTCGCCATTCTCTTCATAGAAAGCGCGCGCGCGGTCGCGGTTCCAGATCTCGGTGCGGACCGGGTCGCGGGCATTGATGATTTCCTTCATCTTGGCCTCGATCGCGCCGAGGTCCTCGGGCGTAAACGATTCGGCCCGGTCGAAATCGTAAAACCAGCCATGTTCGGTGACCGGTCCGATGGTCACTTTGACATCAGGCCAGATCGCCTGCACGGCGCGTGCCATCACGTGCGCGAAGTCGTGGCGGATCAACTCGAGCGCCTGGTCGCCGTCCTTCATCGTGTGGATCGCGATCGCGGCATCGCCGTCGATCGGCCAGGCGAGATCCCAATGCTCGCCGTTCACGGTGGCGCTGATGGCCTTCTTGGCGAGCGATGTGGAAATGCCGGCAGCAACCTCAGCCGGCGTGATGCCGACATTGAAGCTGCGCGAATTGCCATCGGGAAAGGTCAGCGAGATCTGGGACATGGCTGTCTCCTCGTCGGTTTGGCGCCCACGGAACGCCCGGTTGCGGGTATGTGCCGTCCAGATGCGCGATGACGTGCTCAGTGTCAATGATTTCCGCGAGTTCGCGGGTTTCGATACGGCCGCGGCCTTCTTTGTATGCCAAAGTATACGTCTAAAAACAACATCTTACACTTGACATTCGCAATCCAGATTGCATGTTCCAAAAAACAGATCGTTATCGAGGATGCTGCAGGATGCCCATGTACAATGACCGGTTCGAGATTGGCCTTGAAGAGATGGACCTTATCGAAGACGCACTGCGCGACCGGGTGAAGTCCCTGTCCGACGTGCGTGACGATCGTGCCCGGCTCGAAAACGACCGAAAGCTGCGCTCGGTGAAGTCGCTTTTGGGGCGGCTGCACAACCAGAAGGTCTTTTATCGCCCCAAGCAGGGTTACATCGGCGGCTGAATCCGGACGGAAACTTCGGCGATTGCACGGCGTGCATGTTCCGCTAGCCTGACGGCGGGAGTGGATTTGCGCATGACCGACCAGAAAGACCTGACCGAGACCCGGCGTCTTGCCTATGACCAGACCGCTGGGCGAGGGCCGGGTATCGTTTTCCTGGGCGGGTTCAATTCGACCAAGGACGGAACGAAGGCGCGGCACCTCGAGGCCTGGGCCAAAGCGCAGGGCCGCGCTTTCTTGCGGTTCGACTATTCCGGTCACGGCTCTTCCATGGGAGACATGCGTGACGGGTCGATCAGTGCGTGGTTCGAGGATGCGACCGCCATAGTCGAAGGGCTTACGAAGGGGCGGCAGGTCCTTGTGGGCTCGTCAATGGGCGGGTGGATTGCCTGCCTGCTGGCCCGCGCCGTGCCGAAGCGGGTTGCAGGCCTTGTGCTGATCGCGCCGGCGCCGGATTTCACCGAGGAGCGGTATTGGTGCGCCTTCGACGAGGCAACGCGGGAGCGGCTTGAGCGGGAAGGTGCGGTCGAAGTACCCAGTGCCTACAGCGACATTCCTTATGTCATCACCCGCGCCCTGATCGAGGACGGGCGGCGGAACCTGGTTTTTCCGGAACCGCTGCGGCTGGATTGCCCCACCCGTATCCTGCACGGGACGGCGGACGAAGCGATACCATTGGAAACGTCGCTGCGGCTCTTCGATCATGCGGAGGGCCAGGACATCCGGCTGACACTCGTCAAGGGTGCCGATCACCGGTTCTCGACCCCCGATTGTCTCGACCTCGTGACACGGACCGTCGAGGAAATCGCGGCCTAGGCAGGTCAGTTTCCGTGCCGTCCGAGGAAGTCGAAGAGCGGGCCTTGAAGGTCGGATGCCCAAAGCGTTGTGTGGCCATGTCCGGGTGCCGAGATGAAGGCCTTGTCGGCAGATCCCGCGGCATCGAATATGCGTTGTCCCATTTCGACCGGCACGATCCGGTCGGCGTCGCCGTGGATAATCAGGAGCGGTTGCCGCAGCGCACCGACCGCGGCGAGGCTGTCCCAGCGTTGCGTGATGGCGTCGCCCAGGTCCTCGGTCGGAAACTGTGTGGCAACAAGGTCGGTGATGGAAGTGAAGGGCGCTTCAAGCACGACGGCATCTCCGATACCTGCCGAGGCCACCTGGATCGCGACCGCCGCGCCGAG
Source organism: Silicimonas sp. (assembly GCA_022340315.1). Classification (GTDB taxonomy): domain Bacteria; phylum Pseudomonadota; class Alphaproteobacteria; order Rhodobacterales; family Rhodobacteraceae; genus JAJDOD01. The sequence goes on along the minus strand of JAJDOD010000043.1, from coordinate 906 downwards.
GCTTTCGCCGTAGAGCACGACCGTGCCGCTGAGGGTTCCCGCGATACGTCGCGCGTCCTCGACCAGAAGTGCCTCGTCCGGCTGGCCAGTCGAGCCGGACGAACCGCGATATGCCGGAGCGACGATGCCGAAGCCGCGTTCTGCGAGGCGGCGGAAGCGGCTAACCCGGTCCTTCAATGACCCGGCATTGCCGGAAAAATAGACGACCGTTGGCAAGCCATCCCGCGCTTCGGCCCGCCAGATGACGAGCCTCGCGCCGTCGGCGGTATCGGTCGCGGTCTCGGTCAGGTCGGGGGCGCCGGCATCGAGTGGCGTCGAATAGGTCTTGTCGAAAGGATAGACCGCGGCAAGTTCAAAGCGTTCCAGATACCAGGCGGCGTAGCTGGTGGAGAGGATCAGGAACAGCGATGGCAGCATCTATCCGACAACCTCGTAGGGCAGCACTTCGCGGCGGGTCTGTGACACCGTCAGGTCACGCTCGAGCGGCGGGACCGAGCGCTGGTGGCAGTTCCGTCGCTCGCAGATCCTACACGAAATGCCGATTGGCTCAAAACCCGAAGCGTCTTTCAGATCGAGGCCGTCGGAATAGACCACCTGCGCGGCATGGCTGATCTCGCATCCGAGTGCGATGGCGAAGCGGCGCTTGGGCGCCCGGAACGCCGGTCCGCCGACGGTCGACGAGATCTCGCGCGCGAGGCAGAGATAGCGTGCGCCGTCGGGCGTTTCGGCCAATTGGCGCAGGAACTGGCCGGGTGTTTCAAAGGCGCGGTGTACGTTCCAGAGCGGGCAGGCGCCGCCGTATCGCGCGAATTGCAGCCGGGTGGCCGAGTGCCGCTTGGTGATTGTGCCCGCCTGGTCGACGCGCACGAAGAAGAACGGCACGCCCTTCGCGCCGGGCCTTTGCAG
>JAJDOD010000192.1 GCA_022340315.1 Silicimonas sp. | reverse complement strand
CTCCACCGCCCGCTTCACCAGCGCCGCGTTCGACGGCGCCAGCGTCTCGCGGTCCAGGCGCACGTTGTCCTCAAGCCCCGTCCGCGCGTGACCCCCGGCGGAAATCGCCCAGTCGTTGACGACGATCTGCTTGGCCCCGATTCCGGCCGCGCACCACGCCGCGTCTCCACCGAAAAGCCGGTGCACAGTCTTCACGTAGAAGTCGAACACCTCGCGGTCGACCGGCATCGCGTTCTTCACGCCCATGACGAACTGCACATAGGGCGTCCCCGCCAACTTGCCCTGGTCGGCCATCAGCTTTGTCTGGAAAATATGGCTCAGATCAAAGGCTTCGATCTCTGGCCTAACGTCATATTTCAGCATCTCCGACGCCAGCCAGTCGACCAGATCCGGCGGGTTCTCGTAGACGCGCGTCGGAAAATTGTTCGACCCCACGGCAAGCGAGGCCATGTCGGGCTTCAAGGGCAACATGCCCCCTCGCGCCGCGCCCGACCCTGACCTGCCACCGGTTGAAAGCTGGATGATCATGCCGGGGCAGTGCTTCGCCACCCCCTCCATCAGCTCCGCGAATTTCTCGGGATCGCTCGTCGTGGTCTCGTCGGGATTGCGCACATGGGCGTGCATGATGCTGGCCCCGGCCTCGAATGCCTCGTGCGTGCTTTCAACCTGTTCCGAGACCGAGATCGGGACCGCCGGATTGTCCGCCTTCTTCGGCACCGAACCGGTGATCGCGACGCAGATGATACAAGGTTTCGTCATGTCTTCCGTCCTAACCGTCCTCGGTCAGAGCTTAGACAATCCTCGCCCCGGCAACAAAGCCAAAGTCAGACGACGCGGTTCGACGGCTCTCCGCGATGGAAGTTTTCCAGGTGCGTGACGACCTGATCCCAAAGCGTCTGCATGGCCTCGTCGCTGGCCCAGGCGGTGTGCGGCGTGACGATCACGTTGGGCCGGTCGAGGATCGCCAGCAAGGGATTGTCCGGCTGCGGCGGCTCGCTCGTCAGCACATCGAACCCGATCCCGCTGATCTGCCCGGCATCCAGCGCCCGCACAAGCGCCGCTTCGTCCACCAGCCCGCCGCGCGAGGCGTTGATGATGAGCGGTTTCCTGGTCATCATCCCGAACTCACGGTCCGAGATCATGTTCGCCGTTCCCGGCATCAGGGGCGCGTGCATGGTCAGCACATCCGCCTCCTCGATCACCTGGTCGAACGGCGTGTAAAGCGGCCCAAGCCCCTCGACCCCCTTATGCGCGGCGAAAAGCGTCCGCATTCCAAAGGCCTGCCCCAGCTTGGCAACCTCCTGCCCCAGCACGCCCTCGCCGAATATCCCCAGCGTCGAGCCCGCCAGATCGCGGATTGGATGGTTGAAGAAACAGAATTGCGCCGCCTTCTGCCATTCCCCGTCGATCACGTCCTGCCGGAAGCCGACAAGGCTTCGGCGCAGAGCGAGGATGAGCGCGAACGTATGCTCGGGTACCGTGTTCACCGCATAGCCACGCACATTCGACACCACGATTCCGCGTTCCTTGCAGGCGGCAGTGTCGAATGCGTCGTACCCCGTGGCCGGGATACAGATCATCTTCAGGTCGGGCAGCGCCTCGATGGCATCGCGCCGGATCGGCACCTTATTGGAGACGGCGATATCTGCACCTTTCAGGCGCTCAATCACCCGCTCGGGCGCGGTCCGGTCGTATTCGATCCACTGGTGATCGAAGCCGGGTTTCGTGACGGTGACCGACGGGCCGATCGTCGAGCGGTCGAGAAATACAATCTTGGTCATTGTCGTTCAGATTGTGAGGCCCCTCGCCGCTTTGGCAAGGGGCCACCGCAATTATTCCGCCGCCATCTGCATGGCTTCGGCACTCTGGGTGAAATGCTTCACCGCCGCACCGACGCCGATGCCCGGCTCGAAAGGAATGCCCACATCGCGCATCGCCATCTCGACGCCACCCAGCGACTGCAGCACCATGATCTCGTTCAGCCAACCCAGGTGACCGATGCGGAAGACCTTGCCCGCCACCTTGTTCAGCCCCGCGCCCAGCGACAGGTTGTACTTGTCGTAGGCGGTCCGGATCACATCGTTTGCGTCGAACCCGTCGGGCACAAGGATCGCAGTCACAGTGTCAGAATGCCATTCCGGACCCTTGGCGCAGTTCTTCAGCCCCCAGGCCTCGACAGCCGCGCGGACACCGCCCGCCAGCCGGTGATGCCGCGCGAAGACGTTTTCCAGCCCCTCGCGCATCAACATGTCGACCGAGGCGCGCAACCCGTGCAGCAGAGTCGCAGCCGGCGTGTAGGGAAAATAGCCTTGGTCGTTGGTGGTGATCATGTCGCGGAAGTCAAAGAAGCAGCGCTTCAATCCGGCCGATGGCCCCTTTTCGATCGCCTTCTGGCTGACCCCGATTACGGCCAGGCCCGTCGGCATCATGAACCCCTTTTGCGAGCCCGAGACGATGACATCCACGCCCCATTCCTCCATGCGGAAGTCGATCGACGCGACCGAACTCACACCGTCGACAAAAAGCAGTGCCGGATGGCCCAGATCGTCGAGGATCTTGCGAATTCCCGCGATGTCCGATGTCACGCCCGTCGCAGTTTCGTTGTGCGTCGCCAGCACCGCCTTGATCTCGTGGGCAGTGTCCGCCGCGAGTTTTTCACGGTACTCGTCCAGCGGCACACCCTTGCCCCACTCGACGTCGATGGCGTCGACCTCAAGCCCGAAGCGATGGCAAAGATCGACCCACAGCAACGAGAACTGTCCGAAGACGGAAGCCAGCACCTTATCGCCTTCCGAAAGCGTGTTGGTAATAGCGGCTTCCCAACCGCCGGTGCCCGAACAGGGATAGACGAAGATGCGTCCTGTCTCGGTCTTGAATACCTTCTTCAAGTCGTCAAAAAGCGGCTTGGTGAACTCGGGGAAATCCGGGGCCCGGTGATCCTGAAGTGCTACATCCATCGCCTTGCGAATCTCGAAAGGCATGTTTGTGGGTCCAGGAACGGCAAGTCCGTTGTAACCGATTTTCATTAGTCTGCTCCATATTCCAAAGGGGCCTCGGGGCAGTCGCGGCCCTCTGGTATACCAGTAACACACTCCGCTGCCTCAAGCACACAAAACCGGGTTTGTGTGTTGCAAGTGTGAGTATCTTGATGCAGGTTTTGTAAATCTGTAAATCGGAAGCTCCCGCCATGCAAAAAACCTACGTCGGCCCTCAGTTGCGCCAGCTTCGACGGGCGCAAAAGCAAACCCAGGCCGAGATGGCGAAACAGCTCGGCGTCAGCCCGGCCTACGTGAACCTTCTCGAAAACAATCAGCGCAGCCTCTCGGTGCAGATGCTCATGGCACTCTCCGACAAGTACGGCATTGACTGGCGCGAACTGGTGCAGGATCCCAGTTCAAACGTGCTGGCCGAATTGCGCAGCGTGCTGCAGGACCCGATCTTCGACAGCGCGCCTGATCTTCAGGAACTGCGCGCCGCCGTCGATCACGCCCCCGGCCTGGTCGACAAGTTCCTGCAGATCTACCGCACCCACCGCACGACACTCGACAAGATGCTCCGCCAGGGGCGCGAACGGATGCCGGACAACCTTCTGTCCTCGACACCCGAAACCATCATCCACGACTTCTTCCGCGATCACAAAAACCACTTTCCCGAACTGGAACGCTCGGCCGAGAAACTTCGCGCCGAGCAGCCATGCGCCCCGGATGACGTCTATGCCATGCTGAAAGACAGGCTAATCGAGCGGCACGGCGTCACGGTGCGGATCAAGACGGTCGAGGAGATGAGCGAAAGCCTCCGCATCTTCGACCGCGACAGCGCCACCGTCCTTCTATCCCAGGCGCTCGACTATCCCAACCGCACCTTTCAGCTGGCCCATGTCATGTGCCTCCTCGAAGCCGACGGCATCCTGAAATCGCTGGTTTCGGACAGCGGCATCACCTCGCCCACCGGCCTTGCGCGCTGCCAGGTCGAGCTTGCCAACTACTTCGCCGGTGCGGTCGTCATGCCCTATTCTCAGGTGCTCGAAACCGCCCGCGCCACCAAGTACGATGTCGATCGCATCGCCGCCGCGTTCAGCGTCTCGTTCGAACAGGTCTGCCACCGGCTGACCACGCTCCAGCGCAAGAACGCGACCGGCGTGCCGTTCTTCTTCTTGCGCATCGACAAGGCCGGGAATGTCACCAAGCGGTTCAACTCGACCACTTTCACGCTGGCCGAGTTCGGCGGCGCCTGCCCGGTCTGGAACATCCACACCTCGTTCCGGACACCGGGCGTGATCCTGCCGCAGTTCGTGGAACTGCCGGAAGGCGAGAGGTTCTTCACCATCAGCCGAACGTCGGATCGTCCAGTGTTCAGCCGCGAATCCCAGGACCGCCGGCTGGCACTCGCGCTAGGCTGCGAGTTCCGCTTCGTTGAGGAAATCGGCTACACTCAATCGTTCAACCTGGGAAGCGCGGACCTGTTCAGCCAGATCGGCATCAACTGCCACCTCTGCCCCAGGCAGGCCTGCTCGCAACGCGCGCATCAGCCGCTCTTCGTGGAACTGCCCATCAGCCCGGACCGGCGTGGCAACACCCGCTACGAGAGCTAGGCCGCCTGGCGGCGGTTCGAGGACAGGCGCGACGTGACCGTGCCTACCACGTCGTCCACCGCGGGATTGCCCATGCCAAGCTGATCGGCGATGAGTTGCACCAGCAGATCGACACGCTCGATCTGCTGGGCACCGCCGTCAATCGCCCGCGCTGCCGACGAGGGTTTCAGCAGTCCTTCCGCGGCCTTGGCATATTTCTCGAAGGGCACCTGACTGTCCGGGGTCGCCCCCAGCTTCACCACCAGGTCTGTCACGGACTGATAGATTGCCCGCGAGGTCTCGATGTCGCTGTGAACAGCGTCCTTGATCGGGCGCACGCCCGCGCCTTGAACGCAGCGATAGTTGCCGGTGAGAAGCATGGCCCATTTCGCGAATGGTACAAACAGCGAGTCATGTGCGCGCAACTTGACCGGAACCTCCTTGCCGTCGACACGGATGGCGTCGATGTCGGCTTCCAGCTCCCTGAGCATCTCGTTGTGCTCGTGTTTTTCGAACGGCGCCGCCTTGAAGTTGGTCGGCAGGCCGACATGAAGCACATTGGCGCCCGTATCAGGCAGGCGGAACGCCTGCGGGTCGGGGCTGCACAGCGACACCAGACCCGGCTCGAACTCACGCCAACCGTCGAGCGAGGTGAAGCACGCGGCCAGCCGCTCGGCGTCAAGACCAGGGATGCGCTTGAGATACGGCATCGGCGGCATGTTCATCAGCGACAGGCACGGCACCTTGGCGAGCGCGATGCGCGACAAAAGCGTACGGACATCCGGCCCCGCATATTGCGGCTCGGACATGGCAAGCACGATCAGGTCATAGGCCTCGGGGCGCACGTCGCCCGGCTCCATCGCATCGAGTTGTCCCGGCAGGTCGCCTGACCGAAATGGGCGATGCAGATCCTCGTCCCGCAACTTGATCCTTACTTCCGTACCCTCGGCATTGATCAGCTTCGCGGTCGCCTCGCGGCAAACAAGCGTCACATCATGTCCCGCCATCAACAACTTCGTGCCAAGCAGCGAACCGTAAGAGGCGCCGAGAATCAGAATTTTGCGAGACATTTTTTACCTCTTTCCAATGGTTCTGAGAAAGATAATTGCGCACGCAACAAATAGCCATAGAATTCGGGTATGTGTGTTTGGGGTTTACAAAACATAGTCCAAATATGTAAATTTGTAATATTATCTTGTAACCATCTGAATAAATTACATAAAAATAGAAAACCCCAGCCACATCATGAAACATGGTGCGACCGGGGCCGTTGACGAGAAAGTTCTTGTTAGTCCGCCTGTACAGCCGTCCGCCGTCGAACCAATCGTTGGATCAACGGGTACGAGACCAGCAGCAGCGCGAGAATCACGCATGTGAGCGATATCGGACGCGTGATGAAGGTCGTCACATCACCCTGGCTGGAAATCAGTGACTGCCGAAGCGACCGCTCGGCCAAGGGGCCCAGAACGATTGCCAACACCGCCGGAGCGACCGGATAGTTCAGCTTCCGCATCAGATAGCCAGCCACTCCAAGGATCAGCATGATCCAGGTGTCGAACATACGGTCGGTCGTGGCGAAAACGCCCAGGACGCAGAGTATGAAGATGATCGGCGTCAGAAGTGTGAACGGCATCGCCAGCACTCGGATGAAGACCGGGATGAGTGCAAGGTTCAAAAGCACTGTCGCCACGTTTGCCACATACATCGAACCTATAAGGCCCCAGACAAAGTCCGGACTCTCGGTGAAAAGAAGCGGCCCCGGCCGCAGCCCCCAGATGATCATGCCGCCCAGCAGAATGGCAGTGGTCGGCGAGCCGGGAATGCCCAGCGTGATCATCGGCAGCATCGAACCGGTCGAGGCTGCGTTGTTGGCCGCTTCCGGCGCCGCAACGCCCGAGATATTCCCCTTGCCGAAGCTATCCGGATCTTTGGAGAACGTCTTGGAAAGTCCATAGCTCATCAGTGCGGCCGGTGTTGCGCCCGCCGCCGGCAACGTACCGACGAAAAATCCCAGAAATGATCCAAGCCAGGTCGAGTTGATGTAAACCTTGACCTCTTTCAGGTTTTCCTTGAAGCGCGCCCAGGTAATCTTGACGTTGTGCATTTGCACCTGGCCCTTGGTGCTCTCCAACGTCCAGAGCATCTCGCCGATCCCATAGATCCCGATGGCAAGAACCAGGAAGCCGATCCCACGCTGCAACTCGACCATGTCGAAGAAAATCATGCGTGGCTGGCCGCTGATGATGTCGAAACCGATCGCCGCCATGACGAGACCGAGCAATATCGAGAAGATGGTTTTCGGAATGTCGTCGCCGCCCAGGCCGATGAACGTGGCAAAGGCCAGAAGCATCAACGCAAACTCTTCCTGCGGCCCGAACTTCAGAGCGAACGCGGCCAGCGGCGGCGCGAAAAGCGTGAACAGGATGATCGAGACCGTCCCCCCGATGAAGCTTGCGATCGCTGCGGCCATAAGCGCCTTGTCAGCCTTGCCCGCCTGCGCCATCGGTCGCCCGTCGAACACGGTAGCCACTGCAGTGGATGCTCCGGGGATACCGAGCGTGATCGAGGATATCGCCCCTCCGTACATCGCGCCGTAGTACAGCGCCGCCAGGAAGATGATCGCGGCAGTCGGCGGCACAAGGAATGTCACAGGCAACAGGATCGCGACCCCGTTGACAGACCCCAGCCCGGGCATGCAGCCCACGAACAGGCCCGCAAGGCATCCTGCGAGAATCATGAACAGGTTCAGCGGTTCGAATGCCTGCATCAGGCCGCCGCCAAGGGATACGAAGATGGTTTCCATGACGTCAGCTCCTCAGAAGTATTCCCAGCGGAAATTGTCGAGCCAGAGGAAGCCTTCCTCGAAGATCGGCCATCCCTTGGGCAGGTATTTCGTCAATGCGACCTCGAACAGAAGATAGACGAAGATCGGCGCTCCGATGACGAAGCCCGCCGTCATTCTCCAATCGTGCTTGCCAAGGAAGCGCACGTAAAACAGCATGAAGAGCATCAGCGACAGATAGGTGCCGATCACCGTCATGAGGACGAGCAGCAGGAAGATCGAGATCGCGGATACGACAACCAGGAACATCGTTTCGCTTGCGATGTAGGGGTCCAGCGAGCGGCTCTCCGGGGTCTTGCCCTGGAACCAGCGCACGATCGTGGCAAGTGCCGCAAGCGCCATTCCAAGCGACAGCCAGAACGGCCACATGCCCGCTCCCGGTCCACGGCCCTCAACCCATCCGATCCTCAGACCGTCGGACCAGACGTTCCACATCAGACCAAGCGAAAGCAGCAAGGTCGCAATTCCCATTAGCAGTTCCGCTTGTCGCACCGTCATGCAAACCCCTCCCGATTGCGCCATGTCCAGGCGCAGAAATCCGACATCATTTTCGGAGAATTCGGTGGGCAGGGCCGAACGGCCCTGCCCGGTTGTCACTTATTCGCCGGTGATCGCTTTCGCACCGACCTGTTCGATCAGCTTTTCATGCGCAACCTTCTGGGTCGCGTGGAAATTGGCCAGATCGGCACCCTTCATGAAGTTGTCGCAGGTCAGACCATCGGAGGTGCAGTAGTCCTGCCACTCCTGGCTGTTGAACAGCTCCTCGAAGAGGTTCGTGTAGAAGGCCGTAGCTTCCGCCGACATGCCCGGAGGACCGTTCACCGAGCGCTGCATGTAGTACTCGATGTCCACACCCAGCTCTTTCGCCGTCGGCACATCCGGGAACGCCGCCATGCGCTCGCCGGTGAACTGAACCAGCGGCTTCGAGTTGCCGGCACGATAGAATTCCATCTGCTCGGCCGGGTTGTTCACGGTCGAGTCGATCTGGTTGCCGACAAGGTTCTTCGCCACGGTACCGCCGCCCGGGAACGGGATATAGGTCACGTCATAGTCGAACGCGGCCTCCATCATCGCGGTCAGCACGCTGTCTTCCTGGCCCGAGCCGGTACCGCCGACTTTCCAGTCGAGGCCCGCCGCCTTCACCGTCTCGACATAGCTGTCGAGGTCGGTAATGTCTTCGCGGTCAGTGTTCACCCAAAGCAGGAACGTGTCCATCGCCATCAGGCCGATCGGCGTGAAGGCCGTGATATCGACCCCGAGATCTTCCTGGATGATCGGCGTGGTGTAGAAGCTGTTCAGCGTCATCATCACGGTGTGATCGTCGCCGGCCTTATCCTGGAGATAGCGCAGCGCTTCCGCACCGGAACCACCGGGCTTGTTGATCGGGATGAACGGGCGAGAACTCAGCCCCTTCTTCTCGATCAGGCCCTGAAGCAGGCGCGCAATCTGGTCTGCACCACCACCGGTACCGGCCATGATAATGAACTCAACTGGTTTACGCGGCGCCCAATCCTGCGCCACGGCCGGAGCCGCAACCGCAAGCGCCAATGCGCTGACTGCTAGTGATTTTACAAAAGACATACTTTTCCTCCCTTAGGTTTTCTATGTCTCAACAATTAGGGCCTCTTGCCTCGAATGAAAGATACATTCGTATTCACCTCTCCTGCCGCAACATTATTTCAACTTGGTATTCATTAGTGTACCATTATGATTGGAAAATCCGCTTTTTGAACAACGGCTTGTGAGTTGCCGCCGAACAGGGATTCTCTTTCGTAACTCTCATGGTAGGCTCCCATGATCAGAATTCCCGCACCCGCATCGCGGGTTTCGGCCAGTAACTGCTCACCGACATTTCCCGTTCTCGCCGTGAATTTCCGTGTGACCGATTCGATTTCGCGCAATTCCAGATAGCGCTGCAACTGCTCGGGCGTCGCGTCATGCCCGGTGGCCCCGGTCGACAGGATCGTGACGGACTTCGCACTCGCGATAAGCGGCATCGACATCGCCACGGCGCGCGAGGCCTCGATCGAACCGTTCCATCCGATCGTGACATGATCGGCGAAGTCGTCCGCCACGCTGTCCTGCGGCGGGCACATCATCACCGGGCGACCTGACGAGAACAGCGCGGTTTTCAGCGTCTGGCTTCCAAGGTCCATCTTGGGATCGGGCTGCGGCACGCAGATCAGGTCGGCCAGTCGGCCATAGTGCCGGACGGCATCGACCTGCTTTCCTTCGTATTCGATCAGCCGCGACGTGGCCTTGCCCGGCTCGTAATCCTGTTCGGCCAGACCGAAAAGCCGGATCAACCCACGAAACTCCTCGAGAAGCCGCTCGCGGTTGACATCGACGTTCTGCGCCGCCGCCTTTTCGATCTGCTCGCGCACGATCTTGGGCAGTGCGACGCCGAAAGGCATCAGGTCGTCGGTCTTCGGATGGCAATGCACCACGCGCACCCGCGCCCCGTCGCGCTTGGCCAGGATCGCCGCATGGGCCAGCACGTTGTCGCCCTTTCCGTCGTCGCGAACCGGCAGCATGATCGTATGGAGCTTCGATACACTCATCCTCAGAACAACCCCTCGATCTCGCCGTCGTCGTTGAGCCGGATGCTTTCGGCGGAAGGCACGCGGGGCAGGCCCGGCATGGTCATGATCTCGCCGCAGATCGCAACGATGAACCCCGCCCCGGCGGACAGCCGCAC
>JAJDOD010000161.1 GCA_022340315.1 Silicimonas sp. | reverse complement strand
AAGGACTTCCACGGCAAGGCCGCCATGCTGGAAACCGGCATCCGCGCCAAATGCGTCACCCTCCTCATCGACGGCCCCGAAGACGCCGACCCCTGGGGGCGCGAGGCGCTCTACACCCCCGACGGCACCCGCACCGGGCGGCTGACCTCGGGCGGTTACGCGGTGGCCTTCGGCAAGTCCATCGGCATGGGCTACGTGCACCCCGAGCACGCCGCACCCGGCACGAAGCTCAAGGTCAAGATGTTCGACGGGCTCTGGGACGCGGAAGTGACCGAGGACTCGCCCTACGATCCGAAGAACGAGACGATCCGCAAGGACGGCTAGCGCAACCCGCGCGCTAGTCGCCCGCTTTCTCTATCTGCGCCGCAAGAACCGCCAGGTGGTTCGCCGCATCGTGCCCCGGCTTCAGACGGGCCGCGACAAGACGCCTGGCGGCTTCGGCCATATTCGCCGCACCGCGCAAATCGCCAAGTTCGATTTGCTTTTCGACCAGGTCGGGAAGCGACGCGATCAGCTCCTCTTCTTCCTGGCCCGTCTGTGCCTTCCGGGCGTCCAGGAACTCCGCCAGGTTGCGCTCGATCAACGTGGCGTCGGGAAACTTCGCCAGGCATCGCACCATGTGCCAGAAGACCTCTCGGCGCGGCACTTCCGGGTTCAGGTCGGGCTGCTCAAGATTTTCCCAGCACATGCGATAGGTCAGTTCCAGGTACTGCCGCGCGCTTTCGTCGTCCCCGGCATTCAGGAAACCCACCGCCGCGTTGAAGCTGTAAACCGTCGTCTGGAAAATGGCGCCGAAACGGTCATGCATGATGCGGAACGCATCGAGGTTGCACTTGATGAACGTGTGATGATCGCCGGCATGCGCGGCAGCATGGCCCTTCTTGCCAAGCCGCATGGCCTTCAACTCGGACCGGGCGCCCAGCAGTGTTTTCAGCGCTCCCATGTGCGACGCTAGCACGGAACCGGCGGACCTCCGAATCCGGCGCGGGCTGCACCAGGATGCGTTTTTTCCCGAATTCTGCTATGACTTCCGTGCTAAGGGGGAGAAGATCACATGCCTCATTCACGTCTGATCGCGCTTGTCATTGCCATCGCGCTGCCCGCCAGCGCACAGGAAACCGCCAGCCCTTCGGGCCTCCCCGATTGCCCGGACCAGTTTGCGGCCCGCGGCGCGGCAGAACCGTATTCCACGGTTCCGTTCGACTGCTATTGCAGTGCCGAGGCCCGCCGCGCCAGGAACTCCTACGCCTACGGCGGCGGCCCCTATGAGGGCATCAGCAATATCTGCATGGCCGCCCTGCACGCGGGCGCCACCGGACCCGATGGCGGCGACGTCCGCGTGATCCCCGGACCCGGCCTCGAGAAGTATGTCGGCACGCTCGCCAACGGCGTTTACAGCTCGGACTGGGACTATCCCAGCCAGTTCGGGAGCTTCGAGGTGAAAGCGTTCAGCGCACCATAGGGCCGCAACGCGCCTTTGGCCCCGCCGAATTCGGGCAGCACGCTGCACGGCCGGACAAGGTCGGCGCGTTGGCGTTGACGCCCTTTTAATCTTTCCGGCGACCTCACCACATCTTGCGCCTCGTCTGATCCGGCCCATAGGCGCACCGACGCGATACCGACGTAATACCGACGTGATACCGACATCGCCGATCCGCTCGTTTCCCTTGGGATAAAGGCGCTGACGGGTTTCACCTGTTTTTCGGTGGCGGCTGCACCGAACGTTGCACCATACTCACTGGAAATCCGGTCGCCGCGGCCATCCTCCCGGTCTATGTTCCCTCCCGAAAGGATACCCTCGCATGACCGACAGCCCTATCGCGCTTGAAGAAACCGGCTCCAAAGGCCGCTACGTCACCCGACCCGACCCGGACGGGCCGGAAGCCGAGCTTACCTTTTCGCGCGCCTCCGAGAAGCTCATCATCCTCGACCACACCGGCGTTCCCGACGCCTACCGCGGTGGCAAGGTCGGGCTCGCCCTGGTTACCCGCGCCGTCCAGGATGCCCGCGAAAAAGGCTACAAGATCATGCCCTTGTGCCCTTTCGCTGCCGCCCAGTTCCGCCGCCATCCCGAATGGGCGGACGTCCTGAACTCATGATCCGACGCCTTGCGCGCAGCTTCAGCCTCCTTGCCAATGCGGGCCTCGCCGCGCTCGTCGTTGGCGCGGCATTCCCCGGTACACACCGCGTCGTCATGCCGGACGCATATGGTCTGACCGAGATCGCCGACCGGGTGTGGACGGATGCGCCCTCGCGAGCAGATGAGTTCCTCCGCCTTGTGCGAACCGCCCGCGACACCGTCGGGGATTTCTTCGGGGACCCGCCGCCGAACCCAACGCTGATCCTTTGCGCGACGGCGGCTTGTGCACGCAATTTCGGCATTGGCGGCAACGGGTTATCCTTTGTCGACATGGCCGTTTTCATCGGTCCTGGCGGGCTAACAATCGGCACTCTCACCCACGAGATGACCCATTCACGCCTCCATCGCCGGCTTGGTCTGCGGCATGTAATCAACCAGCCCTTTCCGACCTGGTTCGACGAGGGTCTTGCCACCCATGTCGCCGGCCACCCTCGCCAGCCCGCCCTGGTCAATGCCGAGGCCCGCCAGATGGTCCGCGGCGTTACAAGGTTCTGGCAATGGGATAACGTCTATCGCGATATCGGCGTCGCCCGTGCCTACAGCGCCGCCGCCGCTGAAGTGGAAGCCATTGAGAATAAAGTGGGCCGCAACGGGCTTCTCGAACTTGTCGCGCGGACAGAAGCGGGAGGGGATTTCAACGTGATCCTGAACAACCTTCTGGCACGCTAGTTCGAGGTCGGAAAATGGCCTTGTGCGATGAGGCCTGTGCAATATTCTCGCACCCTCAGCGACCAAACATGAAAGTGCACTTCTTGGAATGTCTCGCACGCGGCGGCAAATCCTCCTCACCGGCATGGCGCTCTCCGGCGCGGCAGCGGCCCTTGGTGCCGTCACATTTCGGCTCCATGCCACCCCGCAACGCCATCCATTCCTCGTGCCCGAGCATCTGGCCTCACTCGCAGACAACGACCTGCCGCACCCCAGGGTTCTCTTTGTTGGCAACTCGATGCTGCTGCGTCACGACGTGCCCGGACTGGTGGCCGGCCAAAGCCGGTTTCATACCGCGATGGCCGCCGCGGACGGCGCACGCCTGGTGGAAACCGCCCGCCTCGACGGCTTCCGCGAGGCTGTCGCAAATGGCGGTTGGGATGCCGTTGTGCTTCAGGATTTTACCAAGACGCCGCTTCGGGCCATCGACCGTTTTGCCTCCGCCCAAGCCATGCGCTGGATCGCGCGGCAGTCCGCGCCGGCAAAGGTATTGCTCTACCCGCCCTGGCCGGCGGCCGACGGAAACTCGGTTTACCGCGATGCCGGAAGGCTGACGACAACACCGCAGGACCCACACGATTTCGCCCGCCGCACGATGGCGCATTACAGCAGTGT
>JAJDOD010000127.1 GCA_022340315.1 Silicimonas sp. | reverse complement strand
GCGAAACCTTCGGGCGGCGCGACCTCGGATTTGTCTTCCCAAACCACCAGCGCACCAGGTGCCAGCCAGCCGCCGTGCCTTGCCGCGTCGAGCGCTTGCTGTCCCAGTCTGGTGCCGTAGGGTGGATCGAGGAATACGAGATCGGCGGGCTGGCCTGCGTTGACCTGCAACCGCGTGGCATCCGCCGTGACCACGCGGCAGAGCGACCGCTCCCGCGTCTTCTCGATGTTGGCATTCAGAAGCCGCAATGCCACCCGGCCACTCTCGACGAAAGTCACCGCCGCCGCACCGCGCGAAAGTGCCTCGAGCCCCAGTGCCCCTGTGCCGGCAAAGAGATCGAGTACCTGCACCCCGGCGATGGGATCACCGAACCGTCCTCCCTCGAGAATATTGAACAGGCTTTCGCGTACCCGGTCCGTCGTGGGTCTCAGATGCGCCGCCGCATCGCCCTTGCCGACAGCGGCCAGTCCCAGACCTCGAAACCGGCCACCGATGATCCTCATCGCTGCAAAAGCGCTTTCAGGTCCGTCTCACCATCCGAGACTTCCTCCGGCGTGACAGACTTCCCCGCCTCCAGCAGCCGCTTGCCCACCATGTAGTCGCGGGGCGCATTGATGGCATCGACCGCGAGCAGATCATCACCCCTGAAGTACCAGTGGCTGACCGTCGGCGCCGCGCCCCGGCGCACGACCCGGTCATATCCGGTGTTCAGCCCGGCAATCTGCAGTTTCAGATCGTACTGGTCCGACCAGAACCAGGGATAGGGCCGGTAGGTCGCCCCGGCTCCCAGCATGTTGGCCGCCACCGTCGCGGACTGGTCGATGGCGTTCTGCACGGACTCAAGCCGGATGCGCTTGCCCTTGTAGGGAAAGGACGCGCAGTCCCCCGCCGCCCAGATGCTTTCCTGCGAAGTCCGCCCGTACTCATCTACCGCGATGCCATTGTCACAGGCGATCCCCGCCGCCTCGGCCAGCCGGGTATCGGGGCGTATGCCGATGCCGACGATCACGAAGTCTACCGCGATCTCGGTGCCATCCGTCAGGACCGCTCCTGCCACGGACCCCTCGCCGGTCAGTTGCGCCAAACCCACCCCCTCGCGCAGATCGACGCCATGTGCGATATGCGCGTCCCGGATCACATCGGCCGTCTCGGGCGCCGCCACCCGACCGAGGATGCGTTCGCTCATCTCGACCAGAGTGACCCTGAGACCAAGCTTCGCCGAAACCGCCGCGGCCTCAAGCCCGATGTACCCGCCGCCAACGACCAAAACCCGCGCGCCCTCGGTGAACCGCGGCGCCATCGCGTCGATATCCGCGAGCGACCGAACGGTGAAAACACCGGCAAGGTCGCCTCCGACCGACGCGGGCAGCCGGATCGGCACCGATCCGGTGGTGAACGCGAGGTGATCGTAAGACACCCTCTCGCCGCCTGCCGTCACCGTCTTCGCTTCCGGATCGACCGCACTGACCGGCGTTCCCAGCTTCAAGGTGATGGCCTTCTCGGCATAAATCGCCTCGGGCCTCAAAAAGAGCCGCTCGCGCGTCTGCTCTCCCAGCAAATAGGCTTTCGAAAGGGGCGGACGCTCGTAGGGCGGGTAAGGCTCGTCCCCGATCACGATAACCGGCCCCTCTGCACCCTGCGCCCTCAACTTCTCGGCCAGCGATGCCGCCGCCTGTCCTCCGCCGATGATCACGTATTCTGTCATGTCGTTACGCACTGGTTCTTCTGACCTCTTGGGTTATATCGCCATCAAGGCAATGGCAATTTCGAGGAGTTTCCCGGCATGACAATCGCAGTTGGCGACAGGATCCCGTCGGTCAATCTGATCAACCAGATGGGGGACGAGGTTCGGCAGATCGACATTGCCCAGCGCATCGCGGGCAAGCGTGCCGTGATTTTCGGCCTGCCGGGGGCCTATACCGGCATCTGCTCGAGTGCTCATCTGCCCAGCTTCATCCGAACGGCGGACGTGTTCCGCGCAAAGGGCTACGAGGAAATCATCTGCGTCTCGGTCAACGACGTGCGCGTGATGCACCATTGGGGCGCAAGTTCTGGTGCGCATGATGCCGGCATCCTGATGCTGGCGGACTGGGACTCGGAACTGACCAAGGCCCTGGGGCTCGAATTCAGCGTGCCTGCGGTCGGCTTCAAGGACCGGATGACACGTTGCGCGATGCTGACCGATGACGGCGTTGTGACGGCCCTCCAGTTCGAGGAAGATCACGGGGTCTGCACGCTGACGGCGGGCGAGACCCTGCTCGAAATGGCCTGAGGCGGCCTGGGACTTAGGGACTTCTTCGGGTAATCAGGGTAGCTTCTGCGGGATTGGTGCGGCGCAAGGCGTGACGGGAGGGCGTTTGAGTTGCGGCAATTCGGCGAATTGGTGCGGACATGGCGAAAAACTTCCCGGAGACCTCCCGAATACGGCGATTTCTTCAGAATTTCTTCAGAGGTGCCCCCCGAATATAGGGGTGGGAGGACGGGGGCTTAAAAAAACGGTGTTAACTGAATGTTAACCATGACCCGGCGCGACCGCGTCCATCTTTCCTGCAAGTGTCACATCCAGCGCCGTCAGCCCGCCTGCATCATGGGTTGTCAGCACCACCTCGACCCGGTTGTAGACGTTCAGCCATTCAGGGTGATGGTTCATCTTCTCGGCTTCTATCGCCATTCGGCTCATCCAGCCCCAGGCCTCGGCGAAGCTCTTGAACTTGAACGATTTTCGAATGGCGTCGCGCCCCTCCTGCAACTCCCAGCCCGTCTTCGCCAGCGAGCCAAGCGCCCTCTCGCGGTCGCTGCCGGTCAGTTTCTCGCTCATGCCGGTTCCTCCGTAATTTTCCGGAATGGCCCATAGCTCGTCAAGATCTCGATGTCCTCGCCCACGGCCTGTTTCTCGGCGTCCAGATAGTCCTCCACCGCCCGCGAGAACCCCGGATCCGCCATCCAGTGCAGCGAATGGATCTCGACCGGAAGGTACCCCCGCGCCAGCTTGTGATCGCCCTGCGCACCGGCTTCGACACTCTTCATCCCGTGCCGGATGGCATAGTCGATTGCCTGGTAGTAACAGAGTTCGAAATGCAGGCAGTCATGGTGCTCGATTGCCCCCCAATAGCGACCATAGAGTGTCTCGCGCCCGATGAAATTCAGCGCCCCTGCAACCGGCCTGCCCTCGCGCAACGCCAGCACCAGAAGGATGTCATCGCGCAGCGTCTCCTGCGCGATGTCGAAGAACTTCCGTGTCAGGTACGGCGAGCCCCATTTCCGCGCGCCGGTATCCTGGTAGAAAGTCCAGAACGCATCCCAGTGTTCAGGCCGCAGGTCGTCGCCGGTCAGCGCGACGATCTCGCCGCCGAACGCCTGCGCGCTGCGTCGTTCCCTGCGGATGGTCTTGCGCTTTCTCGATGAGAGATCGGCGAGAAAAGCGTCGAAGTCGGAATAATCACGGTTGGACCAGTGATATTGCTGCGTCACCCGGTGCAGAAGCCTGATCTCCCGACCACGCTCGGCCTCCTCTTCGGTACAGAAAGTGACGTGGACCGAGGACAGCCCGTGTGTCTTCGCCAGTTGCAACGCCCCTTGGATCAGTGCCGCCATGCCCTCGGTCTCGTGGCCTGGACGGCTAAGGAACCGGCGGCCCGTGGCCGGCGTGAACGGCACCGCGATCTGCAATTTCGGGTAATAGCGCCCACCGGCCCGTTCCCACGCATGGGCCCAGTTGTGATCGAAGATGTACTCTCCCTGGCTGTGTCCCTTGGCATAGAGCGGCGCGACGGCCACGATCATTTCTTCCTGCCGGACAACAAGATACCGCGGATCCCACCCCGTTCCGGTCCCGACCGATCCGCTGGCCTCCAGTGCCAGCAGGAACCTGTGCGTCGTGAAGGGATCAAACGGCCGTCCACCATCCGCTGCCTCGGGCGCGGCGCAGGCATCCCACTCGCCGGCAGGAATGGCACTCAGCGAGGGAACCGCAGAGACTTCAAGCTCCAGCTCTGTCATTTTCGATCAATGAAAAACACACCCATTAAGGTGCGCCTTATCGCTCCGAGTTCAAGCCGACTTCACCGCAAGGTAGCCCTCAAAAGTCACATTATCGGCGACTTCGCGCGCCTCGGCCTCTTGTTCGGGCGTACGAACCGTCCAGCAGAGCACAGGGATGCCCCGTTTCTTGAGCTCCTGGACCGGAGCCGCGCCAAGATCGCGACGGTCATGGCTGATGAAACACGCTCCCACCCGATCAAAGTCCCCGATCAGTCGCAGCTTTGCGAGCCTGGCTTCGGGCGCTGGCCATACCTCGGGCCGAAACGGATCGGTCACCAGGCCACGCGGAATATCGGGGGCAAGCGCCTGCATGGCCGCGACGCTATGGGGGTTGAAGGACATCAGGGCGACCGGGCCCGCATAGCCATCGAGCGCCGCGGAGACCGCCGCCTCAAGTTCCCCGACATTGTCGCCAAGTGCTCCGTCCTGGTCCTTGATCTCGATCAGAAGCGGAACCCGACCGCGGACGATCTGCAGAACTTCGACCAGCGATGGAACCGACTCGCCTGAACCCTTCAGTCGCAACGTCGCCAGGTCGCCAAGAGTGCGCCGGCGCACCAGACCAACCCCATCGGTCATGCGATCGAGCGCATAATCATGGAAAACGACCGCTTCACCGTCTGCCGTAAGCTGCACGTCGACCTCGATCCCATAGCCAAGGTCGACCGCCGCCTGAACCGCACCACGCGAGTTCTCCGGCCGACCCTTTGCCATGTCGTGCAACCCGCGATGGGTCAGAGGTATTCTCAGAAAGGCGTCCGGCAGCATGATGTCACTGAAGCTCGAAGATGCCCTCGATCTCGACCGCGACCCCAAGCGGCAGCGATCCCGCGCTGACTGCCGAGCGCGCATGCCTTCCTGCTTCTCCAAGCACTTCGACGAAAAGATCGGACGCCCCGTTGATCACCTTGGGCTGATCGGTGAAATCCGCTGTCGAGTTCACGAACCCGGTGAGCTTGAGCACGCGCTTCAAACGCGAGAGATCGCCTCCGCACGCCGCCTTCACCTGGGCCAGAAGAAAAAGCGCGCAGGTCTGCGCCGCCTCGGCGCCGGCTGCGACATCCAGTTCCGCGCCGAGTTTGCCCTTGATCAGTCCCGAGGCATCCTGCGAAATCTGTCCGGAAACATAGACGATGTTGCCTGACATGACGTAGGGCACATAGTTCGCCGCCGGCGCGACGGCTTCCGGCAGTTTCAACCCGAGTTCAGCCAGTTTTGCTTCGGCATCAGCGCTCATACGTTCTCTCCCTTTTTGCTGCGCACATATTGCGGGTCAGCATCATGCGCGCAACACTCAATTGGAAATCCGTTCACGCTTGTTTCACGCTACCTGTAATTTATCGACCGATGAACTATCTCGTTCAGAACCGTAGTGTTATAGGTCGTGTCGTGAAGCTGCCAAACCTTCGACTGTGTGGGCTCGCCGGGGCCGTGCTTTTCCTCGCAGGGTGTGCCGCGCCGGGCGCCCCTGGCGAAATCAATGACCCCTACGAGAAAGCAAACCGCGTGGTCCACGCGGTCAACAAGGGTGCCGACCGTGTCTTCTTCCGGCCGACAAGTCAGCTGTATGGCAATGTCGTGCCAAGGCCCGTTCGAACAAGCCTCAGCAATGCGGCAAACAACCTCTCCGGACCTCGCAGCGTCATGAACGACCTGTTGCAGGGCAACGTCGAGGATGCGGGCCACAACCTCTCGCGGTTCCTCATCAATTCAACGATCGGAGTGTTCGGGCTATTCGACCCCGCCAGCGGTTCGTTCGGACTCGAGGACCGCGAAACCGGCTTCGGTGACACACTGGCTGTCTGGGGCGTGCAGGAAGGCGCATATGTCGAGACACCGCTCTTCGGCCCGTCCACGGAACGTGATGCGGTGGGGATCTTTGTCGATATCCTCACCAACCCCGTAAGCCACATCTTCGAGGAAGGCGGGGAGATTGCGGCCGCGACGTCTCTACCGTCGGTCCTGAACTCGCGCTTCGAACTGGCAGACACGGTCGATGGCCTGCTCTACGAGAGCGCAGACAGCTATTCTCAGTTGCGGCTGTTTTATCTTGAAAGCAGGCGGTTCGAGCTTTCCGGGCAAACTGCCGCCGAGAACGCATTCGATCCCTATGAAAACCTATATGAAGAAGTCTATGAAGGCCTCTATGATGAATTTTGACATTTCAAGACGTTTTTTCCTGATCGGCGCCGCTGCGGCGGCCATTGTTCCTTCGTCGCGTGCCAGCGCGCTTTCCCAGGCGGAAGCGACAAAGCTCATTGATTCCGCGGTTGGCGAAATCAACCGGGTCATCAACTCGGGCCAGTCGGCGTCGTCGATGTATCGCGCCTTCGAAGGCATTTTCGTAAAGTATGCCGACGTTCCGACCATTGCGCGCTCGGCTCTCGGGCCGCCGGCCCGATCGGCGTCAAGCGCTCAGATGCGCGCGTTTACGGATGCTTTCGCCGGGTACATGGCGCGAAAATACGGCAAGCGGTTCCGCGATTTTGCCGGCGGCCAGGTCGAAGTGACCGGCGCGCGCCAGATCAAGAGCTTCCAGGAAGTTCAGGCGGTTGCCAAACTGCCGGGCCAGTCGCCTTTCACAGTTAGCTTCATGGTCTCGGACCGTTCGGGCCGCGACAAGTTCTTCGATCTGCTGATCGAGGGCATCAGCCTACTCAAGTCCGAGCGCGCCGAAATTGGCGCGATGCTGGACAAGCGCGGCGGGAACATCGACGCGCTGATCGGAGATCTTCAGCGGGCGGGATGACAGGACAACCCGGCTGGGTCAGGTCTCCTCGGCCGCAAGTGCGGCGCGCCAGAGCGCGAAGATACCCGCGGCCAGGATGATGGCCGCACCAAACATCACGTTCGCCCGCAGGATCTCGCCGAAAATGATCATGCCCACTATGGCGGCGAAGACCTGGTGGAAGAATGCAAAGGGCTGTACCACACTCGCCTCGGCCAGTTCATAGCACTTGATCAACAGCCAGTGCCCGAGAACTCCTGTCACGCAAAGGGCGAGCATCCAGGCCCAGTCGCCGGGCGCCATCGGCTCCCAGGACGGCAGTCCGACAGCGGTCATGACAACGGCGCCGGCAACGCCCGTCCAGAAAAACGACGTCGCAGTGGTGTCGCGCCTTGCGGCATATCGCGTCGCCAGCCCGTAGAGCGCGAAGAGAACCGCCGAGGCAACGGGAATGAGGCCCAGCGGATTGAAGGCACCGTGTCCGGGCTGCAGAATGATCAGCATGCCGAGAAATCCGGCCGAGACGGCAGACCAGCGCCGCCAGCCGACTTTCTCGCCCAGAAGAGGCCCGGCCAGCGCGGTAATGATAAGGGGGTAGGAAGCAAAGATCGCATGGCTTTCCACCAGCCCGATCAGCGTGAATCCCAGAACTGCCACGCAGATCTCCAGGGCAAGCAGAAGCCCACGGCCGATTTGCAGGAACGGTTGCGAAGTCCGCGCCGTCGCCACAAGGCCACCGGGGCGGCGTGCGGCGACCGTCACAACGAATGCGGCGAAGAACCAGTAGCGGATCATCACCACCATGAAGGTATTGTACTCGGCGGCAAGGTGCTGCGATATCCCGTCCTGGCAGGCAAAGACGAAAGACGTCGCGATCATCAGCAGAATGCCGCTGCGATTGCCGGTCGCATTCATGTCAGTCGCGCCACCGTCATGTGCCGCTTGGCGCCGAAGCCCGGGCATCGCTCGACCTCGAAACCGGCACTTGCCAGTGCCCGCCGGACGCTGCCCGCCGCGCTGTAGGTCGATGCCGTACCGCCTCGCGCGGTTTTTCGCGCCACCTCCTGCAAAAGCCCCGGTTCCCAAAGCTCGGGGTTCTTTGCCGGAGAAAACCCGTCCAGGAACCAGGCATCCGCCATCCCCGTCCAGTTCGGCAGGGTATCCCTGGCGTCTCCCTGTACGAGCCGCAGCGAAAACCCCTCGGTCTCGAAGCCCGTGTCGGTCAGTGCATCGACCATGACCGCCGCAAGGTCTGCCAGTTCAGGATATGCCTGCAAGGCGCGTGCCATGTCTTCGGGTCGCATCGGGAAGCGCTCGAAACTTGTGAACCCGAGCGCCCCCTCCGCACCGCTCTGCTGCCACGCGCGCCACGCCGCAAGCGCGTTCAGCCCGGTTCCAAAGCCAAGTTCGGCGACATGGAAACCGGGCACGAACCGCGCGGGCAGATCATTGCCGTCGAGGAATACATGCCGCGTCTCGGCCAGACCGTCGCCCAGCGAGAAATACGGGTCGTCAAAGGCCCGCGCGACAGGCACCTCGCCGCGCCAGTCGAGAATGGGATGGTCTTCCGTCACGCACTCGCCTACCTGATGAGACGCGCGAAATTGGCAAGGGAAAGGGGCGTTGTCCATGCCCGACGTGACGATCTGCGGCGCTGGCGTGTTCGGTCTTTCCGTCGCATGGGAAATTCTGCGGCACGGCGCTTCGGTTACCGTCATCGACCCGAATGGGCCGGGTGCCGGCGCATCAGGCGGAGTTGTCGGCGCGCTTCAGCCCCATACGCCCGATCCCTGGAACGACAAGAAGCAGTTCCAGCTCGAAAGCCTGCTCTCCGCCGAGAGATTCTGGCAGGGCGTCGAGGCCGCCTCGGGTGTGCCGAGCGGATATGCACGCGTCGGGCGGCTGCAACCACTGTCCACGGAGCGTGAGATCGAGCTTGCGCGCAGCCGAGCCGCAGCGGCCTCGGAGCGTTGGGGTCCTGCAGCCACGTGGGAAATCATCGACAGGGCCTCCGCCGGAGATTGGGCACCACCTTCACCGACCGGGTTTTTTCTTCACGACACGCTCTCCGCGATCCTGCACCCCCGGCACGCAACGCAAAGCCTCGCCGCAGCCATCACGGCGCGAGGCGGAACGATTGCCAAGGAAGCGCCGCTGGGCCCGGCAGTTGTCTGGGCAACTGGCTGGCTGGGGCTGACTGATCTGGGCGCGGCTCTCGGCCAGCCGGTCGGAACCGGCGTCAAGGGTCAGGCGCTGCTGCTGGGTTACAATGCAGCAGGCAGCCCCCAGGTCTTCGCCGAGGGCATTCACTTCGTGCCGCATCTG
>JAJDOD010000100.1 GCA_022340315.1 Silicimonas sp. | reverse complement strand
GTCTCGACGGTCGGCAGGATCTCGTCGGCCCAGAGTTTCCGGCAGAGCTCGGCGAATGCAGGGTCGCCGGTCGCCTCCGCGATGGTCTGGTGGCCTGCGAGATAGCCGAGATAGGCCAGCGCCGAATGGGTGCCGTTCAGACAGCGCAGTTTCATCGTCTCGTGCGCCTCGACGCTGCGGACGAATTGTGCGCCCGCGCGCTCCCATGCCGGGCGGAGGCCAGTGAAATTGTCCTCGATCACCCATTGCCGGAACGGTTCGTGCACCACGCAGGCGGGGTCGTAGTAACCCCGGTCCTCGGCAAGGGCCGCAATGTCGGCCTCGGTCGTCGCCGGGGTGATCCGGTCGACCATCGTGGCGGGGAAGGGGACGTGTTCCTCGATCCACCCGGCAAGGTCAGGCGCCTGCGCTTGCGCAAATTCGACAATGATGCGCTTCGCCAGTGCGCCATTGGAGGGAAGGTTGTCGCAGGAGAGAACGGTGAAGGGCGGTGTGCCCGTGGCCCGCCGTCGTCCAAGGGCTGCAACGATGAAGCCGGGTGCCGAGCGCGGGGATGCGGGATTGGCAAGGTCATGGGCGATGTCGGGATGGTCCATGCGGAGAGCGCCGGTTGCCGGTTCGTGGCAATAGCCTTTCTCGGTGATGGTCAAAGACACGATCTTCACGCCCGGGTGGCTCATCGCGTCAATCACCGCGCCGGGGTCATCGGGCGCGACCAGCACGCGAGCGACCGACCCGACAACCGTGGCTTCGCGGGTCTCGGGCGAGAGCGACACCGAAGTGAAGACCCCGCCTTGCGGGTCCAGTTGGTCCCGCGCCGTCGGGCTTCTCAGGCTAACCGCCGTGATCCCCCAGTCGCCGCCGGCCGCCTCCATTGCGTCGTGCGTGTAGACGGCATTGAAGGCGCGGAAGAACGCGCCCGGACCAAGGTGCACGATGCCGGTCCTGGGCGCCGGTCCCCGGCGGGTCAGGCGGGGGAGATCGGTTGCCTTCGTCATAGGTTGTAGGCCTTCTTCGCCAGTCCGTAGGACAGATCATGCGCCAGATCGAACGCATCGGCCTCGCGCAGCCGTCCGGTCCGCACCAGCGTGGCCAGGTAGGCGCAATCGGACCGGCGCGACACGTCGTGCCGGGCGGGGATCGAACAGAAAGCGCGGGTGTCGTCGTTGAACCCGGCGGTGTTGTAGAAGCCGCAGGTTTCGGTCGTCGTCTCGCGGAAGCGGCGGATGCCTTCGAAGCTGTCGAAGAACCACCAGGGCGGCCCGAGCCTGAGCACCGGGTAGGCGCCCGCCAGCGGCGCCAGTTCACGGCCATAGGCCGTCTCGTCCAGCGTGAAGAGGATAACCGTCAGCCCCGGCTCCATGCCGACTGCATCGAGAAGCGGTTTCAAATCAGCGACATAGTCGGTCCGGCCGGGGATGTCGAACCCCTTGTCCCGCCCGAACTGCCGGAACACCTGTGCGTTGTGGTTGCGCCGCGAACCGGGGTGGATTTGCAGCACGAGGCCGTCGTCAAGGCTCATCCGCGCCATCTCGGTCAGCATCTGGCCCCGAAAGGCGTCGGCCTCGTCCGTCGTGCAGGTGCCCGCGAGCGCCTTGCCAAGCAGCCGCCCAGCCTCCGCCGGGTCGAGATCCTCGGTCCGCGCCGAGGGGTGGCCGTGGTCGCTTGCGGTGGCGCCCATCGTCTTGAAGAACGCCCGCCGTTGGCGATGCGCGGCCAGGTAGCCCGCCCAGGACGAGGTATCCTCTCCGGTCATTTCGCCAAGGGTGCGGACGTTGGCGGCAAAGCCCTCGAACTCGGGATCGACGACCGCATCGGGCCGGTATGTGGTGATGACCCGGCCATTCCAGCCGCTCTGGCGGGTCGCGCTGTGCCACCTCAGGTCGTCGATGGCGCTGTCCGTCGTCGCCAGAACCTCGATATCGAAACGCTCGAAAAGCGCGCGGGGGCGGAACGCCTCGCTCGCGAGCATCTCGTCGATGCGGTCATAATACTGCCCGGCGGTTTCCGCCGAGAGCGGTACATCCAACCCGAATAGATGCTCGAAGGAATGATCCAGCCACATCGCCGAAGGCGTGCCCCGGAACAGGTGGTAGTGGCGGGCGAAAAGGTTCCAGATTTTCCGAGGATCGGTCTCGCTTGCGCCGCCGTCGAGGCGCGGTACGCCGAGATCGGCCATCGGCACGCCCTGGCTGACCAGCATGCGAAACACGTAGTGGTCGGGGACGACGAACAACTCGGCGGGGTTGGGAAACCGCGCGTTCTCGGCGAACCATCGCGGGTCGCAATGGCCATGCGGGCTGACGATGGGCAACGCGGTCACGCTGTCGTAAAGCGCGCGCGCCAGGTCACGTGTGGCGGGATCGACCGGGAATAGACGGTCGGGATCGGTGAGTGGCATGGGGGGCCTGTCCTTGCTGCCGGTTCCCTCTCTCATATGGCAGTTTGCCGGGGCTGTGGACCGCAAATCGCCCGGCGCTTGCCAAAGCCGGGCAGACGGGACAAACCGGGGCAGCAGCTGCGGAAGGACAGGGTATGGCGAAGCGGTTTCTCGCGATCGGCGAGTGCATGGTCGAGATGGCGGCCAATCCGGATGGCAGCTATCGCAAAGGCTATGCAGGCGATTCGTTCAACACCGCCTGGTATGCCGCGCGTCTGGCCGGAGACGAGATCGACGTGTCCTACCTGACGGCATTCGGAGACGACACCTTATCCGCGGATAAGGTCGCCTTCATGACAGCCGCGGGCGTGCGCCCGCTCGGGCCAGTTCGTCCCGGCGGTACCGTCGGCCTCTACATGATTTCTCTGAAGGACGGTGAGCGGTCGTTCACGTACTGGCGCAGCGCCTCGGCGGCACGCACGCTGGCCGACGACCTGGAACGCCTGCCCGAGGCGGGCGAGGGGGATATCGCGCTCTTCACCGGCATTACGCTTGCGATCCTCGCCGGGGAAGGCCGCGCCAATCTTCTGGCCGCGCTGGCCGAGGCACGGGCGCGAGGAGTAATCATCGCTTTCGATCCGAACCTGCGGCCCAGGCTCTGGGCGTCGGCGGACGAGATGACCCATTGGATCATGCAAGGCGCCCGGGTGGCCGACATCGCGCTGCCCTCCTTCGAGGACGAGGCCGCCTTCTTCGGCGATGCCGACAGCGCTGCCACCGCGGCCAGGTACCGGGGCGCGGGGGCGGGGCTTGTGGTGGTCAAGAACGGTGCTGGTCAAATGCTGGTCCAGGAAGGCGAGGCGCGCCATGATATCGCCGTCACGCCGGTCGGGAAAGTCGTGGACACCACCGCCGCGGGGGACAGCTTCAACGCGCGTTTCCTTGTCGGTCTGTTGCGCGGCGAAGTGCCGGCCACCGCCGCCGAGGCGGCCTGCGACGTCGCGCGCCGCGTGATCCAGTCGCCGGGCGCGCTGGTCGAGATTTGAACCGAGTGAACGGATAGGCCCGAGCCATGACCGAGACCGACAGCCACACCACGCACAGTGCCGAAGACGATCCGCGCAACGCGGACCTGATGATCTGGGTCGATGGCGCGCTGGTTCACAAGGACGAGGCCAAGGTCTCGGTCTATGACAGCGGCTTCATGCTGGGCGATGGCATGTGGGAGGGGATGCGGCTTTACGACGGGCAATGGGCCTTCTTCGACGATCACATGGACCGGCTTTTCAACTCGCTCAAGTCGGTTTCGCTGGAGATCGGCATGGGGCCCGAGGATATCCGCGCCATCCTCGACCGGACGGCCGAGGCCAACGGCATGGTCAGCGATGCCCATTGCCGGCTGATGGTGACGCGCGGGCGCAAGGCCAAGCCTTTCCAGCACCCGTCGCTTTCGCGCTTCGGGCCAACCATCGTGGCGATCGTCGAGCACTCCAAACCCAGGGCCAGCCTGCAGGGCAAGGGCATCCGGCTTGCCACAGTTCCACAGGTGCGCGGGTTGCCGATGAGCCAGGATGCCAAGTACAACAGCCACTCCAAGCTGAACTGCGTGATTGCCTGCCTTCAGGCCGAACAGGCGGGTGCGGACGAGGGGCTGATGCTCGACCCGCATGGGTTCGTGAACACGACCAACGCCTGCAACTTCTTCATCGTCCGCCGGGGCGAGGTTTGGACCTCGTCCGGCGACTATTGCATGAACGGCGTGACGCGGCAGAAGGTGATCGACCTATGTCGTGCCGACGGGATACCGGTCTACGAGAAGAACTTTTCTCTCTACGAGGTCTACGGGGCCGACGAGGCGTTCCTGACCGGCACCTTCGGCGCGCAGACACCTGTGGCCGAGGTCGACGGCAAGCCTATCGGCACCGGCGAGCGCCCGGTCATGGCGCGGCTGCAATCGCTCTACAAGGCGCTTGTCGCCAGGGATGTCGCGGAGCAGGCGAAACGGCGGTCATAGCCGGGTGCCCGGTTCTCAGGCAGTGAAGTACTTGGCGTGAACCGGTAGAAGCGCTGCGCCGATGGACCGGGCATTGCGGCCGACCGTCGCCTCTTCGATGCTTGGCTTGATGATGCCCGTGGCCGTGTAGGGTGCTATGTGCCGCCGGGTTGCCGCAACGAGATCACGCCGCACATGCTCGGGCATCGCGCCGTCGATCAGGACCGCTTCGATCTCGACCACGGTTGCCGCGGTGACCGAGGCCATGGCCAGGTTTTTTGCCGTCTGTTCGACCCATGGCGCGACCCATTCGCCATACTGCGCCCATTTCTCATCGTTCATCCGTAGCTCGTCGGGGTCGATCCCGTCAGCGATCAGCGCGCGTTCCAGCACATGGAGCGAGGCGACGTCCAGAAGCTGCGCCGCCGTGCCATCGGGTTGCGGAACGAGCAATGCGCCAAAGGCGCCGGCATTGCCGGAGGGTCCCGTCACCACGGTATTGTCGAGTACCAGCCCGCCGCCGATGAATGCGCCGATGAAGAAATAGGCGAAATTGCTCCACTCACCGCCGCGCCCAAGCAGGTGCTCGGCCACGCAGGCCGCCGTCGCGTCGTTCTGGATTGTTGCGTAGAGCCCGGTGATGGAACTGACCCGCTCGGGTAGATCGAGCGACTTCCATGCCTCCATCGCCTCGCGCGGAGCATCGACGACGGAAAGCCAGCTCCAGATCTCGTAAGGCCGCCCGACGCCGATGCCTGTGACCTTGCCCTTCGCAACGGGATGCGCTTCGAGTATGGCGCGATAGCCTTTGTCGAGAAATGCGAACACGTCCTCGATTACCGGGTAGCGGTAGGCCGTGGCGCGCCGTTCGATGACCCCGCCGTTGAAATCGACGAGCACCAGTTCTGCCGACCGCCGGCCGATATTGAGGCCCAGCGAGTAGACGCCGCGCGGGTTGAGAGACATCGGAACGAGGGGTTTGCCCACCTTGCCCTTGACGGCTTCCCCGCGGTTCAGAAGCCCCTCGCTTTCCAGCGCTCGAACGATGTTCGAGACGGTCTGCGCCGACAGCCCCGAGAGCCGCGCCAACTCGGCACTGGCGACCGATTCCTGGCGCCGGATCAGGGATAGGATCAACCGGGCATTTCGATCTCGCAGGCCGGACTGGTTGCCGCCACTGAGGGACTCTCGAACCGTAACGTCTTGTTTTTCAAGCACTGCCTGACCTCCCTAGTCTGCGAGCGTGCCGTGGATAGCTGTCCCTGTCAATTTATAAATAAAGTTTATTTATTTATTGACGGCCCGGCGGGAATCAGCGATCAAAAAGCATTCCGGCGTCACGTCGGCACAACAACCTTGGGAGGTTACAATGAAAAAACTGCTTCTCGGATCCGTCCTGGCGAGCGTTGCAATGGCCGGTTCGGCAATGGCCGCTGGCCACTCGGTCAGTGCGTGCCTGATCACAAAAACCGAAACAAACCCGTTTTTCGTCAAGATGCGCGAAGGTGCGCAGATTGCCGCAGAAGAACAGAGCGTCGAACTGTTGACCTTCTCCGGCAAGTTCGACACCGATTTCGAGTCGCAGATCACGGCGATCGAAACCTGTGTCGCCGACGGTGCGAGCGGCATCCTGATTACGCCGTCCATCCCTGACTCGCTTGTCGCGGCCGTGACGAGTGCACGCGAAGCCGGCGTTCTGGTCATCGCGCTCGACACTCCGTTTAACCCGATCGATACCGCCGACATGACTTTTGCCACCGACAACTTCGAGGCCGGTCGGCTTGCAGGTGCCTGGGCGGCAGCGACGCTCGGCGCAGATGGCGCGGCAAACGCAAAGATCGCGGGTCTGAACATCAACCCCGCTCAGCCCACGGTCGGCGTTCTGCGCAACCAGGGCTTCATGGCGGGCTTCGGCATCGAACTGAACGATCCCAACCGCTGGGGTGACGAGGACGATCCGCGCATTGTTGGCAACGACGTCAGCGAGGGTAACCCGGAGGGTGGTCGCAAGGCGATGGAGAACCTTCTGGCGATGGATCCCGACATCAACGTCGTCTACGCGATCAATGAACCCGCCGCCTCTGGCGCATGGGAAGCCATGAAGGCGATGGGCACCAACCCCGAAGACGTCATCATCACCGGCGTCGACGGCGGCTGCCCGGGCGTCAAGGATGTCGAAGCCGGGATCATCGACGCCACTTCTCAACAGTACCCGCTGCTGATGGCGAAACTGGGTGTCGAGGCGATCCGCACCTTTGCGGATACAGGCGAGAAGCCGGAGCCGACGGAAGGCAAGAACTTCTTCGACACGGGTGTCGCCCTGATCACGGACAATCCTGTCGAAGGCATTCCGTCGATCTCGGTCGCCGAGGGCCTCGAGCTTTGCTGGGGTTGATTGGTCGACCCGTTTCGGCGCAGACTTGAAATGAAAAGGGGCGGGCAACGACCCGCCCCTTTTCAGTCAGCGCGGCACCTCAATGGCCGCGCTGCGATGGGAGGGATACATGGCTACTGACACCGACAATTTCGAGAGCGCGGTTGCGGACAAGACGACAGACCGCGTCGCTGAATTCGAGGCTCACGAAAAGGGGCTAATCGGCTTCATACACGAGAATCTGCACAAGTACCCGTTTCTCGTACCTCTCATCGTGATCATTTCCGCGATCATTGTCTTTGGCCTGATAAATCCGAATTTCTGGCGCATGGGCACGCTGTCGCTCATTCTTCAGCAGGTCGGTATCGTCGGCATTCTGGGTATCGCGCAGGCACTCGTGATTCTGACTGCTGGCATTGATCTTTCGGTCGGCGCCATGCTGGTCTTCATCACGGTGATCATGGGAAATTTTTCGTTCCGCTATGGCATTCCGGCTGAGATTTCGATTGTCATCGGGCTAGCCGCCGGCGCCTTAATGGGATTTGTGAACGGTTTCCTTGTGGCGCGGGTGAAGCTGCCGCCGTTCATCGTGACGCTGGGCACATGGCAGATCATACTCGCTGCCAACTACATCTATTCGCGCAACGAGACGATCCGAAGCCAGGATATCGAGGCCGAGGCGGGCGCGTTGCAGTTCTGGGGCGAGATTGTCCGGATCGGGGATGCCCGCGTTACCTACGGGGTGATCGCGTTCCTGCTGCTGGTCTTCGTCTTCGCCTACATATTATCGAACACCGCCTGGGGGAGGCATGTCTATGCCGTGGGGGATGACAAGGAGGCCGCCGAACTGGCCGGTGTTCCGACCGACAAGGTGCTGATCCAGGTCTACACCGTCGCCGGCCTGCTCTGCGGCGTTGCCGCCTGGGTCGCGATCGGCCGTTTCGGTGCAATCTCGCCCGGCGCCTCGACCGGGGTGCAGGGCAACATCCAGTCCATCACGGCCGTGGTCATCGGGGGCATCTCGCTCTTCGGCGGGCGCGGCTCGATCATCGGCATGTTCCTCGGCGCGCTTATCGTCGGGGTCTTCGAGATGGGCCTGCGCCTTGCGGGCGCGGATGCGCAATGGACGTTCCTCCTGATCGGTGTGCTTATCATCGCCGCCGTGACCGTGGACCAGTGGATCAGAAAGGTTTCGGGATGACGGATGCAATTCTAACCGGAAAGAACCTCGTCAAGCGATATGGCCGCGTGGTGGCACTCGATCACTGCGATTTCGAGCTCAGGCGGGACGAGATCCTGGCCGTCATCGGCGACAACGGTGCGGGCAAGTCGACGCTCATCAAGGCCGTGTCCGGCGCGATCCAGCCCGACGAGGGGGAGGTTTTCCTTGAAGGCAAGAAGGTCTCGTTCGCCAACCCGATCGAAGCGCGGGCGCACGGCATCGAGACCGTCTACCAGACGCTCGCGGTCAGCCCCGCGCTTTCCATCGCGGACAACATGTTCATGGGCCGCGAGATCCGCAAGGAAGGCTTCATGGGCAAGTGGATGCGCCAGCTTGACCGCAAGAAGATGGAGGACTTCGCACGCCAGAAGCTGTCGGACCTCGGGCTGATGACGATCCAGAACATCAACCAGACGGTCGAGACGCTTTCGGGCGGTCAGCGGCAGGGTGTCGCCGTGGCGCGCGCCGCGGCCTTCGGGTCGAAGGTCATCATCCTCGACGAGCCGACCGCGGCGCTTGGTGTCAAGGAAAGCCGCCGGGTTCTGGAGCTGATCCAGGACGTCAAGTCGCGCGGCATCCCGATCATCCTGATCAGCCACAACATGCCGCATGTCTTTGAACTGGCCGACCGCATCCATGTGCACCGGCTGGGCAAACGGCTTTGCGTGATCGACCCCAAAGAGCACTCGATGTCCGACGCGGTCGCCTATATGACCGGGGCGAAGGTGCCCGAGGGCGACCTGGCGGCCTGACCGTCAGGCGCGGGCCGGGTCCGTGCGCATGAAGAACACGTAGTAGAACACCGGCGCCGCGATCAGTGTCAGGATCGAGGCGAAGGCCAGTCCGCCCATGATGGTGACCGCCATCGACTGGAAGAAGGCGTCCGAGATCAACGGGATCATGCCGAGGATCGTCGTCGCGGCGGCCAGGATGACGGGCCTGAGCCGCGAGGTCGATGCCTCGGTAATCGCGTCCTTGAGCGCCGCACCGGGCTTTTCGCGCCGCACGATGTCGATCTCCTCCACCAGCACGATGCCGTTCTTGATCAGCATCCCCGATAGCGAAAGCAGGCCCAGAAGGGCCGTGAAGGTGAACGGCAATCCGGCCCCGAGGAGGGCTATGCTGACCCCGTTCACGGACATCGGGACCAGCAGCCAGATGATCAGCGGTTGCCGGAGCGCGTTGAAGAGAAGCACCGAGATCAGCACCATGATCAGAAGGCTTACCGGAAGTTGCCGCGCCAGGCTTGCCTGGGCATCGCGCGAGCTTTCGTATTCTCCGCCCCAGGCCATCTTGTAGCCCGCCGGAACCGCCATCGCCTCGATCGGCGCCTGCACCTGCGACTGGACCTCGGCGGCTGTGAGCCCCTTGACTACGTCCGCGCCGACGGTGATCGTGAACGTCTGGTCGCGGCGCATCATCAGGGTGTTCTGCGCCTCGAACCGCAAGCCCTCGGTGACCTGCTGGAACGGCACGAAGGCGCCACCGGCGTCCGAGAAGATCAGGTAGTCGGTCAGGTTCAGCCCGCTGTCGCGCGGCGCGCGGACGATGATGGGGATCTGCCGCTCGCCTTCACGGAAGACGCCCGAGGTCAGCCCGGTTGTCGCGAAGCGCAATGTCTCACTGATGTCGCTGCGCGAGATCCCGGCCTCTTGCGCGCGTTCGTCGGAATAGATCGGGCGCAGGACCTGCTCCTGCTCGCGCCAGTCCATGCGCGGCGCCACGATGCCATCCGAGGCGTCTTCAAGCACGTCCATTGCCGTTTCTGCCAACTCGCGCAGCACGCGCGGGTCCGAGCCGGAGAAGCGCACCTCGATGGGGTCGCCGCCGCCGGGGCCGAAGGCCAGGCGCTTGGCACGCATCTCGCCCTGGGGAAGCGCCGAGGCCGAAAACGCCTCCATCGCGTCGACAAGCGGTGCGATGGCGTCAAGCGTATCGGTGCGGACGATGATGTGGCCATAGCTGGGGTTCGGATCCTCGGCCTGGTAGGTCAGCATGAACCGTGACGCGCCCTGGCCGACGAAGGTGGTCGCGGCAACCACATCGTCGCGCTCGATCAGCCAATCTTCGAGAATGCCCAGGTCGCGCGAGGTCTCGTGGATCGAGGCGCCCTGCGCCAGCTTGTAGTGGACGAAGAGCAGGGGCGTGTTGCTGTCGGGAAAGAACTGCTGCTTGATCGAGCCGAACGCGATGAAGCAGAGCGCGGTGATGGCGATCAACGCGGGAATGACCAGGTACCAGAGCTTGAGGCAAAGCCGAAGGACGCCGCCGTAGGCGCGAAACAGCAGGCCACCGTAGACATCGTGCGCATCGTCGCCGCTGCCGACCTTGAAGAAGTAGTGCCCGAGAAGCGGGGTCGCCACGATGGCCAGCACCCAGGACAGCAGAAGCGAGATCGCAATCACGGCGAAAAGCGAGAACAGGAATTCGCCCGTCGCATCGGGGCTGAGGCCGATGCCGGCGAAGGCCATGATGGCGATGACGGTCGCACCCAGAAGCGGGATCTGCGTCTTGCCGGCGGCATCCTCGGCGGCCTCGCGCGAGGATTTGCCGCGCAGCATCTCGGTTTGCATTCCCTCGGCCACGACGATGGCGTTGTCGACGAGCATCCCCATCGCGATGATCAGCGCGCCGAGCGATATTCGCTCCATCTCGATCGAGAAGATGCCCATGAAGAAGAGCGTGCCCACAACGGTCAGAAGCAGCGTCGAGCCGACCACCACGGCGGCGCGCCAGCCCATGAAGAGTGCGAGAACGACAACCACGATCGAGACCGACATGGCCAGGTTGACGAGGAAATCGTTGGACGCTTCCTCGACCACCACGTGTTGCTGGTAGATGGGCTGAATGCTGATGCCCAACGGGATCTGCGGCTGTAGCTCCGCGATCCGCGCATCGACCCGATGGCCCACATCCACGATATTGTCCGAGGCCACGCCCGAGATGCCCATCGTGAACGCCTCGGCGCCATTATGCCGGATCATGATGAAAGGATCGGCCTCGCGGGCGCGCGTGACCTGCGCGAAGTCTCGGATGTTCAGGACCTGGCTTGCGACGCCGACGGCCAGGCCCGCGATCTCCTCGACGCTGTCGCTGCCTTCGGGCCGCTGGATCAGTGTCCGCCCCTCGAGGTCGAGGATCGCGCCGCCGTCGGTCACCTCGTTGGCGGCCGAAAGTGCACCCCGCAGCACCTGAGGCGACACGCCGAGATTGGTGCTGAGCGTGATCTCGGGTTCGACATATATGACCTCGTTCGGGACACCGGCCAGTGCGATGTCGGCCACGCCGGGAACGCCCAGCAACTCGCGGCGGAGGAAGGTGGCAAGCCGGTATATCTCGGCGTCGGAATACCCCGGCGCGGTGATCGCATAGTAGAGGCCGTAGACGTCCCCGAAACTGTCGTTCACGAAGGGAGCGGAGGCGCCGCCCGGCAGCCGGGCCGCGCTGACGCGGTTTCGCATTTTCGTCCAGATTTCAGGGAGTTCCGTGCCGTCGTACTGATCCTTCATATCGACCGACATCCAGGAAAGACCCGGCTGGTTCATCGACCGGATCTCCTTGACCTCGGCCATCTTCTGGATCTCGGATTCGATGGGTTCGGTCACCTCGCGCGCGACCTCCATCGCGGTGGCGCCCGGATACTGTGTGACCACGATGGCCGTCTTGATGGTGAAGGCAGGGTCTTCGAGGCGGCCGAGAGACGAGAAGCCCCAGAAACCGCCGAAGAGGCAACCGAGGATGACGAGCCAGGTATAGATCGGGCGGTCGATCGAGAGGCGGGCAATGTTCATCGCGCGGGCCTACTCGGCGAAGCCCTGGAAGCGGCGGACCGCCTGTCCGTCTTCCAGAAGCGCCGCGCCGCTTGCCACGATCTCCTGGCCGTCTTCCAGGCCCGCCGTGACGGCGACCGCGCCGGTGTCCGTGGGCGTGATCTCGACCGGCACTGCGCGCACGGTGCCTTCGGGAGCGCCGGCCGGCTCGAACACCATCGCCCGTGTACTGCCATCGCTGGCGGTGGCGATCGCCGCGCGCGGGACCGTGATCCTGGAGGGCCCGGCGCCGTTCAGCCTCGCACCGACCGTGACCGAGGAGCCGGGCAGGGCCAGCAGGCCCTCGGGTTGCTCCATGCCCAGCGTGATCCGGAAGGTTTGCCCGACATTGGAGGTCTCGGCATCGAACTCGCGTGGCTCAAGGGCAAAGCGTTTGGAACTTGTGGGGAAAGTTGCCCAGATCTCAACATCCGGGTCCGCGCCTGCGCGCTGGAACAGCACCTCGGGGACCTCGATCTCGACCCGTAGCTCGGACATGTCGTGCAGTCGAACGACCGGCGAGCCCGCGCCGATGGTGGTGAAATTGGCGACGTTGCGAGAGGCCACGAGCCCGTCGAAGGGCGCGTTCAGCGTGGCCTGTTCAAGCTGTCTCGAGGCATTGCGCACGGCGATATCCGCCAACTCGGCCTGGGTCACCGCGTCGTCGACAGTGACCTGGCTGACCGTGCTTCCTTCCAGTCTCTGGAGCCTTTCGAGGGTGCGGTCGGCCTGCGCCTTCTGCGCCTCGGCCTGTTCCAGCGCCAGCTGGAAGGGCACCAGGTCAAGCTGGGCGATCATTTCGCCCGCGGTGACCGGAGTGCCTTCGAGTACCGGGAACTCAACGATCTGGCCGCCGACCTGGAAGGCGAGGTCGACGGTTTGCTTGGCGACGACATGGCCGAAGAATTGCCGGGTTATGTGGGTGTCGGTGCTGGTGACGGTCACGAGCTTGGCCAGCGGCGGCGCGTCCTGGGCATGTAGCGGGAGAGCAAGCAGGAAAAAAGCCGTCAGGTTTCTGAATATATTCAAGGGGCCCCTCGTATCGCAAATGCGGAGGGCGGAACCACGCCCGCTCCCCTGTCAGGCTGATCCGGTCCACTTGTCGTGGCCTTGTCATTATCAATGCTCCGACTGTGACTTGTTCTCCTGAAAAAACAACCCTGCGAACCGTTAGTCGTTTCGGAGCCCCGGCCTCCGGTTCCCGGCAACCCGGAAGCAACCTTATCCGCGGATAAGGTTGGCAGGCGAGAGGTCATGCCCGTCGGACAAGTCCCTTCACTTCGGATGACGCTGCAATATCGTTGGTTTTCGAGAACTGTGTCGCGCGCTGCGTGATGCGGTTCAGGTCGTAGAGATAGTTCACCATGACGCCGCCCGACTGTGCCATTCCGCGCGGCGAGGTGTCGCCGCCCCGGTGCAGCGCCTGCACCATCGCGCCGTTGCCGAGGTGGAAGCGGGCCACCGGGTCGAGCGGGCGGCCGTGCGCGTCCTTCGCGGTCATGAGGTACTTGGCAGCCAGCCGTTCCAGTTGCGCGCCGTCGGTGTCCGCAGCCTCGGTGCCCTGGGTCGCAAGCCAGCGGTTCAGGCCGGGGATGGGTGACAGCGTGACGAAGGTCTTGAGGTTGGGCAGGTCGCGGGACAGATCGCGCGCCACCTGCTTGATCAGAGAGTTGCCGAACGAAATCCCGGCAAGTCCGGGCTGGCAATTGGAGATGGAATAGAACACGGCCGTATTGGCGGAGGTTTGTGACAGGGCGTCGCCGCCATCGGAGAGCAGCGCCTGGATCGACGAGGGTACGCCGCGTGTCAGCGCCACTTCGACGAAGATCAACGGCTCGCTCGGCATCGAGGGATGGAAGAACGCGAAGCACCGCCGGTCCTCGGGTTGCAGCCTGCGCCGCAGGTCGTCCCAGTTCCGTATCTCGTGCACCGCTTCGTAGGCGATGATCTTTTCGAGCACCGTGGCCGGGCTGTCCCAGGAGACCTGCTGGAGCACGAGGAAGCCCCGGTTGAACCAGCTTCGGAGCAGGTGGCGCAGGTCGTGGTCGGTGCGACCGAGATGCGGGTGAGCGGGCAGAAGCGCCAGCAGGTCCTGGCGCATCCGGACGATCTCGGCGGTGGCACCGGGCGCTTCGTTCAGGCGTCGGAACAAACGTTGCCGGGCGGGTTCGGCGGCACGGGCAAGGGCCCGGAAATTCTCCGGGCTGGGCGCGTCCCGATACCTCGCGGCAAGCTGCTCGACGGTGGTGGGGTCGATGTCAAACTGCTCGTTGAGAAATTCGAAGAAGGCGATCCGCGCCTCGGGGTCGAGCGCCTCGTACTGGCCGAAGATGTCGGCGGCCAGTTGCAGGCCGGATATCTCGGCCCGTTCCTCGAGCAGCTTTTGACAATCGTCCCGGATGCGCCGGCGCCCGGCGGTCCTCCGGCCGGATGCCCGACGGTCGAGCAGGGTGGACAGCATCTCGCTGAGAGGGTTCGCGGCGATCATGTCGGGACCTACTCCAGTTGAACCGTCCCGGTAGACAGGCCGATGCTGACGGAGATGCTGCCTTCGTTCACCAGCCACCTGCGAAGCGTGAAGCTGCGGGCACCGGATTTGTGCATCGGGTCGTTCTCGGCCAGCGCGCGCGCCTCGTCCAGCGAGGCGGCCTTGAGCACCAGCATCCCAGCGCCTTGCATCTCGTCGCCCGTTTCATCTGACAGCGGCCCGGCCATCATGAGCTTCCCGTCACGCTCGAGCGACTGAATATAGGCAAGGTGATCGGGCAGGACCGCCTTGACCTGATCTGGCGCCGCAACAGGCGTGCTTTGGGCAACGAAGACTTCAAAGGCCAGAGCCCCCCGTTCGCGCGCGATGGCTTTGTAATCGTTCCAGGCGACCATGCTTTCCTCCATGTTTGCCAGGGCGAGTTT
Organism: Silicimonas sp.; assembly: GCA_022340315.1. Lineage (GTDB taxonomy): Bacteria > Pseudomonadota > Alphaproteobacteria > Rhodobacterales > Rhodobacteraceae > JAJDOD01. The sequence continues at coordinate 7,220 of JAJDOD010000100.1, read as the reverse complement.
AAAATATCGTTTTTATTTGACAAGGAAAAGAAATGTAGGCAAAAATTTATGGCAGATGACGTGGCGTGGGGGAGTCCTACAATAACATGCCGATCCTCACTGAATATCCTTCTGCCCAGACTTGCGCCTGCGATGTCCGCGCTTGACGGCAACCTTGCGGCCTTGCGCGCCAAGGCGCAGGAGGCGGTGCGCGCGCTTCGGAAGCGCAAGGATCATCTGGACGATGACAGCATTGACCTGATCCTGCGTGACGCGCGCAGCCACTATGCCTGGACGGACCGGCCAGTGTCCCGCGCATTGCTCGAGACCATCTACGAAATCACTGCCTCGGGCCCCACCAGCATGAACGGATGTCCCGCGCGGTTCGTCTTCGTGACGTCCGAGGCCGGCAAGGACCGGCTGGCAAAGTCGCTCAAGGCGAAGAACATCGACAAGATGCGCGCCGCCCCGGTCACCGCGATCATCGCCTATGACCTGGAGTTCTGGACGCACCTGCCGTTTCTCTTCCCGCACGAGGATCGGCGCCACCTGTTCGAGGGCAAGCCGGAGCATATCGAGACGACGGCATTCCGGAACGGAACCTTGCAGGGTGCCTATTTCATGATAGCGGCGCGCGCGGTCGGGCTGGATGTGGGTGCGATGTCGGGGTTTTCGAACGCTGTCGTCGATGAAGAGTTTTTCGCGGGAACGTCGCTCAAGTCCAATTTCCTCGTCAATCTCGGCTATGCCGACGAGACCGCGTTGTTTCAGAAACTGCCGCGTTTCTCGTTCGACGACGCCTGTTCCTTCGTTTGAGGCCCGCGCATGGCGATCCGGCAAAAGACCCAACTAACGATCAAGCTGACGGGGCAGGGGACCAGCCATGCGCGCAGCGAAACGCAGGTCGACGGGCTGACGGCGGTGATCGACGAGCCCATCGCCCGCGGCGGCACCAACGAGGGGCTGTCTCCGACATCGACCGCCTATTCGGCGCTGATCGGTTGCACCAACGTGATCGGGAACAAATGCGCGGCCAAGCTGGGTGTCGATATCGGTCACCTGAGCTTCGAGATGGAGGTGGATTTCGACCGGCGCGGCGTGTTGCTGATGGAAGAGGTCGAAGTTCCTTTCACGGCGATCCGGCTGAGGGTCACCGCCGATGGGGCTGCGACTGCTGACGAGCTTGACGCGGTCGCGCGAGAAACCGCGAAATTCTGTCCGATATCAAAACTCTACGAGAATGCTGGAACCGACCTGACGGTCACATGGCGCAAGGAATGAAGGCGCCGAACATGGGAGGAAAAACAATGCTTGCAAGGCTGACGAGACGAACGGCGATTGCACTGTCGCTGGCGATGGCCGCGGCGCCCGCGATGGCGACCGAGACCATCAAGGCGGTGGTCATCGACGGATATCCGGCGCGTGCGCTCTGGGTGCAGGAGTTCACGAACTTCTTCATTCCGGAAGTGGACAAGCGGCTGGCCGAGACCGGCAACTACAAGATGGAATGGCAGGAAAGTTATGGCGGTGCCATCGTGAAGCCGAAGGGCGTGCTGGAGGGTATCCAGCTTGGCCTTGGCGATATCGGGATCGTCACCACCATCTTCCACGGCTCGAAGCTGCCCAGCCAGGCGATCTCGGCGGTAACGCCCTTCGTCGCGCCGGATGCGCGTGCGGTCGCCCAGGCGGTGGACGAGATCGCGAAGGAATTCCCGACCATGCAGAACGAGTTCGCGGCCCAGAACCAGGTCTACCTGGCGACCGGGGTGGTTCTGGACACCTACCAGGTGTTTTCCAAGGAACCGGTCAGCAGTCTCGCTGATCTCGAAGGCGCCAAGGTCGCCGGGGCGGGTATGAATCTGCGTTACCTGGAAGGTATCGAAGGCGCGGCGGGTGTGCGCGGCGGTCTGACCGACTTCTACAACATGCTGCAGACCGGGCTGGTCGATCACGCGATGCTCTGGCCGGAAGCGGCGAAGACCTTCAAGATCGCCGAGGTCGCGCCCTACATGCTGCGGGCCGATCTGGGAGCCGTGAACTCGAAGACGGTCACGGTGAACAAGGATTACTGGGACGGTCTGCCCGACGAGGTCAAGGGCGTGCTGCAGGAGGTCGCCGTGCTTTATCGCGATCACGTCGCGGGCATCGCGATGGACCGCGCCGAAGAAAGCCGCCAGGCCTATGTCGACGGCGGCGGGACCGTGGTCGAGATGGACGCCGCCGAGCGTGCCGCCTGGGCGTCGGCCATGCCGAACATTGCGCAGGAATGGGCGGCAGATCTCGATGCCAAGGGCGAGCCGGGCACCGCGATGCTGAACGCCTATCTCGCCAAGCTGGCGGCGGCGGGCTATGCGCCCGTCCGCGACTGGGCTGCGGCGACGAACTAGGTGCTTCGCTCCGCGCTCTCTGCGGCGACACGACTGGTCAACGGCGTCGCGATTTCCGCGAACGCCGTTGGCACACTCGTCGTGCTCGGACTTGTCGGGATCGTCAACTACGACGCGATCGCGCGGAGCTTCTTCAACAGCCCGTTCCAGGGTGCGGTCGAGGTGGTGCAGTTTTCGATGGTGCTGATCGTCTTCCTGCAATTGCCGGATGTGGTCCGTGCCGGTCGCCTGACACGCTCGGACGGCTTGCTGGGCATGGTAAGCGAGCGGCACCCGCGGGCGGGCCGGCTGATGGCGCGCGCCATCGACCTTCTGAGCCTGACCTTCATGGCGATTATCGCCGTCGCGGTCTGGCCTGAATTCTTGGCCATGTGGGCCAGTCAGGACTTTTTCGGCATCCCCGGCGTTTTCACTGCGCCCTGGTGGCCGGTGAAGCTGGCGATCTTCCTCAGTGCCAGTCTTTGCGCGGTGATCTTCGTGCTGCACATCATCCAGGGGACACAACCCTCCGGTGATCACCGACATGGCAGGCAGGTTGCTCCGGAAGACGGGGCCGGAGACGACGCCTTATGACCCCGCTCGAGATCGGCCTTGTCTCGGTCGTTGCCATCGTCCTGCTGATCTATGTGGGCGTCTATATCGCGGTGGCGCTGGGAATGGTGAGTTTCGTCGCCATCTGGCTGATGCGCGACAATATCGACCTGGCCTTCGCGCTGACCAAGATCGCCATTGGCGACAGCGTGATGGAATATACCTTTGCCACCATCCCGCTTTTCGTCTTCATGGGGCTGATCGTCTCGAAGGCTGGGCTGGGGGCGGACATCTATGCGGTGATGAACCAGGGGTTCCGGCGCATCACCGGCGGCATCGGCATGGCGACGGTGGGGGCCAACGCGGTCTTTGCCGCTGTCACGGGGTCGTCGATCGCCTCGGCCTCGGTGTTTTCGCGGATGTCGGTGCCCGAGATGCTGCGGCACGATTACAACCCGCGGTTTGCCGTTGGCGTGGTGGCCGGAAGCTCGGTTCTGGGCATGATCATCCCGCCCTCGGCGATGCTGATCATCTATTCCTTCGTGGCCGAGCAATCGGTGGGCGAGATGTTCCTTGCCGGTATCGTTCCGGGTCTTCTGCTCGCCGTCGCCTATGTCGCCGCGATATGGTTCATGGGGCGGTTCACGCCAGCCTTCGTGGGCGGACATGTCGTCGAAAACGACGACCTGATGGGCTGGGGCGAGATTGCGGCCAAGACGCTTCCCATCCTGCTGCTGATTACCGTCGTGCTCGGCGGGCTCTATACGGGGTGGACAACGCCGGTCGAGGCAGGGGCGGCGGGGTCGCTTCTGGGGATCGTGATCGCGGCGATGCGAGGCAAGATCAACGTGAAGAGTTTCTGGGAGACCTTGATCGAGACCGGCCATATCACCGCCGCGCTCTTGTTCCTGATCACGGCGGCGTCGATGTATGCGCGGATGCTCGGCCTTGCCGGTCTGCCGAACCAGTTGCAGGAGATCCTTGCCGGGGGCGAGTTCGAGTTCTTCTGGATCATGGCGATCCTCGTGATCCTGATGCTGTTTCTCGGCACGATCCTGGACACGGCCTCGATCATCCTGATCGTGGTGCCGCTTTTCCTGCCGCTGATCGAGAGCATGGGGCTCAGCCTGGTGTGGTTCGGGATCGTGGCGGTCGTTGCGGCCGAGATCGGCCTGCTGACGCCGCCGCTGGGGCTGAGTTGCTTTGTGATCAAGGCGACACTCGACGATGACCGGATCAAGCTGAAGGACGTGTTCCTCGGCGCTTTGCCGTTTGCATTCGTCATGCTTCTGGTGCTTGTCCTGCTGATCCGTTTCCCGGCACTGAGTACTGCCATACTGGACTAGGAGGCCAACCATGCGAACCCTCACGAAGGACAATATCACCGAGGTTTTCATGGGCTATTTCGGGCCGGATACCGATCCGCGCCTACGCGAGGTGATGCAGAGCCTCGCCCATCACCTGCACGCCTTCGCCCGCGACGTGAACCTGACCCACGAGGAGTGGCGGACGGGGATCGCGTTCCTGGAAAGGGCCGGGGAGATCTCGGATGCCGAGCGGCACGAATTCGTCCTGCTATCCGACGTGCTGGGGCTGTCGTCGCTTGTCGACATGATCAACACTGTGCCCGGCGGAACCTCGTCCAGCGTGCTGGGGCCGTTTCATATTTCGGGCGCGCCGGATATCGCCCTTGGCGCGGACATGAAGCGGGACTACGAGGGCGAGATACTTTTGGCGCGCGGGCGTGTGACCGATCCCGGCGGCGCGCCCATCGACGGTGCCAGGATCGACATCTGGCAGACCGCGCCCAACGGGCTCTATTCCAGCCAGGATCCCGATCAGGATACCTATTCGTTCCACGGCATCCAGACCACCGGCGCGGACGGTGCCTACGGGTTCACGACGGTCAAGCCGGTCAGTTACACGGTGCCGACCGACGGGCCGGTGGGAGACATCCTGCGCGCCACCGGCCGGCATCCCTGGCGGCCGTCGCATCTGCATTACATCATCACCGCCGAGGGCTATCGCCCGCTGGTGACCGAGATCTTTCCCGATGACGACCCCTATCTGGACGAAGACACGGTGTTCGGCGTGCGCGAAGACCTGGTGATGCGCTATGTCGAGCAGCCGCCCGAGAGCTTCCCGGAGGGCTATGCCCTTTCCGGCAAGGTGGACGAGCCTTACCTCGTGGCCGATTTCGACCTGAAGCTAGTGCCGCTCGCCTAACTCATCTGTTCGGCGAGGAAAGCGCCCGTATTCTCGTAATGCTCGACGAGGCGGGTGCAGACGGTCTCGGTGTCGCGGTCGATGGCGGCGTTGAGAATCGCTTCGTGTTCGGCATCCACATCGCGCCGGTTGTACCCCTTGGACTTGCCCGCAAGGTAGCGATAGCGCACGTTCAGGTCATAAAGCTGGTTGCAGAAGCGTAGCAAAATAGGGGAGTTGCAGCCCGAGATTAATGCCATGTGGAAAGCCTTGTGGCATTCCTCGAAGGTCTCCTGCTCCTTTTGCTTTGCGCGCAGCATGTAGTGATGGGCCAAAACAAGCGCCTCCTCCCACGCGTCCGACCCCTTGGCGATGCTGTCGCGGACGGCAAGCACTTCCAGGTGGCAGCGCAGGCCGAGGATCTCGCGGAACTGGTCGCGGCTGGCGGTGGCCACGCGGAAGCCGCGCTGGTCGATACGATCGACAAGCTGATCCGAGGTGAGCAGGCTCAGAGCCTCGCGGACCGGCGAGGCGCCGGTGTCGAGATTTTCCTTGAGTGTGTCGATCTTCAGTCGCTCGCCGGGTGCGATCCGTCCGAAGATGATGTCATTGCGCAAGGCGAGATAGGCGCGCTGCGTGGCTGATTGCGACGAGGTCGGCGCGGGTACGGGTTTGTCCATTGGCTGAAATTGCCACCGATCCTGCGGATGCGCAATAAAATCGTTTTTCTTGGGCGTCGCATCAACGCCGGATGGTCAATTGCCTCATACTTGGTTGGGAGAAAGGCGGCCCGTCAGGTAGATTAAAAAGTAGGTTTTTTATTGTTAATGTCAGGAAAATGGGCATAATTCGCAAAGGTTTCTATAGCAGGGGAGGACGGATCAATGCGCAACACGCACTTTGAAGACGGGAAGTACTGGGTCAGCCCCTACAATTTCGTGGATGAGGTCCGCCAGTCGCTCGACCTGCCGACCAAAGTCGAGATTCATGACGCGACCTTGCGCGACGGCGAGCAGACGCCGGGCGTGGTCTTCTCCATCGACGACAAGATCCGGATCGCCAGCAAGATGGACGAGGTCGGCGTCGACCGGATCGAGGCCGGTATGCCGGCGGTGTCGCCGCAGGACGCCGAGGCCATCAAGGAGATCTCGAAGCTGGGCCTTAACTCGAAGATCTATACGTTTGCCCGTGCCTTGCGGGCGGACATCGACATGGCGCTGGAGTGTGGCGCGCAAGGCGTCATCATCGAGGTGCCCATCGGCTATCCCAAGCTGGTTACGCAGTTCGGCTGGACCTGGGAGGACGTGTTCAAGAAGAGCCGCGACGTGATCAACCACGCGCGCGAGCAGGGGCTGCACGCGGTCTTCTTCCCTTATGACACCACGCGCGCGCGGCCCGAGGACCTGACGAACCTGTGCAACGCGATCATGAACGAAAGCCCGCCGGACGCCATCGGCATCGTCGACACGATGGGGTGCGCGACGCCGGAAGCGATCAAGTACATGGTGCGCTGGGTCAAGGGGATGACGGGCCTTCCCATCGAGATCCACACGCACAACGACTTCGGCATGGGTGTGGCGACCGAGCTTGCCGCCGTCACCGCGGGCGCGGAATGCGTGCATAGCTGTGCCAATGGTCTTGGCGAACGGACGGGGAATGCGGCTCTTGAGGAGCTGATGCTGGGTCTGGACCTGCTTTACGGCTACGAGACGGGGTACCGGCTGGACAAGCTGCCGGAGCTGGGGGCGCTTCTCTCCGAGCTCTCCAACATTCCCGTGGCTCGGAACAAGCCGGTGCTGGGGCATGGCAATTTCATCCGCGAAAGCGGCATCGGCATCCAGTACGTGATGCACGATCCGCTGGTGATGTTCGGAACCCATCCTGCCCTGACCGGACGCTCAGGCGAGGTGGTGCTGGGCAAGAAGAGCGGCAAGGCCTCGGTGGCCTACAAGATGGACGAGCTGAAGCTGGGCGAGTTGACCGACGCGCAGGCGGCCGAGGTTCTGGCGCAGGTCAAGGCCAAGGGTATCGAGAAGCGCGACATCCTGAGCGATGCCGAGTTCGAGGCCATCGTCGATGATGTCAGGACGCGGGACGCCGCCTGATCTGCGACGCGGG